>NZ_JBEPAP010000110.1:0-15353 GCF_040298665.1 Streptomyces sp. NPDC001508
GGCGGGCCCCGCCGCCACCTACCCATACCCACAAACCCCGCCCCCCCCGGGGACCCCCCCGGCGGCCCGCCGCTCGTTCCATCAATAGCCACCCCGGCCCCGCGGTTTCGCCGCTCCCACGAACCGCAGGCCCGGTCGAACCTTGACAACAACATCAAGGAAACCGCCCTCGAAGGGCCCTCGAAGCCGCTGCGTACCTCCCGCCGCCGACGCCCCTACAACTCGCCCAGTTCGGCGGCGTACGGCGGCTCCGCCCCCGCCCGCGAGCACGTGATCGCCGCCGCACGTGCCGCGAACCGCAGCAGCCGAGTCCAGCCGTCGGCGCTCAGGCCCGTGAGCGCCCCGGCGGACAGGGCGCCCTGCGCGGACAGTCCGTGCAGCAGGGCCGCGTTCACCGTGTCGCCGGCACCGATCGTGTCGATGACGTCGACCTTCTCACCGGGCACGGAGTACTCCGCGCCGTCCCGGGTGAAGGCGGTGAGCCCGTCACCACCCCGGGTGACCACGACGGCCGAGGGGCCCGCGGCCAGCCACTCGCGCGGGCTGCCGCCCAGCCACTCGGCGTCCTCCTCCGAGAGCTTCAGCAGCGTCACGGAGGGCAGCCAGCCGCGGAAGCGGACCCGGTAGGCGTCCGGGTCCGCGATCAGGCCCGTGCGGATGTTCGGGTCGAGCGCGGTGAACAGTCCCTGCCCGGAGGCGGTCCGCATCAGCTCCTCGTAGGCGCTCGCCGCCGGCTCCAGGACGAGCGAGCAGGTACCGAAGGACACGGCGCGCGCCCCGGCCGGGAGGGCGGCCGGGGCCGCGAACAGGCGGTCGGCGGTGCCGTCGACGTAGAAGGAGTAGGCGGCCGAACCGGCCCCGTCGATGGTGGCGACCGCGAGCGTCGTCGGCTCCGTGCCGCGCTGCACGCCCGAGACGTCGACACCCGCGCCGCGCAACCCGTCGAGCAGGGCCTCACCGAAGGCGTCGTAGGAGGTGCGCGAGCAGAAGGCGGTCGGGGAGCCCAGACGGCCGAGGGCCACGGCCGTGTTGTAGGGGCCGCCGCCGAGCGCCGGCTTCAGCTCCGCCAGGGCACCCGTGCCCTGCGGTACCAGGTCGATCAGGGCCTCACCGGCGACGACGATCACGAGACGCTTCCTTTCGTGGGCTGCTCGGACTGGTCCGGTTGCACGTGGTGTCGGGGTTCCTTGGCGGGCTCCGGCGGCCCGGTCCGCACGGAGGGCTCCGGGCAGCCGCACGATGTGCGGTGCACAAAGGCACACGGGAGCCTGACCGTCCGCGCGGGGCGGTCCGGTGCGGCCAGACGGTCCAGCAGTACGCGGACGGCCTGTGCGCCGATCTCCCTGCTGGGCTGGGCGATCGCGGTGAGCCGGGGCGAGAAGAGGTCCGCCCAGGGGAAGTCGTCGAAACAGCACAGGGCGATGTCGTCCGGCACCCGCAGGCCCCGGTCCTTCAGGGCTTGCAGGGCACCGATGGTCATCGCGTTGTTGGCGGTGAGGAGGGCCGTGGGCGGAGCGGCGAGGGTCAGCAGGGCCGCCGTCGCCCGTTCGCCACCGGCCGGCTCGGAGTTGCCCGGCACAACGAGGCGTTCGTCGTGGGGGAGACCGGCGGCGGCCAGGCCGTCGCGGTAGCCGGCGATCCTTTCGCCGGTGGTGCTGAGCCCGGGCAGTCCGGCGACCAGGCCGATCCGGCGATGGTCCAGTCCGGCGAGATGGGTGACCAGCCGTGCCATGGGCTCGGCGCCCTCGGAGCAGACCTGGTCGAAGGGCGGTGGCGCGTCGGCGGTCGACCCGTCGAGGTGGTCGCCGATCAACCGGTCCAGGAACACCGTGGGTACGGCATGGCGGCCGAGGTAGGCGAGGAGGTCGCGCGGATCGGCGGACGGGGCGACGATCATGCCGTCCACGCGTCGCTCGTGGAGCAGTTGGACGACCTTGCGTTCGTGCCGTGGGTCGTCGTGCGGATCGGCGATCAGCAGGCCGTAGCCCTCCTCCAGAGCGCCGGCCTCGACACCCTGGAGGATCTCGGTGAAGTAGGGGTTGCTGATCGCCGACACCGCGAGCCCGATGGAGCGGGTCCGGGAGGTCACCAGGGAGCGGGCGAGGGTGTTGGGCGTGTATCCCAGCCGGTCGACCGCGTCCAGCACGGCCTGACGGGTACGGGGCAGCACGGGACGCGTGCCGTTCAGCACATGGGAGACGGTCGCCACGGAGACGCCGGCTCTCCGTGCCACGTCGGCCATGGTGGGCATCGCGCTTCCTCCCAGCGGGCTGCGGCGGTCGTTCTGGCCGGGAAAGTACCTCATCCGAGGGGTGCACGTAAGCGCTTGCGCAAACGCTTACGTCGGCATATCGCCAGCTCGGGGCCTCCACCTTCGCCCCTCGTCACCCATGCCCGGCCACCCTGGGCGAACCGCGGGGCGGGTCGCCGGATAGGGTCGACGCCGTCCAACCCACGAACAACGTAGGAACCCCTGACCAGTGGAGACCTCGATGCCCGCCCGACCCTCCGCAAGTCGTCGTACCGTCCTTCGGGGAGCCGCCGTCGCACCGGTGGCCGGGCTCGGACTCGCCGCCTGTTCGGCAGCGGGCGGGACCACATCGGACGCGACGCCGACCGCTCCGGTGGAACTCGGCGCCGAGAGCGAGGTCGCCCAGGGCGGCGCCCAGCTGTACCGGGACCACAACGTCGTGGTCAGCAGGGACTCCGGGGGCACGCTCAAGGCATACAGCACCATCTGCACACACGCCGGGTGCCCCATCAACAAGCTGGAGGGGACGACGCTGATCTGCCCCTGCCACGGAAGCGAGTTCGACGCCATGACGGGCAAGGTGGTGCAGGCGCCGGCCACCGAGCCGCTTCCCGAACTGCCGGTGAAGGCGTCCGGCGGCAAGCTCATCGCGGGGCCCGGCGCCTGATCAGCGGGGCGGCGAGGTCACTCCCAGTGCCAGCCGATCCCGATGATGCCCGGCCGCACCCGCGGCTCGACCAGGTGCACCGAGCGGTGCACCCCGCTGAGCGGCAGTTCCTGCCGACCGCTGCGCGGTGCCGCGGCGGAGTGCTGAGTGAAGCGATGACAGCGGGCCGGGAGGGCGTCCGCGTCGAAACGCACCTGGAGGGCGTACTGACCGCCGGGGAAGGCGAAGCCGCGCATGTACTCGCGCGAGGGTCCGGCCGTGCCGTCCTCGACGCCGTACCGGAACAGGAAGGTGTCACCCGAGCGCAATCGGGTGCCGAAGAGCAGCTCGGCGACCAGGACACCGGTGTGCTGGTCCCAACGGACGCGTCCCGTGCGGCAGTTCTCCAGGGCGTGCACCGTCATCCGGTCGGGCGCGCAGCCCGGGTCGCCGTGATGGACGGCCACGAAGCGGTCGACCCCGTCGCGGTGTGCCCGCACGATGTGGTGCGACTCACGGCCGGCCAGTTCACGGCGCGCGCCCACCCGTACTCGCTCGTGGTGGCCCAGCGCGTGCAGTCCCCCGTCGAGGTTCCAGCCCAGCTCGGCCTGGAGCCGGTTCAGGACGCCGGAGGCCTCTATCCGGGAGCGGTACGAGCGGGCCGCGGGGCGCTGGGCGGTCGGAACCTCGTCGGTCTCGGCGAGCAGCCGGATCAGTGACTCCTCCGGCAGCTTGAGTATCTCCTCCAGCGCGCGAACGGCCCGCAGCGACTCCGGGCGCTGTGGTCGCCGGGCACCCTGCTGCCAGTAACTCAGGCTCGTGACACCGACCTTGACCCCGTGACGCGACAGATGGTGCTGGACGCGCTGGAGCGGCAGGCCGCGGGCGGCGATCGCGGCGCGCAGTGCGACATGGAAGGGGCCGCCCCGCAGGGCCGTGTGCAGTTCCTCGCTGGCGAGGTCCGCGTGCTGTGTGCCGTGCCGCATGCACAGGGGCCTTTCTGTGAGGGTTCGCTACGGCGGGTCAGACCGTTCGCGCGGGTCTTCCGGGGTCACCGCGGTGGTGGCCGGGGACGCCCGCATATCCGTACGACTATTCGCGCACCGTCGTTCACGGTCCCGAGTTCCACCGCATTGAAGCGTGTTGACCAATCCCCGACAACACCTCGGGCCCAACCGCGGTAGGCGGCGCGACGTCCCACGGTGGGCAGCCGCCCCGGCCCGGTTGGCATGGTTGCTGGCGGCAGGGCCTTGAAGGGGCCCGTGGAACTGCGCGTACGCGGTCGGCCGCCGTGACCGCGGCGCACGGCCCGCCGCCTCGGCTGCGGCACAGGCCGGCCTTGCTCGACAGCCAGCCGCCCGTCCGGACACTGAGGGCCCCTCCCGTCTCCGTGGCCGGCCGCCTCGCCTCCGCCCCACCCGTCCGGCCACCGAGGGTCCCTCCGCCCCCGTGACCAGCCGCCTCGCCCTCCGCCCCACCCGTCCGGCCACCGAGCACCGAGGATCCGCCGCCACCGTCCCACTGCCACCACCCCGAGCCCCGCCCAGCCCCGCCCCGCACGCGTCGCCCCACCCCGCGTTCCCCACAGCGGCAGCGCTGACGGGTGACGAGGCGGTCGGTGCGCCGCAGCGGCGGATCGCCGGGGGCGCCCTCGAAACATGGCTCGATACCGAGGGGCGGAGCGGCGTTGTCCACAGGCCCGTCGGACTGTCCCCGCCCGACAGTAGGGTGTGAGACATGGCCGATCCCTCCAGCTACCGCCCCAAGCCGGGAGAGATTCCGGACTCTCCCGGGGTGTACAGGTTCCGTGACGAGCACCGCCGGGTGATCTACGTCGGAAAGGCGAAGAGCCTGCGTCAGCGCCTGGCGAACTACTTCCAGGACCTGGCGAACCTCCACCCGCGCACCCGGACGATGGTCACCACGGCCGCGTCCGTGGAGTGGACCGTCGTGTCCACGGAGGTCGAGGCGCTGCAGCTGGAGTACTCCTGGATCAAGGAGTTCGACCCCCGGTTCAACGTCAAGTACCGCGACGACAAGAGCTACCCCTACCTCGCGGTGACGATGAACGAGGAGTTCCCGCGCGTGCAGGTGATGCGCGGTCACAAGAAGAAGGGCGTCCGCTACTTCGGGCCGTACGGGCATGCCTGGGCCATCCGCGACACGGTCGACCTGCTGCTGAGGGTCTTCCCGGTGCGCACCTGCTCGGCCGGTGTCTTCAAGAACGCCGCCCGCACCGGCCGCCCCTGCCTGCTCGGCTACATCGGCAAGTGCTCGGCGCCCTGCGTCGGCCGGATCTCCGCCGAGGACCATCGCGAACTGGCCGGGGAGTTCTGCGACTTCATGGCCGGCCGCACGGGCACATATCTGCGCCGCTTGGAGCGGCAGATGATGGAGGCGGCCGAGGAGATGGAGTACGAGCGGGCCGCCCGCCTGCGCGACGACATAGAGGCCCTGAAGAAGGCCATGGAGAAGAACGCGGTCGTGCTCGCCGACGCGACCGACGCCGACCTGATCGCCGTCGCCGAGGACGAACTGGAGGCGGCTCTCCAGATCTTCCATGTCCGCGGCGGGCGGGTGCGCGGCCAGCGGGGCTGGGTGACCGACAAGGTGGAGGAGGTCACCACCGGCGCCCTCGTCGAGCACGCTCTCCAGCAGCTCTACGGCGAGGAGAAGGGGGATGCCGTGCCCAAGGAGGTCCTGGTCCCCGCACTGCCGGAGCCGGTCGAACCCGTGCAGGATTGGCTCACCGGGCGCCGCGGGTCCAATGTCTCCCTGCGCATCCCGCAGCGCGGTGACAAGAAGGCACTGATGGAGACCGTGCAGCGCAACGCACAGCAGGCGCTCGCCCTGCACAAGACCAAGCGCGCCTCCGACCTGACCACCCGCTCGCGCGCCCTGGAGGAGATCGCCGACGCCCTCGACCTGGACAGCGCACCCCTCCGGATCGAGTGCTACGACATCTCGCACCTCCAGGGCGAGGACGTGGTGGCCTCCATGGTCGTCTTCGAGGACGGGCTTCAGCGCAAGAGCGAGTACCGCCGCTTCCAGATCAAGGGCTTCGAGGGCCAGGACGACGTCCGCTCCATGCACGAGGTGATCACCCGCCGCTTCAAGCGCTATCTCGCCGACAAGGAGAAGACGGGCGAGTGGGTGGACGAGGACGGGGAGAACGGCCTCAAGGACGAGGACGGCCGTCCCAGGAAGTTCGCCTACCCGCCGCAACTGGTCGTCGTCGACGGCGGCCGGCCGCAGGTCGCGGCCGCCAAGAGAGCCCTGGACGAGCTGGGCATCGACGACATCGCCGTCTGCGGCCTCGCCAAGCGGCTGGAAGAGGTCTGGCTGCCCCACGACGACGACCCGGTGGTCCTGCCCCGCACCAGTGAGGGCCTTTATCTGCTCCAGCGCGTCCGTGACGAGGCGCACCGGTTCGCCATCACCTACCAGCGCGCCAAGCGTGCCAAGCGGTTCCGGGCCGGCCCCCTGGACGACGTGCCGGGCCTCGGCGACACCCGCAAACAGGCGTTGATCAAGCATTTCGGCTCGGTGAAGAAGCTGCGGTCCGCGACAATCGACCAGATCCAGGAGGTGCCCGGCATCGGCCGCAAGACGGCCGAGACCATTGCCGCGGCCTTCGCCCGGGCGGCCCCGGCCGCACCCGCCGTGAACACGGCGACCGGAGAGATCATTGAAGACGAGGAACCCGATACGACGGGGGGTTCCTCGGGGGAGCCCGTGACCGCGGGCGCCCTGGACGAACGACGGGGGCAGGAGAGATGACCGAGCACGACGCACAGCACACAGCGGAACGAGATCGAAAGCACAAGGAAGCGAGCGAGGATCAGCCGCAGCAAGCGGTTCGGGAAAACGGAGAGGCAGTGAGCACGGACATCACGACGGCCGGGGTCCCCGAGGCGGCCATCCCCGAGCTGGTGATCATCTCCGGCATGTCGGGAGCGGGCCGCTCGACAGCCGCGAAGTGCCTGGAGGACCTGGGCTGGTTCGTCGTCGACAACCTTCCGCCCGCCCTGATCCCGACCATGGTCGAGCTGGGTGCCCGTTCCCAGGGCAACGTGGCCCGGATCGCGGTCGTCGTCGACGTACGCGGCCGGCGCTTCTTCGACAACCTGCGGGAATCCCTCGCCGACCTCGACACCCGTGGGGTCACCCGGCGGATCGTGTTCCTGGAGTCCTCCGACGAGGCCCTGGTGCGCCGCTTCGAGTCCGTGCGCCGCCCGCACCCCCTGCAGGGCGACGGCCGCATCGTCGACGGCATCGCCGCCGAGCGTGAGCTGCTGCGCGAGCTGCGCGGCGACGCCGACCTGGTGATCGACACCTCCAGCCTGAACGTGCACGAGCTGCGCGCCAAGATGGACGCCCAGTTCGCCGGAGAGGAGGAGCCCGAGCTGCGGGCCACGGTGATGTCCTTCGGCTTCAAGTACGGCCTCCCGGTCGACGCCGACCTGGTGGCGGACATGCGCTTCCTGCCCAATCCGCACTGGGTCCCGGAGCTGCGCCCGTACACAGGGGTGCACGAGGAGGTCGCCGCGTACGTCTTCAACCAGCCCGGCGCCAAGGAGTTCCTCGACCGGTACGCCGAACTGCTGCGCCTCATCGCGGCAGGCTACCGCCGCGAGGGCAAGCGCTATGTGACCATCGCCATCGGCTGTACCGGCGGCAAGCACCGCTCGGTGGCCATGTCGGAGAAGCTGGCCGCGCGGCTCGCGGCCGAGGGCGTGGAGACGGTGGTCGTGCACCGGGACATGGGACGGGAATGACGCCACGTACTCCGCGGCTGAGCAGGCTGCGTCTGGCGGTCCCCGAGGCACGTGCGAGCCGCCCCTCCGAGTCCCGGGGTGCCCGGCCGCGCCGCCGGGGCACCCAGCCCAAGGTCGTCGCCCTGGGCGGCGGCATGGGCCTGTCCGCCTCGCTGGCCGCGCTGCGCCGGATCACCGGCGACCTCACCGCCGTCGTCACCGTGGCCGACGACGGCGGCTCCAGCGGGCGGCTGCGCGACGAACTGGGCGTGCTGCCACCCGGGGACCTGCGCAAGGCGCTGGCCGCGCTGTGCGGGGACGACGACTGGGGCCAGACCTGGGCCCGGGTCATCCAGCACCGCTTCGAGTCCGAGGGCGATCTGCACGATCACGCGGTCGGCAATCTGCTGATCGTCGCCCTGTGGGAGCAGCTCGGCGACCATGTGCAGGCCCTGGACCTGGTCGGCAAGCTGCTCGGCGCGCACGGCCGGGTGCTGCCCATGTCGGCCGTGCCGCTGGAACTCCAGGCTCTGGTCAAGGGCCATGATCCGGCCCGGCCGGAGCAGGTGGCCACGGTGCGCGGGCAGGCGACGGTGGCGCTGACACCCGGCGAAGTGCAGTCGGTGCATGTCGTGCCGCACGATCCGCCGGCCGTGCCCGAGGCCGTCGCGGCGGTCCTGGACGCGGACTGGGTGGTGCTCGGCCCCGGCTCCTGGTTCTCCTCGGTCATCCCGCACCTGCTCGTGCCCGAACTGCTGGACGCCCTCACCAACACCAAGGCGCGCCGTGTGCTGTCCCTGAACCTCGCTCCGCAGCCGGGAGAAACCGAAGGCTTCTCCCCGCAGCGTCATTTGGAGGTTTTGGGGCGACACGCCCCTAAACTCGCCCTGGACGTGGTGCTGGCCGACGAAGCCGCCGTGCCCGACCGGGAATCGCTCACCGAGGCCGCCAAGCGGCTCGGGGCGGCGGTCGAGCTGGCGCCGGTGGCCCGGACCGACGGCTCTCCCCGGCATGACCCGGAGCTGTTGGCCGCCGCGTACGACCGTATTTTTCGGATGCATGGAAGGATCGGCCCATGGCGATGACGGCAGCGGTGAAGGACGAGATCTCCCGGCTCCCCGTCACCCGGACCTGCTGCAGAAAGGCGGAGGTCTCCGCCATTTTGCGGTTCGCCGGCGGCCTTCACCTGGTGAGCGGGCGCATTGTGATCGAGGCGGAGCTGGACACCGCGATGGCGGCCCGCCGGCTCAAGCGGGACATTCTGGAGATCTTCGGGCACAGCTCGGAGCTGATCGTGATGGCGCCCGGCGGGCTGCGCCGCGGTTCGCGCTACGTCGTGCGGGTGGTCGCGGGGGGCGACCAGCTGGCCCGGCAGACGGGGCTCGTCGACGGCCGGGGGCGCCCGATCCGGGGCCTGCCCCCGCAGGTGGTCTCGGGGGCCACCTGCGATGCCGAGGCCGCCTGGCGTGGGGCTTTCCTGGCGCACGGCTCGCTGACCGAGCCGGGCCGCTCCTCCTCCCTTGAGGTGACCTGCCCGGGTCCGGAGGCCGCGCTCGCCCTGGTCGGCGCCGCCCGTCGGCTGTCGATCGCGGCGAAGGCCCGCGAGGTGCGCGGCGTGGACCGCGTGGTGGTGCGCGACGGCGACGCGATCGGCGCCCTGCTCACCCGCCTCGGCGCGCATGAGTCCGTGCTGGCCTGGGAGGAGCGGCGGATGCGCCGCGAGGTCCGTGCCACGGCCAACCGGCTCGCCAACTTCGACGACGCGAATCTGCGGCGCTCCGCGCGTGCGGCCGTCGCGGCGGGCGCGCGTGTCCAGCGGGCCCTGGAGATCCTGGGCGAGGAGGTTCCCGAGCACCTTGCCGCCGCCGGCCGGCTGCGCATGGAGCACAAGCAGGCCTCCCTGGAGGAGCTGGGAGCGCTTGCCGACCCGCCGTTGACCAAGGACGCGGTCGCCGGCCGGATCCGCCGACTGCTCGCCATGGCCGACAAGCGCGCCGCCGACCTGGGCATCCCGGGCACGGAGGCCAACCTCACCGAGGAGATGGCGGACAACCTGGCGGGCTGACGGACCCGCTCCGCCACCGGCCTCGCCCCCCCGCGCCACAGGCTGACGCCCCTGCCCCCGACGGCGGAGGGGCCGATCAGGAGACATGGGCAGCCCTTCAGGAGACTTGGGCAGCGGGGGATCAGTCGACGGCGGAGCCGGTCGACGCCGAGGAGAGCGCGCCGACCTGACGGGTGCTCGCGTTTCGAGGAGTGCGACGGCGGTCAGGGATCGGACGGGCGGGCCGAGTGCCCGATCCGGGTGCGGAACCGGGGAAGGGCCTGCCCGGCCAGAGAAGAGAAGGGTGAGGCCGGCCGACGCCATGGGGTGTGGGCGCACGGGGCGGGCGAGAGCCGGCCGCGTCGGCGCGCACCCGCCGGTCGCGTCAACTCGCCGTCGCGGACAGCACTTTGGAGTGACTTCCCTGGCGGCCCCAGCGCGGCGCGTCCCTCGAAACGGTGAAATCGACGGTCCGATGCCGTCGGACGCCCGCGGACGTGTCCCGGCCCGTCGCGCGGTGGCGGCGGGCCGGGCGGTCCATCACCCTACTGACGGGTACAGGCCGTCGTGTCGTGTATGGGGCGTCTCGATGTCACCGACGCGGCCTCGGGGAGGTAGGGTCGTGGGTGGTCGGGGACATCCCATACAGCTCGCCGGCAAACGAAAGTCGGCGTACCAACGAGGAGATCGGTTCGTGACGATCCGCGTAGGCATCAACGGCTTTGGCCGCATCGGTCGTAACTACTTCCGCGCGCTGCTGGAGCAGGGTGCAGACATCGAGATCGTGGCTGTCAACGACCTGGGTGACACCGCGACCACCGCTCACCTGCTGAAGTACGACACCATCCTGGGCCGCCTCAAGCAGGAGGTCTCCCACACCGCCGACACCATCACCGTCGACGGCCACTCCATCAAGGTGCTCTCCGAGCGCGACCCCGCCAACATTCCGTGGGGCGAGCTGGGCGTCGACCTCGTCATCGAGTCGACCGGCATCTTCACCAAGCGTGAGGACGCCGCCAAGCACCTCGCCGGCGGCGCCAAGAAGGTCATCATCTCGGCTCCGGCCAAGGATGAGGACATCACCATCGTGATGGGCGTCAACCAGGACAAGTACGACGCGGCCAACCACCACGTCATCTCCAACGCCTCCTGCACCACCAACTGTGTGGCGCCGATGGCGAAGGTCCTGGACGAGAACTTCGGCATCGTCAAGGGCCTGATGACGACGGTGCACGCGTACACCAACGACCAGCGCATCCTGGACTTCCCGCACAAGGACCTGCGCCGTGCCCGGGCCGCCGCGGAGAACATCATCCCGACCACCACCGGCGCCGCCAAGGCCACCGCCCTGGTGCTGCCGCAGCTCAAGGGCAAGCTGGACGGCATCGCCATGCGCGTCCCGGTCCCGACCGGCTCCGTGACCGACCTGGTCGTCGAACTGGGCCGCGAGGTCACCAAGGAAGAGGTCAACGCCGCCTTCCAGAAGGCCGCCGAAGGCGAGCTGAAGGGCCTCCTCGACTACACGGAGGACCCGATCGTCTCCTCCGACATCGTCAACGCCCCGGCGTCCTGTACTTTCGACTCCTCCCTGACCATGGTCCAGGAGGGCAAGAACGTGAAGGTCATCGGCTGGTACGACAACGAGTGGGGCTACTCCAACCGCCTCGTCGACCTGACCGTCTTCGTCGGCGGCCAGCTCTGATCGCCACACCAGGCGCCACTTCGATGTGAGTGCAGGGCTCGGGCAGCGCCACCGCGCGCGGTCCGAGCCCTTCCGCGCATGTTCAGCCCTCGTACGATCACGAGCCCCATCCGGGAGTCCCATCCATGAAGACGATCGACGAACTCCTCGCCGAAGGCGTCGACGGCAAGCGGGTCTTCGTCCGCGCCGACCTCAATGTCCCGCTCGCCGACGGCATCATCACCGACGACGGCCGCATCCGCGCCGTCCTGCCCACCATCAAGGCCCTCGCCGAGGCGGGCGCCAAGGTCGTCGTCGCCTCCCACCTGGGCCGCCCCAAGGGCGCCCCGGACCCCGTGTTCTCGCTGCTGCCCGCGGCGGAGCGGCTGGGTGAACTCCTCGGCGCGCCGGTCGCGTTCGCCCAGGACACCGTCGGCCCCGCCGCCCACGGCGCCGTGGACGGACTGCAGCCCGGCCAGGTCGCGGTCATCGAGAACCTGCGCTTCAACCCCGGCGAGACCTCCAAGGACGACACCGAGCGCGGCGAGTTCGCCGACCGGCTGGCCGCCCTCGCGGACATCTACGTCGGTGACGGCTTCGGCGCCGTGCACCGCAAGCACGCCTCCGTCTTCGACCTCCCGGCCCGGCTGCCGCACTACGCCGGCCACCTCATCGCCACCGAGGTCGGGGTGCTGAAGAAGCTCACCGAGGACGTCAAGCGTCCCTACGCCGTCGCGCTCGGCGGCGCGAAGGTCTCCGACAAGCTCGCCGTCATCGACGAGTTGCTCGGCAAGGCCGACCGGCTGCTCATCGGCGGCGGCATGGCCTACACCTTCCTGAAGGCCAAGGGCTACGAGATCGGCGTCTCCCTCGTCCAGGAGGACCAGCTCGCGGCGGTCACCGAGTACCTGGAACGTGCCGAGAAGCAGGGCGTCGAGCTGCTGCTCCCGGTCGACGTGGTGGTCGCCCCCGCCTTCCCGGACCTGAAGGCCAAGGCGGCGACCGAGCACTCCGTGGTCGACGCCGACAAGATCCCCGCCGACCAGATGGGCCTGGACATCGGCCCGAGGACCGGCGAGCTGTATGCCGCCAGGCTCGCCGACGCCGCGACCGTCTTCTGGAACGGTCCCATGGGCGTCTTCGAGCACCCCGACTACGCCGAGGGCACCAAGACGGTCGCCCAGGCCCTCGTCGACACGGACGGCTTCACCGTCGTCGGCGGCGGAGACTCCGCCGCGGCCGTGCGCACGCTCGGCTTCGACGAGACCGCATTCGGCCACATCTCGACCGGTGGCGGCGCCTCCCTCGAATACCTAGAGGGCAAGACGCTCCCCGGCCTCGCCGCACTGGAGGACGACCAAGCATGAGCACGCGCACGCCGCTGATGGCGGGCAACTGGAAGATGAACCTCAACCACCTGGAGGCCATCGCACACGTCCAGAAGCTCGCCTTCGCCCTGGCCGACAAGGACTACGAGGCCGTAGAGGTCGCCGTCCTGCCGCCCTTCACCGACCTGCGCTCCGTGCAGACCCTGGTCGACGGCGACAAGCTCAAGATCAAGTACGGCGCCCAGGACGTCTCGGCGCATGACTCCGGTGCCTACACCGGCGAGATCTCCGGACCGATGCTGGCCAAGCTGAAGTGCACGTACGTGGTCATCGGCCACTCCGAGCGCCGCCAGTACCACCGCGAGACCGACGAGCAGGTCAACGCCAAGGCCAAGACCGCCTTCAAGCACGGCCTGACCCCGATCCTCTGCGTCGGCGAGGAACTGGACGTCCGTGAGGCGGGTGACCATGTCACGCACACCCTCGCCCAGGTCGAGGGCGGTCTGAAGGACCTCACGGCCGAGCAGGCCGAGACGATCGTGATCGCCTACGAGCCCGTGTGGGCCATCGGCACCGGCAAGGTCTGCGGTGCCGCGGACGCCCAGGAGGTGTGCGCGGCCATCCGCGGCAAGATCGCCGAGCTGTACTCGCAGGACGTGGCCGACAAGGTGCGCATCCAGTACGGCGGCTCCGTGAAGTCGGGCAACGTCGCCGAGATCATGGCCCAGCCCGATGTCGACGGCGCCCTGGTCGGCGGCGCCTCGTTGGACTCCGACGAGTTCGTCAAGATCGTCCGCTTCCGCGACCAGTGAGCCACCGGGGCGCGGCCCCGGCCGGGCCCGCCCCGGAGGCGGCCCGGCGGCGCCGCGAGTAGGCGGCAGCGGAGATACGTCGTACCCTTGCGGGGGCTGGTAGGTACCTGCCGGCCCCCGTCGTCCATCCGAATGCGTCCATCCGAATCCGAGGAAGTTGGTCCAGCCGTGGTTTTGGGGTTCTCGATCGCCCTGATCGTCTTCAGCCTGCTGCTGATGCTGCTGGTGCTGATGCACAAGGGGAAGGGCGGCGGTCTCTCCGACATGTTCGGTGGCGGCATGCAGTCGTCCGTCGGCGGCTCCTCGGTCGCCGAGCGAAACCTCGACCGGATCACCGTGGTGATCGGTCTGCTGTGGTTCGCGTGCATCATCGTGCTCGGCATGCTCATGAAGACGAACAGCTGAGTGACGCATACGTTGCGAACGTAAGGCCCCATGTTAGGTACGTGCCTCTGAGCGCGGCCTATCATGGGGCTTGCGTCTGGTTGAGGGGACGGTAACTCCCATCACTGGACGCGCGTTGGGCCTTACGTAGACTGAGGCGCTCGCAGCGGAGCGGAACGCCGACTCGCTTCGCGGCACCATCACGCAGGGAGTTACGACCGTGGCAAGTGGCAACGCGATCCGAGGAAGCCGGGTCGGGGCGGGGCCGATGGGCGAGGCCGAGCGGGGCGAGTCCGCCCCGCGTCTGCGCATCTCCTTCTGGTGCTCCAACGGGCACGAGACGCAGCCCAGCTTCGCCAGCGACGCGCAGGTTCCCGAGACCTGGGACTGCCCGCGCTGCGGCTTCCCGGCCGGACAGGACCGGGACAACCCGCCGGACCCGCCGCGCACCGAGCCGTACAAGACGCACCTCGCGTACGTACGGGAGCGGCGCAGCGATGCGGACGGCGAGGCGATCCTCGCCGAGGCGCTCGCCAAACTGCGCGGCGAGATCTAGCAGTTGACAACCGGCCGGACGCCCGCGGGCGCCTGGCCGGAGCCGTTCGGCGGGACAGCGGGCACCGTCCGCGGACCGATTGTCAGTGGTGTCCTTTACGGTTTGTGCATCGGCGAATCGTGAGGGGGACACATGACGGGGGTCGCGGCGGTGGACAGGAGTGCGCCCGTGGGACGGCGCGGGGGATACGGGGGATCTGGACGGCTGTGGACCGCCGCCGCCGTCTTCCGCTTCGCGGCCCCGCTGCGTGCCGCCGTGACCGTCGGTGGTTACGTTCTGTGGCTGCTTACGGCCATGCTCCAGACGGTCTTCGACCATGCCTCCACCGCCCCTGCGCGCGGGCTGCGCCGCCACACTGCTGGGCACCGATGGCATGGACGCCCTGATCACCGGACCGGTGCCGCACGTCATACGCCGGCCGCGCGCCGGGACCGTGGGATATGCCGGCGTTGATACCGGCGGGCAAGCCGGACGTATCTGTTGGTGCGCCGTACGACGGTGCTACGGGACGTCATGTCACGCTCTGATCAACTAGGTTGTGACCGGCAGCGGGCAAGGCACGCAGCAGGACAGGTGTAGGAAAGAAGGCTGAAGTCCGAAATGAACGCAGACGGCCGTACCAGGCTTGACCAGAAGCCCGAGTGGACCGCGCTGGCGGAGCACCGCGAGCGGCTTGCCGACCCCCACCTGAGGGACCTGTTCGCCGCCGACCCGGGGCGCGGCGCCGGCTACACGCTGCATGTCGGTGACCTGTATGTCGACTACTCGAAGCACCTGGTCACGGACGAGACGCTGAGATTGCTCCAGGAACTGGCCGTGGCGTGTGATGTGTTCGGGCTGCGGGACGCGATGTTCCGTGGGGAGAAGATCAATGTCACGGAGGACCGGGCGGTG
>NZ_JBEPAP010000111.1:0-14512 GCF_040298665.1 Streptomyces sp. NPDC001508
CCCGTGGCCGGCCCGCACGCCGACGCGGCCGGCCGCGCCCCCTGTCGTCCCCGTCCGTGTCTTCGTCCGTGTCTCCGCCCCCGTCCCCGGGCCGACGTACGCGCGGTGCGGCTGCCGTGCACCGGGGCGGGCGCGAGACCACCGGCTGTCCTCCGGGTGCCGGACCGTCCTTGTCCCCCGCCGCAGGACCCGCCCCAGGGTGACGTCGGGTGCGCTCCGCCCGCGCCCGCACCGCACGTTCCGTACGCGACGAAGGCCGCCGATTTCGTGTTCCCGGCCGCCGAGGCCCCGTGCCGGGCGGCCGTTGCCCCGGCACCCGGGGCCGGGTCGCCGCGCCGCGCCGGTACCGGGAGCCCGGCGGACACGGGCATCTGCCCGGTGACCCGGTCACCGCCCGGGCTCGTCGGCGCCCGGACCACGACACCCGCGCCTCGGGCCGCGCGTTCCTCCGGGGCCTCGTGTCCCGGAGCCCGCTGAGCTGTCGTTCTCGCGGTTCCCGCTCCGGGATCGCCGCGCCTTCTGCTTCCCGACACCCCACGCCAGTGTGACGCGGTCTCTTGCCCGGGACGGCTGCCCAGGACGGCTCTCCCAGGACCGCGCGTCTGGCCCTGTCAGGTCCGGCGACGGGACCCTTGCCATCCTCCTGGTGGTCCCGCGCCCCTGGGCCGGGAGGGTCCCGCGTCGCACGCGCCAGCCACGAGGAGTACGCATGCAAAGCCAGATGCCGGCCCCCGGGGAAGGGCCGGCCCACAGCGGGCGGCCGATCCGGTTCCGAATACTCGGGCCGCTGACCGTGTACACCGACGACGGACGGACCGTCCCCGTGCTCGGCACCAAGCAGCGGGCCGTGCTCGGCCTTCTCCTCCTGAACGCCAACGACGTCGTCGCCACCAGCGAGTTGATGCGTGCGCTGTGGCCCGGCAAAAAGCCGGCCACCGCGCGGAAGATGGTGCAGAACGCCGTCTCCGCGCTGCGTACCGTACTCGCTCACGACGCCGGACTCGGCACCGAGGCCGTGTTGCTGACCCACGCGCCCGGGTACCTGCTGCGCGTCGATCCGGACCTCATCGATCTGCACCGGTCCCGACGGCTCGCCGAGCAGGGGCGCGGGGAGATGGCGGCCGGATCCGCCCAGTCGGCGGCCGAGTCGCTGCGCGAGGCACTGGGGCAGTGGAACGGCCCGGTGCTCGCGGATGTGGTCGACCTCGGCGTCTCCTCTCCGGCATTCGCGGCGGTGACGGACGAGCGGCAGTATCTGGTCGAGGACCGCATCGAGGCGGAACTCCGTTGCGGCCGGCACTACCAGATCCTGGGAGAGTTACGGCTGCTTGCCGAGCAGAATCCCCTCAACGAGCGGCTGTGCGGGCAGTTGATGCTCGCCCTGTACCGAAGCGGCAAGCAGACCGAGGCACTTGCCACGTTTCGCCGCCAACAGGCCCTGGTCGCCGACCGGTTCGGCGGCGAGCCCGCCCAGGCACTGTACGACCTCAGTCGCGCGATCCTGCGTCACGACCCCGCTCTCGGCCTGCCCACGCCGCCCGCCGCCGGCCTGCCCCGCACTCCGGCACCGGCCACGGCGCTCGTCACCGACCTGCCGACGCCGGCGCGGGAGCACGAGGCCCACCCCGACCCGGCGGCGCCCCTCGCGCCCGGTGCGACGCCCGTCACGGACGGTCCGCACCCCGTCGCGGACCCCTGTGCGCCGCAGTACGGCGCCGGGGAACGCAAGCGTCTGAGCGCGGTGCTGGTGCGGGTCGACGCGCACTCCCCCGGCGCCGAGGACGACGACGCGGAAGCCTTCGAGTGCGAGTTCCGCCGGGTCTCGAACATCGTCACGGAGGAAGCCGAGCGCTACGGCGGCACGGTGGCCGGCCGGATCGGCTCCACCCTGCTGATGCTGTTCGGGCTGATCCGTACCCGCGTGGACGACGGGCTGCGGGCCGCGCAGGCCGGGCAGGCCGTGCTGGACCGGCTGCTGCGGCTGCGCCCCCCGGGCGGCACGGCTTTCCTGCCCCGGCAGGTGTGGGTGGCGGTGTCGACCGGGGACGCGCTGGTGCGGTTCGCCGAGTCGGGCTCCGGCATCACACCCCTGGTCGTGGGGGCCCTGCTCGACCGCTGCCTGCGCCAGTTGGAGTCCGCCGAACCCGGCCGGGTCAGAGTGTGCGACGCCACCCGAAGGGCGATCGCGCTCCTCACCGGACACGCCACGGACGGCGTGGACGACGCGCCGTGGGCCGCGGAGACGGCGCAGCGGCCGATGACCGTCCCCGACACGAACACCCCGCTGGTCGAACGGGATTCGGGGCTCGACGTCCTCACCGCGCTCCTCAACCAGGCGATCGGCACCGGCAGACCGCACCAGTTCACGGTGCTCGGCGAGCCGGGCCTGGGCAAGTCCCGGTTCGCCGACGAGATCGGCAGGGTCGTACGCGCCCAGTACCCGGACGCGCATCTGCTCAGCGTCCGTATCCCCGCCTTCGGCCAGGCGCGCAGCCTGACCGCCTTCGGTGAACTGGTCGCGCGCTGCGCGGGGCTGCTGCCGACCGACCCTCCGGAGGCCGCCGACGGCAAACTCGCGGCGGCCCTGCACCGCTGGACCGGTCCGTACACGCAGGTCCGCTCGCGGACCCTCGGGCATCTGCGTGTCCTTGCCGGTCGGCCGCAGACGCACGACCTACGGGCCCAGGAGGCGCTGGCGGCCTGCCGGAAGATCCTGGAGGAGGCCGCGGCCGAACGGCCCGTGGTCCTGGTCCTGGACGATCTGCACCATGCCGACGACACTCTGCTGGACTTCGTCGACAGCCTCGCCGAGTCGTTGGCGCGGGTACCGCTGCTGGTGGTGACGACGGCACGGCCCGAACTGCTCGGCCGTGACCTCGACTGGGGCCGGGGACGCTATCGGCCGGCGAGCACCCTGAGCCTGGAACCCCTCGGCGAGGCCGCCGGAGCCCGGCTGCTCCAGGCGCTGTGCGAGGAACACGAGGTACACGAGGTACACGAGGTACACGAGGGGGACGAGGAGCACGGCACCCGGCCCGGGATCACTCCCGGCGACCTGGCCCGACTGACCGGTGGCAACCCGCTGTTCATCACCGAGTACGCGTCCTCGCTCGCGGCCCCGGCGAACGGGCGAGGCCGCGCGGACGGCCGGCCGGACGCCGGGCACCCTGCGGTGCCGGAACGGGTCCGGGCCGTCGTCGCCGAACAGATCGACGCCCTGCCCGGCGGGGCCAAGGCGGTGCTCCAGGACGCGTCCGTCATCGGCACCACGCTGTGGTCGGGCGCCGTCGCGGCCGTCGGCCGCAGGCATCCGGCGGACACCGAACGCTGGCTGACCTACCTGGAGCGGCGTCACATCCTGGTACGGGCGGACCGCAGCGCGGTGCCGGGTTCGGTCGAGTACGCCTTCCGCAGCGAATGGGTGCGGCAGGTCGTCCTCCAGTCGCTGTTGCAGCCCGCGAAGGAGCAGGTCCGGCATCGGGCCGGCGCCTGGCGTGCGGCACTCGTACCGGATGGTCAATGAGCGCCCAGTGGACGGGCCGTGGATGATTCCCCCTACGTCCGCGGTGACCTCGCTGAGATCCTGTTCGAGGGGCCCGAGGGACGTCGGACCCGTATGACGACACCGCGACACAAGTGTCTGCTGAGAAATCCGGGGGGCAGCGTCGCCCATGCCGAGATCTCGCAGTACAGGCAAGGGGGAACTCATGTCGTACAGCCAGTCGCAAGCCCATAAACCCGCCGATCGGTCGGTCACCGACACACCCGTCATGGCGGTCCTGCCGAACGAGGTCACCCGTCGGGGTGTCACCAGCCTCCTGGACAGCCTCGGCCACCGGCACCCGGTGACGGCCTGCGCCGATCCCGAAGAGGCCATCGGCCGGCTGCGCCGGGAGGTGTTCGGTCTACTGATCGCGTCCGCCGCCTATGGCGATGCGCAGCTCACCGAAGTGGTCCGGGAGACCGCCCAGTTCGGGGTCAAGTCCCTGCTGCTGCTGGACAGCGTCGAGCCGGAGCACATTCCGTGGATCGCTTCCATACCCTTCGACGGCTATCTGATGGAGGAGGATCTGACCACGGAGTCCATGGCGGAGGCGCTGCGCCGGCTGGAGCGGGGCAGGCTGCCCATTCCGGACGCCCTGGCCAGGCTGTTCATCACGCATGCGGGCCGTAGCAGGAACGGGCACCGTGTCCCGCGTATCCAGCTCACGCCCAGGGAGCACGCCGTTCTCGCGCTCATCGCGGAGGGTCTGAGCAACAGGATGATCGCCCATCGGTTCGGGATCTCGGAGCACGGGGTGAAACGTCATGTGGCGAACCTGTTGGCGAAGTTCAACTGCTCCAACCGGGCGCAGGCCGTCTCCGTCGCCCTTCAGCAGGGCCTGTTGACCTGAGCCGGCGGCGGGCCCGCGGTCGTCTCCGGCGGCGGGCCCGCCGTTCAGCGCGAGGCCGTCAGGGCCTGCCAGGCCCAGGGCGCCACGACGTCGGAGGCCAGCAGGTCCGGTGCCAGCAGCCAGTGCCGCAGGATGCCGATGAAGGCTCCCGCGGCGCAGTGCGCCCGCAGGTCCGCGGCGGTGCCGGCATCCCCCGCGCCGGGCGCCGGCAGTTGTCGCGCGACCTGCTCGGCGACCAGTTGCTGCAACCTGTTGAGGAAACGAGCCGACCCGCAGGGGCCGAGCATGCGTCGGTACAGCACGAGCCGGGACTCGACATGCCGGAAGACGTCGAGGAAGGTCTCCGGCATGGTGTCCGGGCGGTCCACCAGCGGGCAGCGGGCCAGCAGGCCGGTCAGCCCGGTCAGTTCGTCCTCCATGGCGTCGAGCAGCAACGCGTCGCGGTCGTCGTAGTGCTGGTAGACCGTCGCGCGGTTCACCGTCGCGCGTTCGGCGACGTGCGCGATGGTGATGCCGGACAGCTCGCGCTCGGCCGCGAGTTCCAGCGCGGCCGACCGGAGCAGCGACCGGGTCCGCGCCACGCGCGGGTCGACTCGCTTCGTCCCGGGGCCTGTCGTCGTGTCGGACATTCATCCAGGGTATCCCGGGTCCGCGACAGACGTCGCTGAGCGGTACGGCCCGGCCGGACGGTGGCCGAACGGCCCCTCCGTCCGGGCATGCGGGCGTCGTCGGACGGGCCGTCCGGACGGGCCTTGGGCCGCTGGGCCGGGGCCGTGAGGATGGCCGACGACTGCCGGCTTTCGGACGGAGGACCCCGATGACCACGAGCGAACAGAAACCGGTCGACGCCGAGGTGGACGTGTGTGTCGTGGGCGGCGGCGCCACCGCGCTGTTCGCGGCGCTGCGGTGCGCGCGGTCCGGCCGTACGGTGATCGTCGTCAGCCCCGACGCGCAGTTCGAGCCCGCCGGAGCGGGCATCTCACCGCTGCTCGCTCCGCCGACCCTCGGCCTGCTGGCCGCCGAAGGAGTGGAGGAGGAGCTTCTTGCCGGGGGCCAACGGGTGCTGGGCGCCGACGACTACGGGCCGGCCGGACTGCTCTCCCGCTGGCGGTACGCCGACCAGCCGGGCATCGCCCGCCCCTACGGGCTGACGGTGCCCACGGGAACCCTCGTCCAGGCCCTGCTCCGCGCACTGCGGGCCGAGCCCGCGGCGGCCGTACGGACCGGCCGCACCGTGACGGCCGTCGACCAGGACGGTGACGGCGTGCTGCTCACCTTCGCCGCCGCTGAAGCACCCGCGTCCGCGCAGGGGCCCGACCGGGTCAGGGCCCGCTACGCGGTGGCCGCGGACGGACGGCGCTCCGCGCTGCGCGAGCTGGTCGGCATCCCCGTGCGGGACTCGTTGTTCGGGAGGCCGGGCTGGCTGATCGCCGCTCCCGTCGTTCCGGACCGCGAACCCGTCCTGCTGGTGCGGCATCCTGCGCCGCAGGCGCTGTTCACCGTGCCCACGCCCGGCTCGTCCATGGCCGTCGTGTGGTGCCCGGACCGGCAGCAGGAGCAGGCGCTGGCGCAGGGCGGCGCACAGGCGCTCGTCGAGCAGGTCAAGGCCGTGGATCCGGAACTCGCCGACTGGCTGACCGGGGCAGCCGAGCGGACGTCGCCCGCGTTCCGTATCGACTTCTCGATGTGGCGCGCCGCGTCCTGGCGCGCGGGACGGGTGCTGCTGCTCGGGGAGGCCGCGCACGGACTGCACACGCTCGGCGGTCAGGGCCTCAACCAGTCCCTGCACAGCGCGGTGTCGCTGGCCCGTGCGGTGCACGAGGCGGTCACCGGCGGCGACGGTTCCCGCGTCGACGCCTACGAACGCATCCGCCGCCCCTATGTGGAGCGGCTGCAGGATCTCCAGTGGAACACGCCCGCCCTGCGCTCCTACAGCGCCGAGCCGCCGGAGCGGGGCGCACACCAGGACTTCATCGACGTCATGACCACGTTGCAGCCCGAGCTGGCCGCCCAGCTCGCGGCCGGCACCGTCTGACGCACCCTTGCGCGCCTGGCCGGCCGCACCCCCGCGCCGGCCGCGCCTCCCGCTGTCCGCGCACCGCTGTCACCGTGCTGTCCAGGTCCGGTCCGCCGTCCGCGGGCCGGACCGTTCGCTGTCCACGGCGCACCGGCGGGCCCGGTCGGCCCGCCGCCGATCGGGCACCTCCCACGGCGCGGCCCGGGCAGCCGCTCGATCGGCCGGGCCATCCGCGCCTTACCGGAGCAAGCCCGTGCCGGAAGGCTGGGGACACCGCCACAGGAGGCGGCGGCGGTCCACCGCCGCCGCCTTCGCGTCACGCACGAATCGAGGTCGACATGGATCTATCGGACGGCTGGTGGACACCGCACGGCGGGTACGCCGCCCGCGTGCTGTCGGCGCTGGCCGCGCAACCGGACCGGGCCGCCGTACGCTGGCGCCGACACACCTGGGGCGCCGGTGAGTTCGCCGCCTCGGTCGGCGAAACGGCCCGCGTGCTACAGGCGGCGGGGGCCGGCCCCGGCCGGGTGGTGGGCGTCCTGACCTCGTCCAACAGCCCGGACATGCTCAGGGTCCGCTACGCGGCACACCTGCTCGGCGCGGCCGTCTGCCACATCCGGTCCACCAACCCGGGTACGACCACGGGGATGCTGCCCGTGGAGGCGCAGCTGCGCATGCTGCTCGACACCCGCGTCGGCGTGCTGTTCGCCGACGCGGAGCACGCGGAACGCGCGCGGGTGCTCGCCGAGTCGGCGCGGGGCCGGGTCGGGCTGGCGGGCGCGGCCGCACCGCGCACCACCCCCGGCGCGGCCACCGTCACGGCCGCCGGGTGGGATCCGCGCGCCCTCGCCGTGATCGGTTTCACCAGCGGCAGCACCGGCAGGCCCAAGGGCATCCGGCTGTCGGCCGCCGCCTGGGACAACCTCGTCTCCGTGACCGGGCAGTCGTTCGACCAGGAGGCCGAGCCGCGGCTGCTGGTGGCCACGCCGCTCAGCCACACCGTGGCGACCATGGCCGACGCCGTCCTGGCGGCCGGGGGCTCGCTCGTGCTGCACGAGGACTTCGAGCCCGCGGCGGTGCTGGGGGCGCTGGCCGAACACCGGATCACGCACACCTTCATGGCCACGGCGCACCTGTACCGGTTGCTCGACCACGAGCCGAGCGCGCGGCCCGACCTGTCGTCGCTGCGCCAGCTCATCTACACCGGGTCCGCGGCGGCTCCGGCGCGGATGGCGGAGGCGGCGGAGCGCTTCGGGCCCGTACTGGTGCAGGGTTACGGGACGAGCGAGAGCGGCCGGATCACGTTCCTGCACCCGGGCGACCACCAGGATCCGAGTCTGCTGTCGACCGTGGGCCGGCCCTTCCCGGAGAACGAGATCCGGATCTGCGCTCCCGGTGCGGACCGGCCGATGGCGGCCGGCGCGACCGGTGAGGTGTGTGTGCGCTCCCCGCATCTGATGGACGGCTACTGGGCCGACCCCGCGCTGAGCGTACGCACCCTGTACCGCGGCTGGTACCGCACGGGCGACCTCGGCCGCATCGACGAGCGGGGCTGTCTGCATCTGCTCGGCCGGATCGCCGACGTGGTCAAGGCCGACGGGGTCCTGGTCCATCCGGCGGTCGTCGAGCAGCGGATCCTGACGCTTCCCGGTGTCGCGCAGGCCGCCGTCTACGGCGTGCGGGACGCGGATCTCATCGAGCATCTGCACGCCGCCGTCGTACCGCGGCCGGGCGCACGGATCGGCGCCGAGGACGTCCGGGCGCACATCGCCGCCGGTCTGACCGGCGCCCAGGTACCCGAAGAGGTCCTGATCCTCGACGAGTTGCCCCTCAACTCCGGCGGCAAACCGGACCTGGTCCGGCTGCGTCGCGCCTGGCACTCGGCGACTCCATCGAACACCCCCGTATGAGAGGTGAGTTGACGCCATGAACACGCACTTGGAGTACTTCTCGGCCGAGATGGGCCGCCTGGGCGCACAGCGACGGGACTTCCTGGAGATCGGCCGCCGGGCCGGCCGGTTCCCCAGCGCCCTGGCACGGCTGCAGGACGCGCCCACCGACGTGGAGATCAGCGTCTGGTGCAGCAACGACTACCTCGGCATGGGCCAGCACCCCTCCGTACTGGAGGCGGCCAAGGGCGCCGTCGACGCGTTCGGAGCGGGCTCCGGCGGCTCGCGCAACATCGGCGGGACCAACTTCTACCATGTGCTGCTGGAGCAGGAGTTGGCGGAGCTGCACGCCAAGGAGTCGGCCCTGGTGTTCTCCTCCGGGTACACGGCGAACGACGGCGCGCTGACCGTGCTGGCCGGCCGGGCCCCCGGCACCGTCGTGTTCTCCGACCAGCTGAACCACGCCTCCATCATCGACGGCCTGCGGCACAGCGGCGCCGACAGGCGCATCTTCCGGCACAACGACGTGGACCATCTGCGCGAGCTGCTGGCCGCCGCCGAGCCCGACCGGCCCAAGCTGGTCGTCCTGGAGTCGGTGTACTCGATGTCGGGGGACGTCGCACCGCTGGCCGAGATCGCCGATGTGGCCGAGGAGTACCAGGCCACCACCTTCGTCGACGAGGTGCACGCGGTGGGCATGTACGGTCCGCAGGGCGCGGGCATAGCCGCCCGGGAGGGCATCGCGGACCGGTTCACCGTGGTCATGGGCACGCTCGCCAAGGGCTTCGGCACCGCGGGCGGCTACATCGCGGGGCCCGCCGACCTGGTGGACGCGGTCCGTACCCTGTCGCGCCCGTTCATCTTCACCACGTCGCTGCCGCCGGCCACCGCGGCCAGCGCGCTCGCCGCGGTCCAGCATCTGCGGTCCTCCGAGGCCGAGCGCACCAGGCTGGCCGCCAACGCCGGTCTGCTGCACCGGATGCTGGGCGAGCGGCGGATCCCGTTCGTGTCGTCCGACTCGCACATCGTGTCCGTCTTCGTCGGCGACGACGCGCTGTGCCGGGCGGCCTCGGCGCTGCTGCTGGAGCGGCACGGCATCTATGTGCAGCCCATCAACGCGCCCAGCGTGCGGGCCGGGGAGGAGATCCTGCGGGTCGCGCCGTCCGCCACCCACACGCTCGGCGACGTCGAGAAGTTCGCCGAGGCGCTCGATGTCATCTGGCAGGAACTGGGCATCGCGCGTGGCGGTGTCCGCGGCGCCTGACCGGGGGCGACGACCGGCCCGGCGGGAGGGCGGTGGCCCGGCCGGGCCACCGGCACGGGGTCGTGGGACTCCCCCGGCCCACGGCCCCGTGCCGCCCCTCTCCGTCTTCCCGTGTTTCCGTCTTTCCCGTGTTCTCCGTTTGTCCGGTGTTTCCGGTGTTTCTGTGTTTCCGGTGTTTCTGTGTTTCCGTCCGACCGGGCCGGTACGGCCCGGCCCTGGTGCCAGGCCCTCGCGGCCGAACGGAGTTGATGGCCGATGCCTCTGTCGATGGCTGCCGTGCTCAGCGAACCGGCCGCACGGCGCCCCCACCATCCGGCGCTCGTCTTCGAGGGCCGGGAGATCTCCTACGCGCACCTGTGGCACCGGGCCCGGCAGTACGCGGCGGTACTGGCCGGCCATGGGATCCGCCCCGGTGACCGGGTGGCGCTGCTGCTGGCGAACACGCCGCACTTCCCGATGGCCTACTTCGGGGCGCTCGCGGCGGGCGCGGTGGTGGTGCCGGTGCACGCGCTGCTCAAGGCGGGCGAGATCGAGTATGTGCTGCGGGACAGCGGGGCCCGGCTGCTGGTGTGCTCCGGGTCCTTCCTCGGCGAGGGCGGCAGGGCGGCCGAGGCCGCGGGTGTCGCCGTACTGTCGGTGTCGGCCGATGAGGAGCCGGAAGCCGCGCGGCTCGACGTGCTCGCCGAACAGGCCGTGCCGGTGGACCACTACGTGCCCCGCGAGCCGGCGGACACGGCCGTCGTTCTGTACACCTCCGGCACCACCGGCCGGCCCAAGGGGGCGATGCTGACCCATCTGAACCTCACCATGAACATCGGCGTCACCCTGCTGGCCCCGTTCGGTTTCGGCCCCGACGACGTCCTGCTGTGCCCGCTGCCGCTGTTCCACACCTTCGGTCAGATCTGCGGCATGGGCGTGTGTTTCCGGGCCGGGGCCACCATGGTGCTCATGCCGTCCTTCGACGCCGCCGTGGCCGTGGAGCTGATGGCCCGTCGCCCCGGCATGGTCCTCATGTGCGTACCCACGATGTACATCGCCCTGCTGGACGCGGCCGAACACCGGTCCGGGCCCGGCCGGCCGCGCCTGGACCGCGCGTACTCCGGGGGCTCGGCACTGCCGGTGCGGATCCTCGAAGAGGTCCAGGAGGTGTTCGGCTGCCCCGTGTACGAGGGGTACGGCCTCACCGAGACATCGCCCGTGGTCGCCTACAACCAGCCCGGTCTGCCGCGCCGGCCGGGCACGGTCGGCTGGCCGGTATGGGGGGTGGACGTGGCCATCGCCGCGGCCGACACCGAGGGCCGGATCGTGTGCCTGCCGGCCGGTGAGGTCGGCGAGATCGTGGTGCGCGGGCACAATGTGATGGCCGGATATCTGGGCCGCCCCGAGGCGACCGCGGAGGTGGTCGTGGACGGCTGGCTGCGCACCGGGGATCTCGGCGTCCTCGATGAGGACGGCTGTCTGTCGCTCGTGGACCGCAAGAAGGACATGGTGGTCCGCGGCGGCTACAACGTGTATCCGCGGGAGGTGGAGGAGGTGCTGTCCCGGCATCCGGCCGTCGCCGAGGTCGCCGTGGTCGGCGTGCCGCACCCCACGCACGGCGAGGAGGTGTGCGCGGTGGTGCGCGCCGCGCCGGGCGCCGCCCGTGATCCGGCCGGCGCCGCCGACCTCGGGGCGCGGATCGTGGACTGGAGCCGGCAGCGGCTCGGCGCGTACAAGTACCCGCGGCGGGTGGAGTTCGTCGACTCCTTCCCGCTGGGTCCGAGCGGCAAGGTGCTGAAACGGGAACTCGTGGCCCGGCTTGCGGGCTGACGCGGGAAGCGGGCGCTGTCCGGCACCGGGAGGTGTGCCGGACAGCGCCCGCTTCTGTGTCACTCGGCGGCGGCGAAGGCGCGGGCGAGTCCCGCCGTCCACTCGTAGGAGTCGGTGACGCCCCTGAGGGAGCCGTCGAAGCGGGGGGCCACGAAGCGGGCCAGCAGTTCCAGGCTGCGCCTGGTGGGCTCGCGTTCGGCCCAGTCCTGCACGTTGACCAGGAGCCGGCCGAAGCCGCCGGTCTCCTGCTGGACGTCCCGGATGGCCTCCACGCACTCGTCGACGGAACCGGCGATGGTGCTGCGCCGGTCGATCAGTTCCTCCAGCACCGTGCGGGCCTCGGCGCGTGAGTGCACCGGCGGGGCGCCGAGCAGCGACCAGTACTCGTTGCGGTAGCGCATCCATCCGTCGACGATCTCGTCGAGCGCCTGGGCCCGGCTGTCCGACACATGCACGGTCAGGGCCACCCGCCAGTCGGCCCGGTCCAGCTTGTGGCCGTGTTCGGCGGCCGACTCCTCGGCGTGCTGCCACTGGCCGACGAGATCGCCGATCCGGCTGCCGGGCTTGGGCGGTACACCGAACGACAGCGGGGTGATGCCGTACTGGCCCGCCAGCCGCATGCCGAACGGGGACACCGCGCTGGAGACCGCCATGGGAAGGCCCGCGGGGGTGCAGGGCCGCAGGTGCAGTCGCGCGTCGCGCAGCTGGAACCAGTCGGTCTCGCGGGTCACCGGCCCCTCGCCGGCCACCAGTTCGCGGATCACCTCCAGCGCTTCCGCGGTACGGCGCCGGGTCTGTGCGGGGTCGATGCCGAGGAGGTGCATGTCCGTGAGGATCGAGCCCGCTCCGACGCCCAGGGTGAACCGGCCGCGGGTGAGGTGGTCCAGCTGGAGCGCACGCGAGGCGACCATGTAGGGGTGGTGGTAGGGCAGGCTCACCACCCCGGTGCCGAGGCGGATGTGCCGGGTCCGTTCGGCGGCGGTGGCGATGAACAGCTCGGGGGAGCCGATGGTCCCCCAGCCGGCCGAGTGGTGTTCACCCACCCACAGCTCCTCGTAGCCGAGCCGGTCCAGCCACTCGGCCAGTTCCAGATCGCGCCACAGGCTCAGGGCCGGGTTCTCACCCAGTGGGTGCAGCGGCGAAAGGAAGGCTCCGAAACCTATCCGTTCCATGGGGCTCCTCAGTCACGAAGTCACCGGTACGAGGCCGCACGAGGTCGGCCGAGGTCGTCCGGGGTCGGCCGACAGCGGTGCCGGTCAAGTCTGGCGGTGCCGGCGCGGGCCGTTACCCCTCGAACGGACTGGCCCTTGCGCGGCGTGCGCCCGTGTCGATCGAGGTGCCCGACCGGGTAGGCACGCTCGCCACGCCCACTCTTCCCAACACGTGTTGCTAAACCTACAAGTGTTGTGCAAGCCTGAGGCGTTGGCTGTGGGAAAAGAGAGGAAAGACCGACGTGACGACCCATCAGGCGGCATCCCCGGCGGACGGCTCCGAACGCATCGACCGCGATTTGTGGTGGCTGAGCGCCATCATGGCCTTCGGCAGCTTCGCCGGGCTGCTCGACGCCACCATCATCAATGTGGCGGTCGGGCCCCTGTCCACGGCGTTCGACGCCGATATCGCCACCGTGCAATGGGTGGTGACGGGATATCTGCTCGCCATCACGGCGACCCTCCCGCTCGGCGCCTGGACGATGGCCCGTTTCGGGGCCCGGGAGACGCTGCTGTTCTCGCAGGCCGTGTTCCTGCTGGGTTCACTGCTCTCGGGGCTCGCCTGGTCCGCGTCCAGCCTGATCGTCTTCCGGATCCTCCAGGGCGTCGGGGGCGGTCTCGCCCTGCCAGTGGGTCAGGCCCTGCTGGCCCAGGCGGCGGGGCCGAGCCGCCTCACCCGGCTGATGTCGATCGTCACCGTGCCCGCACTGTTCGCGCCGCTCGTCGGGCCCTCGCTCGGCGGTGTCCTGGTCGACCACGCCAGCTGGCGCTGGATCTTCTTCATCAACGTGCCGTTCGGCGTGGTGACCATCGCCGCGATCCTGTGGCGGGTGCGCAATGTCATCGCCCCGTCCAAGGACACCGCGCTGGACGCCGTGGGCCTGGTGCTGCTGGTTCCCGGTCTCGCCGGGCTGGTCTACGGTCTGTCGGAGGCCGGCTCGGCCGGCGGCTTCACCGGCGTACGGGCCGTCACCGGCCTCGTCGTCGGCGTCGCACTGACCGTGGCGTTCACCCTGCACGCCCTGCGCCGGCGCACCGAGGCCCTGCTCGACCTGGGGCTCTTCAAGGTACGGGACTTCACCGCCGGCAATCTGACGAGTCTGCTCATGGCCGTCGCCATGTACGGAGTGCTCATTCCGCTGCCGCTGTACTTCCAGGTGGTCCGGGGCACCAGCGTGCTCACCTCCGCCCTGATGCTGCTGCCCCAGAGCATCGGCTATCTGATCGCCGTCGCGCTCCTCCAGCGGCTGACGACGCTCGTGGGCGTACGGGCCGTCACCCTGGTGGGCGTGGTCCTGGTGGCCGTGGGCACCCTGCCGTACGCGTTCATCGACGCCGACCCGAACCAGTTCCTGCTCAACGCGGCACTCGTCGTGCGCGGCATGGGACTGGGCGCGTCGATGATGCCCACCATGACCGCCGCCTTCGGCAGCGTGGCCAAGGAGGTCGTGCCCCGCGCCACGAGCGCCTTCCATGTCTTCCAGCGCGTCGGCGCCTCGCTGGGCACGGCGGTGCTCACCGTGGTCCTGCAGAAGGAGGCGCTGCGCCATCTGCCCGAGGGGGTACCGGGCCTGACGGCGGTGGTCCCGGGCAGCGCCGTCGCCCACGGTCTTGCGACGGCCTTCAGGGCGCCCTTCTGGTGGGCTCTGGCCTTCACCGCGCTCTCGCTCGTGCCCGCGCTGTTCCTGCCCGGCCGCCGCCCGGCCGCCGCGCCCGGCGGCGCCCCCGCGCCGGCCGGCGCGGCCCCCGCACTGTCCGACTGAAACCGACAGCCCCTCCGAACCAACCGCCCCGGGGGGGGCCCCCCCCCCCCCCCGGCCCGCCCCCCCCCCCCCCCCCCCCCCCCCCCCCCCCCCCCCCCCCCCCCCCCCCCCCCCCCCCCCCCCCCCCCCCCCCCCCCCCCCCCCACCCCCCCCCCCCCCCCCCCC
>NZ_JBEPAP010000112.1:0-13967 GCF_040298665.1 Streptomyces sp. NPDC001508
TGTCGTCGTTCGGGATCAGTGGCACCAACGCGCATGTCATCCTCGAACAGGCACCCGCGGACCCCGCACCGCACCAGCCCACCCCCACCGGACCCGTCCCCTGGCTGCTCTCCGCCCGCGGTGCCACGGCCCTGCGGGACCAGGCGCAGCGGCTGCGCGCGTTCGCCGCGGCACACCCCGAGTACAGCAACCACGACATCGGGCGCTCCCTCGCCATGAACCGCTCCGCCCTCACGGACCGGGCCGTCGTCCTCGCCTCCGATCGCGGCGAACTCCTCGACGCCCTGCGGGCACTGGCCGACGGAACTGCCGCCGACGCCGTGGTGTCCGGGACGGCCACCAAACCGTGCAGGACGGCCTGTCTCTTCACGGGCCAGGGCAGCCAGTACCTCGGCATGGGACGCGAACTCCACGCCACATCCCCGGTGTTCGCCGACGCCCTCGACGACGTCTGCCGCCGGATGGACCCCCACCTGGACGTGTCCTTGAAGGAACTGCTCCTTGCCTCGGAGGAGTCCCCTCTCGGGTCCCTGATCGACCGGACCCGCTACACCCAGCCGGCCCTGTTCGCCCTGGAAGTCGCGCTGTTCCGGCTCCTGGAGCACTACGGACTCGTCCCCGACTACCTGCTGGGGCACTCCGTCGGCGAACTCGCCGCCGCGCACGCCGCGGACGTCCTCTCCCTGGACGACGCCTGCGTCCTCGTCGCCGCCCGCGGCCGGCTCATGCAGTCGGCCCGGGGCGGGGGGGCCATGGCCGCCGTCCAGGCACCGGAGGAAGAACTGCGCCCCGTGCTCGCGGCACACGCCGGGCGCGTGGTCGTCGCCGCGTACAACGGTCCGCGCTCGATCGTCGTCTCCGGCGACGAGCAGGCCGTGGCCGCCGTCGAGAAGACCATGCGAGACCTGAAGCGACGCGTCACGCGGCTGCGCGTCAGCCACGCCTTCCACTCCCCGCACATGGACGGCATCCTCGACGAGTTCCGCGCCGTGGCCTCCCGTGTGGCGTTCTCCGCACCCGCCGTCCCGATCGTCTCCAACCTGACCGGCAAGCCCGTCGACGGCGGTGAGCTGACCGATCCGGAGTACTGGGTGCGGCAGTTGCGCGAGCCGGTCCGCTTCTGGGACGCAGTGCGCTTCCTGGACGGCGACGGAGTCGGGCTGTTCCTGGAACTCGGCCCCGACGGTGTGCTCAGTGGCATGGTCCGCTCCGGGTTCGAGGACCGCGACGGCGGGCCGCGGACTGTCGTGCCCGTGCTGCGCCGGGGGCACGCGGCAGCGGACACGGTCACACAGGCGCTGGCCCGGTCCCATGTCATCGGTGCGCACATCGACTGGTCCGCGGTCTTCCCCGGCGGCCGGACCGTGCCCCTTCCCACCTACCCCTTCCAGCGGACGAGCCACTGGCTCCTGGAAGCCCCCTCGCCCGTCGCCCCCGACTCCTTCGGGCATCCCGTCCTGCATTCCACGGTCGATCTGGCGGGCGGACAGGGCCGGGTGTTCACCGGTCGCCTCGCGCCCGAGACGCACCCCTGGCTCACCGAGCACACCGTCCTGGGTGTCCCGCTGGTGCCCGGGGCCGCCCTCGTGGAACTCGCGCTGTACGCGGCGCGGTCCACGGGCGCGGAGCGGGTGTCGGAGCTGACCCTGGAGAACCCTCTCCACTTCCACGACGCCGTCGACGTCCAGGTCTTCGTCAGCCCTCCCGACGGTGCGGACCGCTCGCCCCTCGCCCTGTACTCCCGCCCCGCAGACGGCCGGGCGGGGGAGTGGACCCGCCATGCCGTGGGCCTGCTGGACGCGAAAGGCCCGCTGCCCCCGGCGCCACCCGCCCGGACACCCGAGTCGGCCGGCCCGGCCTCCTGGCCGCCCAGCGGCGCCGCCGCAGTGACGATCGACGGACTGTACCCCCGGCTCGGCGAGCAGGGGTACGGCTACGGACCGGCGTTCCAGGGTCTGGAGGCGGTGTGGCGCGACGGCCCCGACCTGTACGCGGACGTCGTACCGGTGCCCGCCGCCGAGCCGGTGAACGCCCCGGCCTTCCTGCTGCATCCCGCAGCCCTGGACGCCGCGCTCCACACGATCCTCGCCGTCGGTTCCGCAGACGCCTCCAGGACCCTCGTCCCGTTCAGCTGGAGCGGTGTGACGCTGTACCAGCCGGCGGCAGACCGCCTGCGCGTCCACCTGCGGCACCGGGAGGGCGACACCTACGGACTGACTCTCTCCGACGAGAGGGGCGCACCGGTTCTCACCGTCGACACCCTGGCGCTGCGCGACATCCCCCGGCACACCATGGCGCCGCACGAGGACCTCTTCACACTTCAGTGGCCGCAGTGGCGTCCGGCGGGCGAGGACCCGGCACCGGGAACCTGGGCGGTACTGGGGGACCGGGCCCGGCCCATCGCCGAGGCCGCCCGGGCCGGCGGCCGGTCCGTCGTCCGCCACCCGGACCTCGACGGACTCCTACGCTCCGTCGCGGCCGGTGCCCCGGTGCCGTCACTGGTCATCACCACGGCACCGGGAGCAACGAACACCGGCACCGACGACACCGTCCCCGCGGCAGCGGCCCGCGCCGCACACGAGACACTCGCACTCGCACAACGCTGGACCGCCGACGACCGGCTCAGCCGTTCCCGGCTCGTCCTGCTGACCACCGGAGGCGTGGCGGCAGCGGAAGACGAACACCCCGACCTCGCACAGACCCCCGTGTGGGGACTGATCCGCTCCGCCCAGGCCGAACACCCGGGCCGGTTCACCCTCGTCGACTGGGACGGGCAGCCCGACTCCCTGCGCGCCCTCGTACGGGCCCTGGCATCGGACGAACCGCAACTCGCCGTACGGGCCGGCCGGGTGTCGGTACCCAGGCTGCGCCGGGCCCGCCCGGTCGAAGGCACCGCCGCACCGTTCGACGGGAGCAGCCATGTCCTGATCACCGGTGGCCTTGGCAGCCTCGGCCGCCTCGTGGTCCGCCACCTCGCGAGCGAGCACGGCGTCAGACGGTTCCTGCTGACAAGCCGGCGGGGACCGCGTACGCCCGGCGCCGAGGAGTTCGTCGCCGAGCTGAACGCGACCGGAGTGCACGTCACCGTGGCCGCCTGTGATGTCGCGGACCGCGCCGACCTGGCCCGGCTCCTGGCCGATGTGCCCGGCGGCCACCCGCTGTCGGCGGTGGTGCACGCGGCCGGCGTCCTGGACGACGGCGTGCTCGGGGTGCTCACCCCGGAACGGTTCGACCGTGTCCTGCGGCCCAAGGTGAACGCCGCCGTCCACCTGGACGAACTGACCCGGGAGCTGGACCTCACCGCGTTCGTGCTCTTCTCATCGGTCGCCGGCCTCATGGGCACGGCCGGGCAGGCGAACTACGCCGCGGCCAACACCTTCCTCGACGGCCTGGCCCAGGCACGCCGGGCCACGGGGCGGGTCGCCGTATCCCTTGCATGGGGCCTGTGGGAGACGGACAGCGGAATGGGAGGCGGGCTCGGTACCGCCGAGCTGGAGCGCCTGTCCCGCTCCGGGGTACGGCCCCTTACGGACCGCGCCGGGCTCGCTCTGTTCGACGCCGCGGTCGCCGCGGGCACCGCGGTGCCCGCCGCCGTACGATTCGACCTCCGTGCCCTGGACCCGGACACCGCCCCCGCGGTGCTGCGCGACCTGGTCGTGCCGCGGCGGACGGCAGCAGGAGCCCCGCGCGACCACGGCAGCGACCTGCGCGGCGCACTGGCCGCCGCACCGTCCGGCGAGCGCCGGCACCTGCTCGTCACAGCGGTCTCCGACGCCGCCGCGTCCGTCCTCGGACACCGTGGCCAGGACCGCGTCACGGTGGACCGCCCCTTCCAGGACCTCGGATTCGACTCGCTGATGGCGCTCGAACTGCGCAACCGCCTGACCGCCGTCACGGGACTCGCACTGCCGCCGACGCTGGTCTTCGACCATCCCACCCCCGGCGCGCTGGCGGACATGCTCCGGACCGCACTGTTCGGTGAGGAGAGTGCCGAGTCCCCGACGGAAGAGCAGTCCGGCCGCGCCCCGGAGCCGGACCCCGGCCCGTCCCGCGCCCTCGACACCCTGACCGCCGACGAGTTGGTGCGCCTGGCACTGGGCGACGGCCCGTCCTAGTCCACCCCGATCAGCGAAGTACGGAGAGACATGATGGCGTCCACAAGTAGCGAACAGCTGGTCGAGGCACTGCGGGCAGCGCTGAAGGAGAACGAGCGGCTCAAGGGCGTCAACGCCCGGCTTGAGGAAGCCCAGGGCGAGCCGATCGCGATCGTCGGCATGGCCTGCCGGTACCCGGGCGGGGTCAACTCGCCGCAGGACCTGTGGCGGCTGCTCACCGAGGAGACCGATGCGGTGGGCCCGTTCCCCACGGACCGCGGATGGGATCTGACGGGCCTCTTCGATCCGGACCCCGACACACCGGGAACCTCGTACGCGGCCGAAGGCGGCTTCCTCCACGATGCGGCCCGGTTCGACCCGGAGTTCTTCGGGATCTCACCCCGGGAGGCCCACGCGATCGACCCCCAGCAGCGGCTGCTCCTCGAAGCGGCCTGGGAGACGTTCGAGCAGGCCGGCCTGGATCCCCGAACCCTGCACGGCAGCCGGACCGGTGTCTTCGTCGGGACGATGTACGACGACTACGCGTCCCGCCTCTCGTCCGCCCCCCAGGACTACGAGGGCTATCTGAGCACCGGCAGCGCCGGCAGTGTCGCCTCCGGCCGGATCTCCTACACCTTCGGCTTTCAGGGACCGGCCGTCACGGTGGACACCGCCTGCTCGTCGTCACTGGTGGCGCTCCATCTCGCCTGCGCCTCGATCCGCCGCGGCGAATGCACACTCGCCCTGGCGGGCGGCGCGACGGTGATGGCGACCCCCATGCCTTTCGTCGAGTTCAGCCGGCAGCGCGGACTCGCCGCCGACGGCCGGTGCAAGTCCTTCTCCGACACGGCGGACGGCACGGCGTGGTCGGAGGGCGTCGGACTGCTGCTCGTGGAACGGCTCTCCGACGCGGTGCGCCACCAGCACGATGTCCTCGCCGTCATCCGGGGATCCGCCGTCAACCAGGACGGTGCGAGCAACGGCCTCACCTCGCCCAGCGGCCCGGCCCAGGAACGGCTGATCAAAGAGGCACTGGAGGCCGTCGGGCTCCACCCGTCCGAAGTCGACGCGGTCGAGGCGCACGGCACGGGCACCGCCCTCGGCGACCCGATCGAGGCGCGCGCCCTCCTGGCCGTGTACGGCACCGCGCACGCACCGGACCGCCCGCTCCACCTCGGGTCGCTCAAGTCCAACATCGGACACGCGCAGGCCGCCGCCGGCGTCGGCGGCGTGATCAAGATGACCCTGGCGATGCAGCACGGCATGCTGCCCCGCACCCTCCACGCCGACCGCCCCACCTCCCGTGTCGACTGGTCCAGCGGGGCCGTGGCCCTGCTGACGGAGGCGACCGCGTGGCCGGAGCCCGACCGGCCCCGCAGGGCAGCGGTGTCGGCGTTCGGCATCAGCGGCACCAACGCACACCTGATCCTGGAACAGGCCCCACCGCCCGCCCGCCCGGCCGTCCCGGCAGGACCGCAGGCCCCCGCGCTCCCGGTGGTCCCGGTGCTTCTGTCCGCGGCCACAGAACCGGCGCTGCGGGCCCAGGCCGCCGCCCTCCACCGGCACATGGCCACGAACCCCTCCACCGGCATCCTGGACCTGGGCTTCTCGCTGGCCACCACCCGGTCCCGCCTGGGGCACCGGGCCGTACTTCTGGGGCGCGACCGGGACGGCGTACTCGAAGGGCTGCGCGAACTCTCCGCCGGTGACACCGTCCCGCAGGCGGTGCGCGGCACGGCGACCGCAGGGCGGACCGCGTTCCTCTTCGCGGGCCAGGGCTCACAGCGGCCGGGATCCGGCCGGGAGTTGTACGAGGCCTTTCCCGCCTACGCCATGGCCTTCGACGAGGTGTGCGACGCGCTCGGACCGCACCTGGAGCGCCCCCTGCGGGACGTGGCCTTCGCCCCCGAGGGCTCCTTCGAGGCCCGACTGCTGGAACGTACCGAATACACCCAGCCCGCCTTGTTCGCAGGCGAGGTGGCCCTGGCCCGCCTCCTGGGCTCGTGGGGCGTTTGTCCCGACGCGGTGCTCGGTCACTCCGTCGGAGCCCTCGCTGCCGTGCACATCGCGGGCGTCCTGTCGCTCGACGACGCTGCCGCGCTCGTCGCCGCACGGGGCCGGATCATGCAGCAACTGCCGTCGGGCGGCGCCATGGCCGCGCTGAACGCCGGGGAGGAGGAAGCGACCGCGCTGCTGGCCGGCCACGAGGACCGGATCGCGCTGGCCGCCGTCAACGGCCCCGCCTCGACCGTGCTCTCGGGCGACCGTGAAGCCCTCGCGGCCGTGGTGACCGCCTTCGAGGACAGGGGCGGCAGAGTGAGCCGACTGCGCGTTCACCACGCCTTCCACTCACCGCTGATGGAACCGGCGCTCACCGAGTTCCGCAGCGCCGTACAGCGGTCGCAGTTCCACGCGCCTCGCCTCACCGTCGTCTCGGACCTGACGGGCAGGCCCGCCCGGCCCGGAGAACTGGAGTCCGCCGACTACTGGGTGCGTCACGCGCGCCACACGGTCCGCTTCCGGGACGGCGTGCACAGCCTGGCGGACCTGGGGTGCACCCGCTTCCTCGAACTGGGTCCGCGGGGTGCCCTCACCTCACTCGCCGCAGACTGTCTCGCCGAGGACCCCGACGGGCCACGGGCCACCGGTCCCGTGCCCACGGTCGTTCCCGCCCTGAGGGGACGGCAGCCCGAGCCGGAGGAACTGCTCAGTTCCCTCGGCCACCTGGACGCGTGCGGCACCGACGTCGACTGGGCGGCCGTGTTCGCCGGCCGCGGTGCCCGGCGCACCGCACTGCCGACATACCCCTTCCAGCGGGGCCACTACTGGCTCGCCGACCCCGGGCCGGTCTTCACCCGCGCCGGCGGACCCACGCCCGTCGACCACCCGGTGCTCACCTCGCGCATCGAACTCGCCGACCCGGCAGGGATCTTGCTGACGGGACGGCTGTCCGCCGGGGAGCAGCCGTGGCTCACCCACCACCGTGTCGCGGGAGACGTCCTGCTCCCCGGTACCGCGCTGTGGGAGCTGGTCGCGACGGCCGCCCGGGAAGCGGACGGCGACACCCTGGAGGAACTCGTTCTGGAGGCGCCGCTCGTGGTTCCCGGTGACGCGGCCACGGAACTGCGGGTGTTCGTCTTTGCCGAGGACGCCGGCCGCAGGTCCGTCACCGTCCACGCGCGCATCGCGGGCGCCGCGGGCGGCTGGCTGCGCCACGCCCACGGCACGCTCGTCGGCCGCACACCCGAGCGCCCGGCCGCACTCGACGTCTGGCCGCCCCAGGGCGCCGAGCCCGTACCCCTGGACCCCGACCGCCTGTACGCCGGCCTCGCCGCCCGCGGACTCGACTACGGACCCGCCTTCCGCGGTGTGCGGGCGCTGTGGCGCCGCGGGCAGGAGGTGTTCGCCGACATCGAGTCGTCCGACGTGTCCGCCCACCGCCCCGGCGGCTACCTCGTGCACCCGGCGCTGTTCGACGCGGCACTGCACCCTGTCGCACTCGGCGGACTGATCGAGGACACCCCCGCCTCCACGGCCCTCGTCCCCTACACCTGGTCCCGGGTGCGCTTCCACGGACCGGCCGGTACCCGTCTGAGGGTGCGGCTCGCCCCCGCCGGAGCACAGGCCGTCGCGGTCGACGTGGCGGACGCGGCGGGACACCCGGTGGCCTCGGTGGGATCGCTCGCGCTGCGCCCGATCGGCGCCACGGCCGGCCCCGCGGAGGTCGGCGACGGCCTGTACGTCCCGTCGTGGGAGCCGGTCGCCCTCCCGCCGGACACCGGCGCCCGGCCCCGGTGGGCCGTGTTCGACGCGTACGGAGGCGGACCGTACCCAGAGCCGGACGCCGAAGGCGGTGCCCTGCCCGTCTTGCGGGACCATGCCGCCCTGGCCGCCGCCCTCGCCTCGACAACCGCTCCCGAGCTGATCCTCATGCCCTCCCCGCCGGCCGCGGCCGCGGCCGGGGACGGCCGGCCGGACGCCGAAGCCGTCCGCGATGTCCTCGGCCACGTCCTGCGCACCGCGCAGATGGTCACCACCGGCAAACGGACCGCCGGTACCCGGCTCGTGGTCCTCACCGGCGGCGCCGTGACCGTGGGCGGCGAACAGCCGGCGGCCGCTCCCGCCGCCCTCGCCGGCAGTGCCGTGTGGGGACTGCTGCGCGCCGCGCAGACCGAGCATCCGGGAACCTTCGTCCTGATCGACTCCGACGACGCCCCCGAGTCCCGCCGCGTCCTCGCGGCCGCGCCGGCCCTCGGCGAGCCCCAGCTCGCCCTGCGCGGCGGAACGGCGTACCGGCCCGTGCTCACCGCCCAGGAACCGGACACCGTCCTGCGCCCGCCCGCGGACCGGACGCACTGGCGACTCGACTACGTCGCCCGGGGCTCGCTCATGGACCTGTCCCTGGCTCCCTGGCCGGAGGCCGCAGCCCCGCTGACCCACGGACAGGTCAGAGTACGGATGCACGCCGCCGGGCTGAACTTCCGGGACGTACTGCTGTCCCTCGGTGTGATCCCCCCGTCGGTCGACCCGTCCGCCGCGGATCCCGGCCAGGGCGGCGAGGGCTCCGGTGTCGTCCTCGATGTCGGCCCCGGGGTGACGGACTTCAAGCCGGGCGACCGGGTCATGGGTCTGTTCTCGGGCGTCGGCCCGGTCTCGGTGACCGACCACCGGCTGATCTGCCGCATCCCGCAGGGGTGGACCTTCGCCCAGGCCGCCGCGGTCCCCGTCGCCTACCTGACCGCCTACCACGGGCTCGTCGACCTGGCGGGCCTGCGCCAAGGGGAGTCGGTCCTCGTGCACGCGGGCACCGGCGGCGTCGGCACCGCGGCGCTGCAACTCGCCCGCCACCTGGGCGCCGAGGCGTACGCCACCGCGGGACCCGGCAAATGGCATGTACTGCGTGCCATGGGACTGCCGGAAGACCGCATCGCGTCCTCGCGGACGCTGGAGTTCGAGCACCGCTTTCGCGAGAGCACCGCGGGCCGGGGCGTCGACGTCGTACTCAACTCCCTCGCGGGCGAGTACACCGACGCCTCCCTGCGGCTGCTGCCGCGCGGCGGCCGCTTTCTGGAGATGGGCAAGACCGACCGGCGCGACCCCGCCGAGGTGGCACGGACGCACCCGGGTGTCGTGTACCGCGCATTCGACGTACGGGACCCGGGCCCCGACCGGATCCGAAAGATGCTCGGCACCCTGCTCGCCCTCTTCGAGCAGGGCGCCCTCACACCATTGCCGGTGTCGGCCTGGGACGTCCGGCGTGCGCCCGAGGCGTTCCGGTACCTGAGCGAAGCCCGCCACATCGGCAAGGTCGTCCTTGAGTTCATGGGCGGCGACGGGCTCTGGGACACCTCCCGCGCCGTGCTGATCACCGGAGGTTTCGGCGGCCTGGGCACGCTCGTCGCCCGGCACCTGGTCACCGAGCACGCAGTGCGCCGTCTGGTCCTGGTGGGCCGCCGGCTTCCGGGCCCGGCGACCGAGGTTGCGCACACCGTGGCCGAGCTGCGCGATCTCGGCGCCGACGTGCGCACGGTGGCCTGTGACACCGCCGACCGGGAAGCGCTGGCCGCCGTACTGGACGCACTGGCGGGCGACGGGGTGCGCCTCGGCGGAGTCGTGCACGCCGCGGGTGTGCTCGATGACGGCGTGTTCGAGGCCATGACGCCCGAAAAGCTGGAACACACCCTGCGGCCGAAGGTCGACGCGGCACTTCACCTCCACGAACTCACCGAGCCCCTCGGGCTGTCGGCGTTCGTCGTCTTCTCCTCCCTGGCCGGGACCATCGGCTCCGCCGGGCAGGCCGCCTACGCGGCCGGCAACGCCTTCCTCGACGCGCTCGTGCGACACCGGCGCGCGACCGGGCGGCCTGGGGTCTCCCTCGTCTGGGGCCTGTGGGAGGGCACATCGGGCATGGGAAGCGCCCTGACCGAGACCGACATGGCGCGCATGGCACGCACCGGAGTGGCCCCGCTGTCCGCGAAGCGCGGCCTGGAACTCCTGGACGCCGCGATGCACCGCAACGCGCCCGTGGCCGTCGCCGCGCACTGGAACCTCGATGCCCTGTCCGCTGCCGCTCCCACGTCCTCGCTGCTCAAGAGCCTTCTGACGGAGACCCCCCGGCGCTCCTCCACCCCGGCCGCCGGGCTCGGCACGCCCGCCTCCACCTCGCCGGACGGACCGGGAAACGGCGGCAGCGGTGACGATCTGGTCGAGACGGTGTGCCACGAGATCGCCGTGGTCCTCGGGCATGCCTCGTCCGCCATGGTCGACCCGCACGGAATCTTCGACCGGATCGGCTTCGACTCGCTCACCGCGGTCGAACTGCGCAACCGCCTGGCCAAGGCCACCGGCATCCGGCTCCCCGCCACCTTCATCTACGACTATCCGACGCCGCTCGAACTCGTCCATCACCTGCGCGGCCGACTCGGCGAACCCCAACCGACGGACGCGGAAAGCACCCAGGGCACCGAAGCCGTCCTCGACGGCCTCAGCCGCCTCGAGTCCGCGGTCGCCGCCCACCCCCTCGACGCCGGCCTGCGCGATGCGGCACGGACCCGTCTCGAAGACCTGCTGACCGCACTGCGCACCCCGACCGGAGGTGAAACCGCGTGAACCCGACCCGAAGCCGCGCGGCGCGCGTCTTCCATCCGCGGCCGCACAGCGCCGCACGCCTGGTGTGCTTCCCCCATGCCGGCGGCGCCGCGTCCGCGTTCGCCGCGTTGTCCGCCGCGTTGCCCGAAGACATCGAACTGGTCGCGTTCCAGTATCCGGGCCGGCAGGACCGGCACGCCGATCCGTTCGCCGAGGACATCGCCGCGCTCGCCGAGGAGGCCGTCCGGGCGCTCGCCGAGTACGGCGATCAGCCCCTGTTCCTGCTGGGGCACAGCATGGGCGCGCTGACCGCTTTCGAGACGGCCCGCCGGCTGGGCCGCCCCGGCAAGGTCGCGCGGCTCTTCGCCTCGGCTGCTCGGCCACCCTCCCAGGACTGGGGAGAACGCGACCTGGACACCTGCGAGGACCGCGAGATCGTCGCGGAGCTACGGCGTCTGGGCGGCGTCCCCGAAACGCTCCTCCAGGACCCGGAGACGGTCCGCGAGCTGCTTCGGCTGCTGCGCGCCGACCATCGCGCCCTGCGCCGCTACCGGTGCCCACCCGGTGCAGCCCTGGACGCCCCCATCACGGTGCTGCTCGCCACAGCGGACCCGAAGAACACGCCCGGCCAGATGGCGGGCTGGGCACGTCACACCACGGGCGGACTGGACGTCGAGGGACTGCCCGGCGGCCACTTCTCCCTGACCTCGCACCAGCCCGGCCCCGCCCGCCGGCTCGCCCGGCGCATCCGCGAGGACCGGGCCCTGGCCGCCGGCTCCCGCCCCGCGGCGGACGCGGCCCGCCGCCCGAACAGCACACCCATGGGGGAAAAATGACGCAGCCGCCCCACAGCGACCTGGTGCGTCGGATCTACCTGGCGGGGGCCCACGGGCAGAGCCCGCAGCTGCCGACGGACCTGACGGCCCTCGGCGAGGCGGCCCGTGCCGTACTGACACCGGCCGCCCACGGATACACCGCAGGCGACGCCGGCACCGGCGCCACCGGCCGGGCCAACCGGGAAGCCTTCGAGCGCTGGCGGCTGCTGCCCCGCATGCTGCGGGGCACCGCCCGTCGCGACCTGTCCGTGCCGTTGCTCGGGCAGCGCCTTCCGGTGCCCGTGCTGCTGGCTCCGGTGGCCGCGCAGACCGTGGTCCACGCGGACGGCGAGCTGGCCTCGGCCCGGGGAGCGCGGGACGCCGGTGTCCCGTTCGTCCTGTCGACCGGCTCGTCGTACAGCATGGAGGACGTCGCGGACGCCGCCCGACCGGGCAGCGACGCACCGGCGGACGGCCCTTCCGTGCCGCGCTGGTTCCAGCTGTACTGGCCGGCGGACCGGGCCGTGGCCGAGTCCCTCGTACGGCGCGCGGAGGCGAGCGGCTACACCGCGCTCGTCCTCACCGTCGACGCGCCCGCGTTCGGATACCGCCCCGCGGATCTCGACCACGGCTATCTGCCCTTCCTCGATGGAGCGGGCATCGCCAACTTCACCGGCGACCCGGCCTTCCGGGCCGGTCTGCCCTCCGGCGCCGACAGCCGGTCCGTGACAGCACACTGGGCGCAGGTCTTCGCCAACCCGGCCCTGAACTGGGACGACCTGCCGTGGCTGCGCGAGCTGACCGCGCTGCCCATACTCCTCAAGGGCATCCTGCACCCCGACGACGCCCGCCGCGCGCTCGACCTGGGCGCGGACGGTGTGGTCGTCTCCAACCACGGCGGACGCCAACTGGACGGCGCCGTGGCGGCCCTGGACGCACTGCCGGCCGTTCGCGCCGCCGTGGGCAGGTCCGTCCCCGTGCTCTTCGACTCCGGCGTGCGCACCGGCAGCGACCTCGTCAAGGCCCTCGCTCTCGGCGCGGACGCGGTGCTGTACGGGCGTCCCTTCCTGTACGGACTGGCGCTCGGCGGACGCGACGGCGTGGCCCACGTCCTGCGCTGCCTGCTCGCCGAAGTGGACCTCACCCTGGCGCTCACGGGATGCGCCTCGGTCGGCGACCTCACGCGCGAGGTCCTCGCCCTGCCGGGCGTCCTCCCGGTTTCCGGTCCGCCGGACGGGACCGGTGCCGCGGCGCCGTCCCCACCCGCGGACACCACGAACGAGGAGGGCCCGATATGACCCGTCCCGTAGGCAGGCACGAGCGCGGCGGCTGGATCCGCCGCTACCACGATCCCCCCGGCGACGGCCCGGCCCTGGTGTGCTTTCCGCACGCCGGCGGTTCCGCCACCTCCTTCTTCCGGCTTTCCGCCGAGCTGTCCCTCCTCGCGGAGGTGCTGGTCGTCCAGTACCCGGGCCGTCAGGACCGCATGGACGAGCCGGTCGTCGACGACATCAGGCGGCTCGCGGACCACATCGCCGATGCCTTGCTGCCATGGCAGGAGCGGCCGTTGGCCCTGTTCGGGCACAGCATGGGCTCGGTCGTGGCCTTCGAGACCGCCGTACGCCTGGAGCGCGACCCGGGGCGCGTTGATCCTCTGGGACTGATCGCCTCGGGGCGGACGGCGCCGTCGGTCCTGCGGGACCGGGGAGTGCACCGCAGGGACGACGCGGGCATCGTCGCGGCGATGGCCGAACTGTCCGGGACGGACCCCGCGCTCTTCGCGGACGAGGAGATGCTCGCAGTCGTGATTCCGCCCGTCCGGTCGGACCACCGGGCGGTCGAGACGTACCGGTGCGATCCCGGCGCACGGCTGCGGTGCCCGATCACCGCCTACGGAGGGGACGCCGACCCGCATGTGTCCCGCCACGACCTCGCCCTCTGGGGCGGCCATACGGCGTCCGCGTTCGCCACGCGCGTCTTCCCGGGCGGTCACTTCTACCTTCAGCCAGGCCAGGACGACGTGGTCGCGGCCATCGGGCGGGACCTGCACGGCTTCGCGGCGGCACACGAAGGCGCCCCGGGAAGGCGCGGTACGACCCCGGGCGCACACCTGTGAGCGGAGGACCTGCTGCCGCCCTCCGTGTCCGTGCGCGAGGCATGCGAAGACGTCCGTGTGCCGCTCCTCTTCCCTGAAGAGGAGCGGCTGGTCGGCGTTGTGGTCGAGGCGCGCCGGAAGGAGTTCGCGACCGTACGGCCGAAGCCCGCACCTCAGCGGCAGCCCCCGGCAGGGTGGTTCACCCGGTTCGAGGAGAGGATGGTGTGCGGAAGCGGTTGATGGCGTGGATGTGCCTGGCGCGTAGTTCCTGGTCGCGTATGCCCAGGCCTTCTTCGGGGGCGAGGCAGAGGACGCCGACTTTGCCCTGGTGGGTGTTGCGGTGGACGTCGTGGGCGGCCTGTCCGGTGTCGTGCA
>NZ_JBEPAP010000113.1:0-13870 GCF_040298665.1 Streptomyces sp. NPDC001508
CGGTTTTGATCTAGACAATCCAGATCATCGCAGGTGAGAGGCACCCTTCTTCTGCCAGGGCATCAGATCGCTGCCGTAGCTGAATTCATGAGGTCAGTGCCTCCGTCGGAGAAAGCGGCCTATGAGCGCGATCGCAGCGCCAATGGCGAGCGCGATGAAGAACTGGTGGAGAGGGACAGAGACGTCCTGGCCGTCAGCGGACTTGGTGCTGGCCTGCAGCAGGGCATACAGCAGATACGCCGTTGCCATGGCGACCGCCCAGGCAAGGGTGACGATCGTGCGGAACGAGCCTGGCGCACTGTCCTCGTCGTTGGCGGCCAGCGCCCAGACCAGGAAGAGAACGGCCTCGATGACGAAGACCACCAGGTATGAAGCCAGGGCCGAGCCCGAAGGGCTATACCTGTCGGCGCCGTTGAACCCGACGTGGGTGGCCATCCGGTCCGGCAGTCCGTGCCATAGCAGCAAGTACGCAGCGAGCGCGGCGACCAGTGCTGTGATGAAGGGTGCGACGATCGCGGCGGCTCTGCGCCCGGGGCTCATGTCGTGCTGTTCGTCTGCTGTTGGCACACAAGCTCCGTTCCATAAGGGGATCTCCGGTGCACTCGGCGCCATCCTGACCGGCTTCCCTTGCGCCACCCGCCGGCCGGAGTTCGGGTTCGGCCACATCGTCGTGCAGAGCACCCAGTAGAAGGGGAACCGTCCATGCCCGCATCCACGGCTTCCCGGTGCGTACCGTGAGGTGACGACCCGCCGGGAGGACCAGATGAGCGCGCAGCCCGACCACGCCCCCGTCACCGTCTATGCCCCTGCCCCCGGGGCGCCGGCCGAACTCCTCGCGCAGCTGCGCGCCGACCGGCGCGCGGACACCTGGGTGCCGGCCTTCGAGCAGGAGTGGGCGGCCGCGCTGGAAGAGTCCCGCCGCACGTTCTCCTTCGCCGCCCTGTACGAGGTCGTCCAGGTCTGGCAGGGCCGCATCGCCCCCTCCCCGGCGGTCGACGCGTTCGTCGCCTCCGGCTACGACGACAGCGAGTTCGTCGACATGGCGGAGCTGCGGGGAAGGCGCCGGTGACCGGACAGCCGTACGCGGTCCGCTTCTCCGCCCCGGCCGCGAAGATCCTCGACACCCTGCCCGAGCACGTCGACGACACCGTGTGGGATGTCCTGGACGCCGCCGCGGCCGACCCGTGGGGCTTCCGCCAGTGGAACGCCGACGACCCCGAAGGCGAGGACGTCCGCTACGCGTCCGTCGGCCAGCTGCCCCTCACCTACTGAGTGAACAGGCCCCTGCGCCGTCTGTCCGTCCTCACCATCACCTGGCTCGGATAGCCACCCGACGACGCCCCGACCCCAGCATTCGAGCTGCTGGGGTCGGGACGTCGTCGTAGCCACGGCCGTACCGCTCAGGCGTCGCCCCACGCCTCGAAGAATCGCTTGCGGTCGTCCTCCGTCTCGTGCAGCCGACGCCTGGCGAGCAGAACATGCCAGGCAGTGGTCTCGGCGTCACGCAGCCACAACTGCCCGAGGTAGCGGCCACCTGCTACGAGCGTGTCATGGGCCAGTGCGTCGCCGATCACCTTGGTCACGGCGTCGCGCCGCTGGTCGTCGAGCTCTGCCAGAAAGCTGAGCACACGGTCGGCAATGCCCCCTTCGTTCCCTCTGGCCAGGCGATCGAAGGAAGGACCGCCCATGTTGCCGGGGTCGATGTACAAGGCGGCTTCACCCCCCGCTTCTTCCATAGCACCCCAGAACTCATCGCCTTCGGGCGTGCCCGGGAGAGGGAGGACGGCGAAGAGGTCGGCCAGATGGCCATTGGCCGCTTGGTTGTACGAGACGTCGCAGGCTGCCGCAGAAGCAATCTTCGCGACGTGCCCGGTGGTCAGCCCTGCGCCCTCCGGCCAGTCCAGTGAAGTGTTGAGCTGCTGGACGAGGTGCTGGGCCAGCTCACCATCGTCGTCGAGGAATCGCCGGATGATCACAAGTTCCCCCAGGTCAGTGCCAGTTGGCGTACAAAGGCGGCTCTCTTTGCCTGCCAGTCTGCCCAACTGGGCAGTGATCCGCTGGGGTGCGCGGACAACGTCTGGAATCCGCCCCGGCATGATCGTGCCACGGCCGTGTCCACCACGCCTGACATGGGCGGCAACGCGCAACTACTGCTCACTGGCTGCCGCCATGGAGTCGAAGGTCTCCCGCATGAGCAGGTGACGCGATGTCATCCGCAGGGAGTAGCTGGAGACAGCCGCGGGCGAGGGATTTACCCGATCGAGTGCGGCGCGGCGTGTGCGCCTTTCCAAGATCCGGTACGAGTCCCATGCCGCGCGGATCACCTCGTCCACGACTACACCGTCACTGGTCATGCGCTGACCGTAATAAGGTGCGGGTACCGCCACCGCGGTCCGCCGACGAACCGCCGGCCCGGCCCCGGTGCGGCACACCGGATTCCGGCCAGAGCGCTGGTCGGGGCTGCGGAGTTTCACAGCCCGGCCCTCCAGCAGCACCGGAGCCGGACTGGGCTGCTGTTTCCTTGGTGACAGGGACGGCAGGGTGAGCTGCGGAAGGGGTACTGCCGACTGTGCTGGTGCCAGGCGCGTACGGATGCCGCGGCCGCCGGGACCACGGCAGAGTCGTTGCTGCCGGAACTGCGGCATCACCAGCTGTTCTTCGCGCACATGGCCCCGTTGTGGGAGCGGGTCCCGCGGCACCGGAAGCCGAAGTACGAGCGGCGGGGACGCCCCCGCAAGCCTGCCCCCCTCCGGCGTCACCGCCCGGCGGCTGGCTCCAGCCCGCCCTGTTCGATGTCTGCCGAGACTTCACCCGCATCGACCCCGACCAGCACACGGGACCGGACAACCCGTGGCTCGCCTGGGCGAGGCACACCGCCCACCGCCTCGGCGAGGTCCGCGGCTGGCCCCGCAAGGTCCGCTTCAGCGTCGACCGAGCCCTGATCATCCTGATGTCCCGGCACATCGGTGGCGATGTCGTGCGCCATTCCGAGCTCTCTCCAGCCCTGCGGCCACGTCGGCTGAACATGGAGTTGACCATCGAGGTCCTCAATCACGTCGGCGTCTTCCTCGACGACCGGACACCGTCGTTCGAGCACTGGCTCCAGCGCAAGCTCGACGGCATCGCCCCCGGCATCCGCCGCGACGTCGAGCACTGGATCCGGCTCCTGCACGACGGCGGCCCCCGATCCCAGCCCCGGGACGAGGCCACGGTCTGGAACTACCTCAACCGCATCCGGCCCGTGCTGATCGACTGGTCCAGCCGCTACGACCACTTGCGCGAGGTGACCCGAGACGATGTCCTCGCCCAGCTCGATGCCCTGCACGGCAACCAGCGTCAGCACACCCTCATCGTGCTGCGGTCCGTGTTCGGTCGGGCCAAGAAGAGCGGCACCATCTTCAAGAACCCGACCAGCCGCATCCGCGTCGGCCAGCGCGAGAGCGGCATCATCCAGCCCTTGGATCCCGAGCACATCGACAACTCGGTCGCGGCGGTCACCAAGCCGGCGGACCGCCTGGTCCTCGCCCTCGCCGCAGTGCACGCGGCACGGTCCGGCGCCATCCGCCGCCTCCAGCTCGACGACCTCGACATCGGCAACCGGAAGCTCACCATCGACGGCCGTTCCCGACGGCTGGACGACCTCACACTGCATGTCGCCCGCGAGTGGCTGGAGTTCCGTCGGCGCCGCTGGCCCGACACCGCCAACCCGCACCTGCTGATCAACAAGATCACCGCCCTGGGAACCGGACCGGTGAGCCAGGTCTCCCTCACCGCACCGCTTCGCGGCCAGGCTGCCACCCTGGAACAGCTCCGCGTCGACCGGCAACTCGAAGAAGCCCTTACGCACGGCCCCGACGCCCTCCACCTCGCCGAGGTCTTCGGCCTGGACGAGAAGACGGCGATCCGCTACGCGAACTCCGCCCGCGCTCTCCTGGAACGGCCACTGGAAAATGCCCCCGCGACTCCACCACGAACCCCAGGGAGTACCACCTAACTATCAAGGCATCAGACCTGCAGGTTCCCACTTGCCTTCAGTTTCCGGAACTCGGGGGTCTCCGAGGACGAGCAGGAATGGACCAACGAGCCCAGTTACAGGCGGCGTGTGTGGCCCCCGTTGATCTGGTCGATCTGATCGAGAAGGGCTGCATTCAGCTGTGTCCGCGCAGCCTTGACACGCTCCAGAGCCTCCAGGACGTCACTTCGCACCGGGCTCTCCCGATTCGAGGAACGTCGCAGGACGTCGGCACGGACTTCCCGGGTCGCCTCTCGCAAGCGGCCCAGAAGCTGGGAGAGAGCAATGAACGCGGATCCGTCCGCATCGTCTGGTCGCGATCCGTCTGGTGCCAGGACGAGTGGAATTCCGTGCGGTGGTGTGTCCTGCGATTCGAGCCAGAGACCGTTGTGAGCCAGCGCGTGTCCGGCTTCGGTGGCCTCCCGGCCGACCTGGGCCGTGATCTCGTCGAATCGGTTGACGTCCACAGGATGGTGTGTTTGCAAATCTTGGACGAACCGCTCCAGAGCATCGATCCACGCCCGACCCGTAGTTCGCATCTTCAGCAGACGGGCGATCTCTGTCTCACTTTGGCGATCATGCGCCTCACTCGCCTTCTGCTCCGCTTGCCGCCGATGCAGACGCAGGGGGCCGTAGACAGCCGCGAGGCCGGCAACTGAGGCTCCCCCCAGAGCTCCGAGCAGTCCGTACAGCGCGCTGTTGTCGGTCATACTCCCCCCGACGTAGAACTGCCGGTAACCATACCCGTACGGCTCATCCCCAACACTCACCCGATGCAGGCTTCGCACCCGCTTCTGTGTAACATCCAGCGACCTTCCCTGCACCCTGCTGAGTCTTCGTCTGCACCGCCAACCCCCACCTGATCATCAGCCAGTGCCAGTCGCGTCAGCGGCGTCTGCATATCCGAGGCTCTCCGAGTGACCCAGCGTGTTCACCACGAACCCGCGGGTCCATCGCCGAGAACGGTCCGATAGGCACTCGGGTTCCCGCTGCAGGACCTTCAGTTTTCACGAACTCGCGGGGGTCCAGGGGTCCCAGTAGTTCTCGCCGAAAAAACAACGCTAAGGACTGAGTCGCAGGTCAGGCCGTTGGCTCCAGAGAGGCCGTGGCTGTCTGCTCGTCGTGCTCGCGCAGCATGCGCATGACGGTGGCCGGGGCGGGGTGCTGGCCGCGTTTCTTGCCGGTGCGGATGACGAGGCGGGAGGCGATCTCGCGCAGCGAGAGGTGTTCGTCGTCGCGCAGGCGCAGGGCGGTGGCGAGCATGTCCTCGTCGGAGACCTTGACGCCGCCGATGGCCTTGCCGTTCTTGCGGGCGGTCTCCTGGCCTTCGAGGGTCTTGTCGCGGATGTAGTCGCGCTCGGATTCAGCCATGGCGGCGAAGAAGGCGAACAGGGCGGTGCCGTGGCCGGCCGGGTCGTGCTTGCCCGCCAGCGGGCCGGTGAGGAACTCCAGCTCAATCTCCGCGTCCCGCAGTTCCTCGGCGACCTTCAGGAGTTCCAGGGCGCCGCGGCCCAGGCGCTTCATCTCGTGCACCACGAGGGTGACCTTCGCCCCCAGTGAGCGGTACTCGCGGGCCGCCGCCAGGGCGGCCTTCATCTCGGGGCGTTCCCGCACGCGGGTGCTGATCTGTTCCTGGAACAGCCGGTGCACGCCGGACGCTTCGAGGGCGTCGACCTGTGACTGGATCTCCTGCGTCCGGCTGGGGACGCGGGCGTACGCGAGGCGGACCTCCATCGGCACGGCCGGCGCCGCGAGCTTCTGGACGGGCAGGGCCGTCCAGGCGGCGCCGGGATGGCGTACGGCGGGGGTGGCGACGTGGAGTTCGGAGCGGAGCGCGGGCACGAGCTGGAAGCGGGCAGTGTGGTACTTCAGCGCGACTTTGTTCGAGGTGGTGCGGCAGGGCGAGCCCGCCGGGGCCTGGCAGGTGGACATCGGACAGGCGTGCGATTCCACCAGTTTGTACGCGTCGTTGATCACGCCGGATCGTTTCAGAAGTACGTTTCACCGGTCAAGAGGAAGAAAACGACCGGTGAAACAAAATCACCTGCGGCGACGCCGTCGGTGCCCGGTGTTGAAACGGGGGTCACCTATGAAACAACCCCCGTGTCCCGCGTTGTCGCGTCTCTTCGAGTCGACGGACCTACCCGCCAGCGCCTACAACACCGATTCGCGCCTGCGACCTACCCGCTGTCCAGTACTCACAGAGATCGAAGGACATCTGACCGTAGTTCCAGTCAGCCAGCGGAGTGAGTTCGGGTGACGGTGAACAGCAGCGGTGTATGGACGCTGAGTGAGGCAGCGGTATCGGCGATGACCTCGGCCAGCCAGCCGATCGCATCGCATGACCACTCGGTGAGTTCCCCGCGCAACACCATCCCATGGAGAGGCGGGCCGCACCAGAAACTGTCGTCGAACCGCGGGGCAAGGACGGCGCCCTGGCCGACGACGTCGTGCGAGCTGTAGACGAAAACCGGCTGGTCCAGGTGGCGGAGGTGGTCTGTGAGCCGTTCCGCGATATCAGGGACGGACGTGTACCTGCCGCTGTTGATGTTGACCTCCACGGGTGTCCTCGACCGTGGGTCCCGCCCGGCGAACCAGTCGGCCGTCAGCATCGACGGGAGGGGCGCGTACGCGGGACGGGCCGCGGCGTCGAGCCCCTGGACCGGTAGGAGGAGTTGTACGGCCGCCAGGCGCAGTGTGCCGAGCCGTGTGGTCGCGCTCTCGGCACACTGCAGGAACGGCCGGACGGGCAGCGGCCGGTCATCGGCGACAGCACTGGTCTCGACCTGGAACCACGAGACCAGGTCGGCCTCGGAAGCGATGGAGCGGTCGTTGCATCCGGCGTCGTTCATGGCCCACAAGCCGGGGGCCCGCCGCATACGGTCTTCGGCACCGCCCCCGGCCGACCGGTCATCGAGCCATCCCATGGCGAGCGACCGCTGGTGGAAGAGCGAGTAGACATCGTACTCGAAGTCGGGATCGCCCCAGGCCCGCGCGGTGAGTTCACCGTGCAGGCTTGCGAACATGGTGCCTGCGGTCCGACGGACCGCAGGCACCATGCCGGGTCGTTCTGTGGCGTGGTGCTCTGGCACGCCTGGTCCTCTCTGGTTGCTGTACCTCGCAGCCACGCCGTTGTGCATGTGCTCGTTCTCAGTACACCGTGCAGGCGACATCGGCCTGGCGGTACGGCCGCTCGCCTGTGTCACCCTGACCGTTCACATCGACGTCCACGTGGTTGCGCCACGATGCCGAGTTGGTGTTTGTGCAGTTGTGACGTGCTGCCGTGCGGTAGCTACTCCCACCGGTGCCAGGCTTGAGCGTTTCGGTTTCCGAACACGCTTTCCTGCGCCAGGTGTTGTCCGTATACCACTCGTAGAGGCAGTTGTACACCTTGGCACGGTCTTCGGTGCAGGTTCCTTTTCCCCACCATCCGTGGCCGGACACCGCCACTCCGGTGCCAGACCGGTGCGGATTGTCCCTCCCGCTCACAGGTGTGCAGGCCGCTGCCAGCGCCACCTCGGAATCTACGTCCGTCGGGTTCTCGATGGGAAGAACCTGTCCGTTTTCGTCAAGGTACACAGCGGAGTCGTCGGTGTCCTGTGGCGCGATTCCCGGTACGGCGTCCGCCTCTGCCACAACCTGGGGATGGATACGCTCCGGCGCGCTCCCAACTGGTGTGGACAAGGCCATCGCGGGCGTCGCCGCGCCTCCGATCGTCAGAGTCATGAAGACGGCCATGGCACCGCGCCGTAAGTTCACGTTCAACAAGGCATTCCCCCATCATGCAGACAGATCTGATCTAGGTCGCCACATGATTGCCTGCTCTTCAACGGCGGGACTACCTAATATCCGGCCAAGCAGCACGGATGCAGCGGGGCATCATCCGGACGACACCCCTTCCGCTCCGTCAGCGGATCGAGCGTGACCCGATCAGCAGCACCCGATGAGTGGACTGGACAACCGCCGGGCGGATCGTCTCCAAGGCCGCCGCGTACGGCCCCGCCGACGCATCTCCCCCCGTGGGGCATCGCCGGGGCCGATGCTTCCTACAGCCCGGCTCCGGGATCGTCCATGCCCGCGGTCCGCAGCGGCCGGTGGCCCTTCTCGTCGAGCTGGGCGAGTTCGTGCTCGTAGTCGACGGTGATGGAGCCGTAGTAGTTGACCACCGAGCTGCGGGCCGGGGAGATGTGCGCCAAGACCTCGGCGTCCACCTCGCGGCCGGCACCGCGCAGTTCACCGACGGCCAGGCCCATGTACTCGGTGTGCCAGCAGACGACCGCGTTCGTCACGACGGTCAGGCACCATGCCTGCTCGTTCTGCTGCTCGGGCTGACGGCGGGTGACTTTGCCCTCGCGGGCGTAGTGGAGCTGGCGGCGCAGAGCGTGCAGCGACTCGCCCTTGTTCAGCTGGCGTGCGATCTTGCGCCGGTATGGCCCTCGGGGAGTATCCGAACGGAAATTAGCGGTAGCGTAGTGATCTTGATTCCGGTTCGGTGACGTGCCCGTTTTGCCCGGTCAGCGGGCTCTACGTTCCTCGGCATGCCTGTTGAGTATCTGTCTGCCGAGCAAGAGGCCCGCTACGGGCGGTTCGCCACGGAACCGTCGCCCGGGGAGCTGGAGCAGTTCTTCCGCCTGGACACCAAGGCCCTGGGTTTGGCGCGGGCGAAGCGCCGTCCGGCGACAAGGCTGGGGTGGGCGGTGCAGTGGGGCACGGTGCGGATGCTCGGCACCTTCCTGACCGAGGACCCCACGGCCGTCCCGGCTTCCGTGGTGCGGTTCGTTGCCGAGCAGCTCGGCATCGGCGATGAGCACTTTGCCGAGTACGGGGTGCGCCCGCAGACGGCGTACGAGCACGCGTGGGAGATCCGCGACGAGTACGGCTACCGGGACTTCGCCGCGGGTGAGGCGGGGCTGCGGAAGTTTCTGGCGGCGCGGGTGTGGTCGTCGCTGGAGGGGCCGCGCGCGTTGTTCGACCGGGCGGTGGTGTGGCTGGTGAACAACCGGGTGCTGCTGCCCGGCGTGACGACGCTGGCCCGGATGGTGGCCGCGGTCCGCCAGGAGGAGAACGATCGGCTGCACGCCGCGCTGTACGAGGCGGTGCCGTACGACCTGCGCACCGAGATGGTCCGGCTGCTGGAGGTGCCGGAGAAAAAGCGGGTATCGGAGCTGGAGCGGCTGCGGCTGGGGCCGATGCGGGTGTCGGGCAAGGAGATGGAGCTGGCGCTGGACCGCGCCCGTGAGGTGCGGGGCCTGGGTGCCGGCGCGGTCGACGTCGGTCGGGTCCCGGCCGCACGGATGACCGGGCTGGCCCGCTACGGGCTGACCTCGAAGGCCCCGACGCTTAAGCGCCTGGAGGTCACGAGGCAGACCGCCACCCTGCTGGCGGCCGTGCGGCGCCTGGAGACCGCGACGGTGGACGACGCGCTCGATCTGCTGCACGCGCTGATGGCCACGAAACTGCTGGCGAAGGCCGAGCGGATGGGCAACGACGCCAAGCTCAAGGCTCTGCCACAGCTGAGGAAGGCGGCGAAGAAGGTCGCCGCGGCGGTCGACGTGCTGATGACGACGCCTCCGGCAACCGAGTCAGGCGAGATGGTCTCCGTGGTGGACGCGTGGTCGGCGATCGAGCAGGTCGTACCGCGTGAGCAGCTGGCCGAGGCGCTTGCCACGATCGCCGCGGTGGTCCCGGGCGGCGATGGGGACGACGACGCGGAATGGCGGGCCGAACTGGTCGCCCGCTACGGCACCGTGCGCGGCTTCATCCGCCTCCTGGTCGAGGTCATCGACTTCGGCTCGGTCGAGGCCGGCGTCCCGGTCGTGAAGGCCCTCAAGCAGTTGCCGGACCTAATCGGCCGGAAGAAGGTCGGCGCCGAGGAGGTCTCCATGGAGCTGGTGACCGGCTCGTGGCGGCGGCTGGTGTTCGCCAACCCTAACCTGCCGCACGGCCTGGTGGACAAGGCGGCGTACTCGTTCTGCGTCCTGGAGCATCTGCACCGCGCCCTGCGCCGGCGGGACGTGTTCGCCAGGGACGGCGACCGCTGGGGCGACCCCCGCGCCAAGCTGCTTGTCGGGGAGAAGTGGAGGGCCGCCGAGCCGAAGGTGCTCACCGCGCTCGGCCTGGAGAGCGAGCCGGCCGGGCACCTCGCCGAACTCGCCTCCGCCCTGCACGCCGCGTACGTCCAGGTCGCCGCCGGGCTGCCGGGCAACAGCGCGCTGGAGGTGGCGGGCGGCAAGCTGAAGCTGGCCAAGCTCGGCAAGGCCGAGGAGCCCAAGCTCATGCCGCCGTTCCGGCAGCTGGTCAACGGCATGCTACCGAAGGTCGACTTCCCCGAACTGCTGCTGGAGGTCGCCGAACTGACCGGCATGCCGGAGGCATTCACGCACATCTCCGGCGCCGACTCCGGCATGGAGGGCTTCGTCACCAGCCTGTGCGCGGTGCTGCTGAGCGAGGCGTGCAACGTGGGTCTGACCCCCGTCATCAAGCCGGACGTCCCGGCGCTCACCCGCGGTCGTCTGGTCCAGGTCGACCAGGGCTACTTCCGGGCCGAGAACATCTCGGCGGCCAACAGCCTGTTCATCGAGGCCCAGGCGAAGATCGACGTCGTACGGGCGTGGGGCGGCGGCCTGGTCGCCTCCGCCGACGGCGTCCGCTTCACCGTCCCCGTGCAAACCCTCTACGCGGGCTCGAACCCCCGGTACTTCGGCCTGCGGCACAAAGGCGCCACCTGGCTGAACGTGGTGAACGACCAGGTGATGGGGCTGGGCGGGGTGGTCGTGCCGGGCACGCTGCGCGACTCGCTGTTCATCCTTGACGCCATCCACGCCCGCGACGGCGGGCCGAAGCCGGAGACCGTCATCACGGACACCGCTTCGTACTCCGACATCGTCTTCGGCCTGTTCGCCATCTGCGGCTACCAGTTCTCGCCGAGGATCGCCGACATCTCCGACGCCCGGCTGTGGCGGACGAACGCCGCAGCCGACTACGGGCCGCTCCAGCCGGTGTCGAACCACACCATCCGCCTGGACCGGATACGCGCCCACTGGGGCGACATGCTCCGCGTGGCCGGCTCCCTGACCCTGGGAGAGGTCCGCGGCCACGACCTGATCCGCATGCTCTCCCGTGACGGCAAGCCGACCGGACTGGGCGACGCGTTCGCCCACTACGGGCGGATCTTCAAGACCCTGCACCTGCTCCAGTTCGTCTCCGACGAGGGATACCGGCGGATGATCGGCGCCCAGCTCAACGTCACCGAGGCCCGCCACCGACTCGCCCGGAAGATCTTCTTCGGACAGCGCGGCGAACTACGCCAGCACTACCGCGAGGGCATGGAGGACCAACTCGGCGCCCTCGGCCTGGCCCTCAACTCTGTGGTGCTCTTCAACAGCCTCTACATCGACGCCGCCGTCAAGCAGCTGGCCGCCGACGGTTTTCCGGTCACCGACGAGCTTCTCGCCCGCCTCTCCCCACTCCAGTACGACCACATCAACTTCCTCGGCCGCTACGCCTTCACCAGTCCCCCAACACCGGGTCTGCGTCCTCTGCGCGACCCTCGGCAGGAAGACGGGGACGACGACGCATAGCCGCGGAGCGGCCGGCCGGAGCCGAAGGCGGGTCTGGAAGAACGCCAGTCACTTCCCGAGCCGCTTCGCCACGGCGGCCCTCCGGGCGAACACCTTGTCCTGGGAGTCCTGCATCTCCCGGAGAGCAGCTTTCCGTTCCTTCTGCGCGAGCCGGTCCAGATACAGGTGGCCGTGCAGGTGATCGGTTTCGTGCTGCAGGCACCGGGCGAAGTATCCCCTGCCTTCGATCACCAGAGGGTTGCCGTCCTTGTCGCGGCCTCGGACGACCGCACGGTCGAGGCGGGGCACCACGCGGTAGGGACCGGGGACAGACAGGCACCCTTCGGGTTCCTCCACCAGGCGGCGGCCGTCGGCGGACACTTCCTCGAGAACCGGGTTGGCGATGTGCCCAACATGACGCACGCCCCACTCGTCCGTGATGTCCCACACGAACAATTGCAGATCCACATCCACCTGGTTGGCGGCCAGCCCAGCGCCCCCCGCGACCTGGTTGGTGGCGAACATGTCGTCAATCAGCCTCGCCAGCTCCACCGTGCCGAACTCAGTCACCTCCCGGCACCGGCGGCGCAAGATCTCCTCCCCGACCACGGTGATCCTGCGAACCACACCACGTTCCACCTCCGGCGCGAGCCGTGGATAGGCCTCGACGGGCTTGCCCTGCACCCGGACCCGGCGATCTGGCACCGTGTCACCGAACCCAACAGCCACGAACCATCAACCCCTTCTATGCAACTCCTCGGCCACCGGACCCGGATGGCCAAGGACTCATCGGCTTGCCAAGGACTTTGCAAAGTAGCAGACTTTGCAAAATGAGTGATGGAAACCGTCGAGTTGAAGCCGCATGGGCCCTGCAGGGCCGGGCTCGCCAGCTTCTGCCCGACCACCCCGTGCGTGTTGCCCTGCTCGACCTACTCGCCGAAGTCGGCACCCTCACCTCCACCGAGGCCGCCGCGCGCCTCGGGCACAGCTCCGGCCTGTGCTCCTTCCACCTGCGCCAGCTCGCCCGGTACGGCCTCATCGAAGAAGCCCCCCACCGAGGAGGCCGAGCCCGGCCCTGGCGGCTGCGATGGGACACCCCCCACCCCACAGGGCAGAAAGAGCCCGAAGAATTCGCCATCCTCACCCGAGACCTGGAGGACGAGAGCTACCAGCGCTGGCTGTCTCACCGGGACCAGGCGCCGGCCGAGTGGCAGCAGGACGAATCCTTCAGCACCGTGCTCCACCTCACCCCGGCCGAAACAGCCGAACTCGCTACTTCCATCCGCCGCCTCCTCGACGGCTACCGCAACCGGGAAGACCACCCCGCCACACGCCCGCCCAACGCCGTGGCCGTAGCCGCAGTCACCCGGCTGTTTCCGCTCCTCGACGCACATCACCAAGTGCTGCCGCAGCCCGTGCCGGGACGTGGCGTTGAAGAATCGACCGATTCCTGAACAAGATCGGTAAGCGACTACTCACGGCCGGAACGGCGCTGGCTCGTGTGCGAGAAACGGTGTCAGAAAGTCGGTTTGCTCAAAAACCCGAGAGGCACCGTTTTCTGTACGATCTCGCAGGTGCAGACGCTTCCGGACGACGACACCGCCAATCTACTCGCCCCAGTCCCCGCCGTGCAGGGCGCGCTCATCGGGTACGCCCGCGTCTCAACCCAGGGGCAGTTGCTCGACCGGCAGATCCACGCCCTCACCGAAGCAGGCTGCATCCGGATCTTCGCCGACAAGAAGTCCGGCAGGAACGCGGAGCGCGACGAACTACGTAAGGCCCTCGACTACCTCCGCGAAGGGGACACCCTCGTCGTCCCCTCCCTTGACCGGCTCGGCCGCTCCATCCAGGATCTCATCACCATCGTCTCCGGCCTGCGCCAGCGCGGCATCGGCTTCACCTCGCTCCACGAGGCACTCGACACCACCACCCCGGGCGGACGCCTGGTCTTCCACGTGTTCGCAGCACTCGCGGAGTTCATCCGCGAACTCATCATCCAGGGCACCAACGAGGGCCTGGACGCAGCCCGCGCCCGTGGCGCCCGCCTCGGCCGCCCGCCGGCCATGACCGAGGAACAGATCCGTCACGCCCGGGACCTACTCACCCGTCCGGAGAACACCGTCACTTCGATCGCCAAGCTCCTTGGCGTCCCCCGCAACACGATCTACAAGTATGTGCCAGAGCTGAAAGGCGGCCGCGCCGTACGGGAGTGTCTAATCAACGGCGGATCTGATGATCAAGGAGACGCGTCTGATGATGGAGACCGCCGTGGAGAACGAGCAGGCCGAGCAGGTGGTTC
>NZ_JBEPAP010000114.1:0-13509 GCF_040298665.1 Streptomyces sp. NPDC001508
ACGGACACCCGGCGATCGCCGCTGCCCGCACCCCGCAGAAACACCCGGAACCCGCCCGACACCCTTGATCAGAATTCACGCGGTGGATCGAGGCTGAAAAGTGGGTCCGCTACTGCGGCCTTGCGGAGCAGCCTCAGTACCTACACCCGCCGAGCAGCAAGGTCACGGATGGTCAGGGATCGCGCTTCAGAAGGTGAGCGGCTGGGGCAGACAGCCCATTGGGGAGGACCGGCATGCCGGAGACCGCGGCGTCGTCACAGGAGTGTCGCCTCACGATCTCTCGACCCAAGGCCGCCTCGCTGTGGGGGGCTCTTCGCCGGGAGGGCCCGGGCCGATCTCCATGACAACGGGCCGCACCGGACTGAGCCCGAAACGGGACCACCGGCCACTGGGCGGGATCTCCCGGGACGGACTCAGCCCGTGTGCGCTGGCGTCAGTGTGTCGTGCTTTGGATGCCGAGGACGTCGTAGAGGTGCTCGGCGTGGGCCCATCGTTTCAATTCCGGGCGGCCCATAAGGATGAGCTGGTGATGGGCGAAGTCGATCGCTGGCTGCGTGAAGCCGTTGAGCGCGATCATGATGGGGAGGTCGGCTCCGTGGTGCGGGCGGGCTGTCCCGTTGAACTTCTGCACGTGGCCTGACCCGACTGGGCTCTGATACTGCTTGCACTGCACGATCAGGAGGCGGTCATCGTCATCGCGGGCAGTGATGTCCACGCCGAGGTCACCGGCGCCTCCGACCCGCTTGGGACGCCGGAATCCGTCACGGGCCAGGAGGTCACTGCACGCCTGCTCGAAACCCGTCGCGCTCATCGACGAAAGCTGCTTCATCTTGAAGGTCAGCGCGTCCGCTTCGATCGCATCGCCAGAGGGAGCGACGAACGTGTCGTCCGCGTTGGCGTAGGTGTTGGCGCCGAACAGGAATGACAGGATTCTGCCGAGCAGGAGCAGCATGGGCAGTCCGCCGACCACGAAGAGCCCGGTCCACCACGGGTGATCGGCTATCAGCCCCCACATCTACGGTGATCCACCGGCCGACGTCCTCGGTGAGCCACTCCCAGAGCATCTTTCCGACGGCCAGCGCGATGACCGCATACAGCAGGAACTTCAGCAGCGGGTCGAGCGACCCGTCCTCGTCGAACACCACAACTCCAGACGTCTTGGGCAGCGATCACGCTCTTTGCCAGTCATGCCGCACGCCTGAATCGGCTCGGGCGGGAGCGCGCGGACAATCCGAGGAACTCGTGCAGAGCGGCACCGTCCTCGGCCCAGCGCCGTAGCTTTTCCCGGTCGATCCAGTGGACGCCGTGCCGGTCGCCCCACGCCATGGCATCGCGGGTGAAGGCTCCGTTGGTGACGACGACAGCGTGATCGGCTTTGTGGACCGGCCCGGCCGTCCCCTTCACCGCGTACATCACAGATGAGCCCACTTTCCCGCCGACGCGGGTGTGCTTGGCCTGCACCACGATCCGGCCGCGCTGCGGATGGTCACCGATGACGTCGGCGGCCTGGTCGCCGCCGCCACCCACTCTGCGGGCCGGCCAGCCGTCGCGGACCAGCAGATCCCGCAGGGCGTACTCGAAGCGACGGTCGTCCATGGCGTCGAACTCCGCGAGCGTGATCCGCAGAGTGGCCAGCCGCTCCTTCGCCCGACGCCGCATCGTGGTCGCCTGCCTGATCCGCCACGCCGCGACGGCTCCCGTGAACAGGGCGAGAGCCAGCAGGGCAGGCCAGGCCGCCTTCAGTGCGCCGACCGCCGTGGCCGCCGTCCGCACCACCAGGACGAGCACAGCCAGGGCGACCACAGCCGCTGCGACCAGTTCCGCGGCACCGCGAGGACGCCTCAGACGTATCCGTCCCATCAGCGGTCGGCCGTCGCGCCGGCCGCCGGCGTCGGATCCGTCGGCGGTGTCGTGGCGGTGGACTCACTGAACCCGAACACCTGCCCCCACAGCCACACGCCGGCCAGTAAGCCGGCAATCATCCAACCGCTCATGCGCTTGGCGCTCCTGGCCTTCGGATTGCGGCGGATGTGTCCGCGTACCCGGTGGAACCCGTCCGGCACCTTCGACATACTTCCTCCTCCTGTCGGTGGGCCGCGGAGCGCGGCTCATCCCAACAAAAGGGTGTAGCAGTGGGCACTGACAGCAACTGATGGGTCATCACGGCGCTACGCCCCGGTCGAGTCGCCATCAGGCCAGGAGGGCCCACACCGTCAGGCCAATCACGGGGCAGCGAGCCTGAGGCAGCTCAGCTGGGCGAACGCCCTTCTCGGCTCCCAAGCGGTTCACCATGGCCCTTTCCGCCAGCCCTCACACGGCGCGTGACGGTCCATCTCTCACCTGCGGAAACAGCCTCGGTCACGCCAAGCGGAACTCTGCCGACGAATGGCGAAAAGCAGCGGAAGCGCGCTCAGAGCCATGGTGCGCCGGAGCCGCCCCTTCGAACCGTGGTGCTGGGGCCAGGACCCGGGAGTGTGACAGGGGCGGAAGGCACGGGACGAATTCTCAGCGCGGTGTCGGCGCGGTCCTGCGAGGACAGCGCCACGGGAGTAACGCCGGGCCCATGAAACCACCGCTGGCCCCCGCCGGCGCCGAATACCGCCTTGGCGCAGCCCGGTCAGGACAGTCGTTTGCGGCCCGCCGTGGCCTAGCGAGCAGCACTCGTCACCAGGAATCACTTCGATCCAAGATCCGGACCATACCCGGACCAGCCGTCCGCAGCTTGTCACGATCGGAGCTGTTTTCGCTGGTCAAACTGCATCTGAGCCGCGTACCACCAGCAGACGAAGAACGTACTGGCAGTTCTCTTTCGTCGGGAGAGTGGCCGGCCTGATGCGGCCTTCGCTCTGCCGCGGCGCAAGACGCCATTCACGGTCACGCGCACACTCACGCCCCTACGTCCGGCGGAGGGCAACGGCCGGTACTCGGACACTCGTTCCTGACTCTGCCGACGCGCCGGCCCATCGATGAGCCGCGGGACCTGGTCTCGCTCGCTCTCCGACATGGCTGCAAGGACTTCCGTCACGCGCCTCGGCTCATCCACCGTCAGCCCTCGCCCACGAGGTCGAGGTCGTCGCGAGAGGTGTCCGGGGTGATCTCCGGGACGGGCCACTTGCGGTTCAGTGGCAGGGACACATCCCGCCACCACGGGCGTGCAGGGAGGTCCCCGGCGGGCTCGAAGGGCTCGCCCGGAACCGGGACGGCGACCGCCTGTCCGACCGCGCCGGCCGCGGCCAGCGTCCACTCCCCCGGCTCGGCCCACGCGTGGGTGGCCAGGTTGAAGGTGCCCCAGTGGATCGGCAACAGCGCCCCGTGCGCCCGCCCGCCCTGAAGATCGAGATGAGCGCGCACGCCCTCCTCGGGAGTCATGTGGATGTCGGGCCAGAACTCGCTGTAGGCGCCGATCTGGATCATCGTGGCGTCGAACGGGCCGTGCTGTGCTCCTATGTCCTTGAAGCCCTCGAAGTAGCCGGTGTCGCCGCTGTGGTAGATCCGGTGCCGGTCGCCGGCGACGGCCCAGGACGCCCAGAGGGTGTGCTGGGTGTTGCGCAGGCCGCGACCGCAGAAGTGCCGGGCGGGGGTGGCGGTGAGGGTGAGCCCGCCGACCCGGGTCGACTCGTGCCAGTCCAGCTCCCGCAGCCGGTCGGCGGACACCCCCCAGTGTTCGAGGTGGGCGCCGACGCCGAGGGGCACCGCGAACCGGGTGTCCGTGCCGGCCAGCGCCTTGATCGTGGGCAGGTCCAGGTGGTCGTAGTGGTCGTGGGAGATGACCACGACGTCGACGGGGCCGAGCGCGGCCAGCGGCAGCGGCACCGGGTGCAGCCGCTTGGGCCCGGCGAACGCGAACGGGGAGCAGCGCTCGCCCCAGACGGGGTCGAAGAGCACCCGGTGCCCGTCGATCTCCGCGAGCACGCTGGAGTGGCCCATCCAGGTGAGCCGCAGCCCGGTGACGGGCGGTCGGGACAGGTCGGCGAGGGTGGTGGCGTGCACCGGAACCGTGCCTCGCGGGCCGCGGCGGGGCCGCTGGTCCCGGTCGAAGTAGACCTTGGCGAAGTCCAGCATCGAGCCGGAGGGCCGGGTCCGTGCGGGACCGCCGGGGTTCTGGAAGACGCCGTCCTTGAAGTGCGGCGACGTGCGGATGCGCGCCAGGCGGGCCCCGCCCGGGTCAGCGCCGAAGGCCGCGGGCTGCAGCGCGCGGAGCCCGGAGCTCAGGGAACGCGAACCGGACACGGTACCTCCTGGTGGAGTCGGTGGAGTCCTCCATTATGGTCGGCCCGTGTGACACTCCGGGACCGGGCCGATCACCTCACCGGCCGCCGGGGCTTCGTGGAGACGGCCGGCATGCCGGCCCTCGATGCACGCCCTGATCGACCTGGCACCGGCCCCGCCCGCCGGCGCGCGGGACGGCCCCGCGAACCCCGCGGACCCAGCGAACCGCCATCCAGCGGATCGAGGCGCGGGGCGTGGCGGCGGTCCGGATCGCCGACGTGGCCGCCACGCCGGGGTGGGTGCGCAACGCACTCGTGCAGTACCGCGCACGAGCGCACTGCGCCAGTTGCGCGCTGCCGTGCGCCGATACGCTCCGACGGGCCGGGCCAAGGGCCGACGGCGGTGGGTCGACGGCTGGGCGGTGACGCCGCGCGAGCCGGCACTCCGGGACGTCACCCGAACCTGGACAGCCGGTGGAGGGCGGCGCTCGCCGAGGGCGTGGTGGCGGGCGAGATCGGATGCCCGTACCCGGCCGGCGCGGCGCTGCACCCGACGGCTCTCCTGGACGGGCTCGCCGTGCGACCCACGTCGTACCCGGACGCGGTGCCGCGGTCCCGGGCACGGTGCCGCGGTCCCGAGCGCAGTGTGGGTGCCCGGGTTCGCCTCGTCGGGGTCCACCGCCGCCTCGAGCCGTTGCCGCCGCCCTGGTGGACGAGGTGGTCTCCCGCGAACTGGGCCTGGGCCAAGAGACGCTGACGGCGCGGCTGGGCCGAGCCGCGCGCCCCGGTCCCCGCCCCGGTGGTTCAGGCCACGGATGCGATGCGTGTCCTGATGTCGTCAGGGGAGAGCGCGCCCTTGGCCGTCACATGGTCGCCCGAGGACTCGCCGCGCAGCCGGCGCCCGATCCACGGGACCAGGTACTGGCGGGCCCAGTGGACGTCGTCGCGGCGCACTTCGAGGGTGCCGCGGGGCGGCAGCGGCGGCCAGGGTTGCTCCGGGTCGGCCGGGACCTCGACGCCGAGCATCTGGCCGGCCCGCAGTGCGACGCGCGTGTGCCCCTCCGGCGAGAGGTGGAGGCGGTCGTCGTCCCAGGCCCTGCGGTCCTGTACGGCCTTCAGTGACCACAGGTCGAGCACGGGGCAGCCGTACCGGTCGGCGATGGCCCGGACGTGCCCGTTGTAGGTGGCGATCCTGCCGCGCAGATGCTTGAGCACGGGCACGCCGCGTGTGTCGAAGCCGGTCGTCACCATGACGGTGCCGGCCACCGCGGTGAGCCGGGCCACGGCCCGCTCGAAACGCTCGGCCACCTCGTCCGGGTCGGTGCCGGGCCGCAGGATGTCGTTGCCGCCCGCGCAGAAGGAGACGAGGTCCGGCGCGAGTTCGACCGCCTGGGGGATCTGCTCGGCCACGATCTGGTCGAGCAGCCGTCCGCGCACGGCGAGATTGGTGTACCGGAAGTCGCCCTCGGGGCGGCGGTCCGCGAGCAGGACCGCGAACCGGTCGGCCCAGCCGACGAACGCCCCGTCGGGGCCGGGGTCGCCGACGCCCTCGGTGAAGCTGTCTCCCACCGCCACGTACGACCCGATCACAGCTGTGTTGTCACTCTTCGAATCGTCTGCCACGTCGGTCCATGATTCCCCTTCGGATGTGACCTACGCGATCGTAGGAAAGGGTTGACGAACGGTGAGATAAGACACTCCCCAAGAGTTTCCCAACGCGGGAACAGGCCGGAGGGCGGGGGTGTTGGGCGAAGGATTGCCGCGCCCGCCGGGCGCACATGGCGTGGGCCGCACCGGGACTCCGGTGCGGCCCACGCCATGTGCGGGGGTGTCGCTGCCGTCAGACGGTGACGCCGTGTGTGCGGAGGTAGGCGAGCGGGTCCACGTCCGAGCCGTAGTTCGCCGTGGTGCGGATCTCGAAGTGCAGGTGCGGGCCCGTCACATTGCCGGTCGCACCGGACAGGCCGATCTGCTGGCCCGGGGTCACGGTCTGGCCGGCCGAGACGGACAGCCGCGACAGGTGGGCGTACTGCGCGTAGTAGCCGTCGGCGAGCTTGAGGACCACCTGGTTGCCGTAGGCACCGCCCCAGCCCGCGGAGACGACGGTGCCCGCGCCGACCGCCTTGAGCGAGGTGCCGGTCGGGACGACGAAGTCGACACCGGTGTGGTAACCGCTGGACCACATGCTGCCCGCCGTGTGGTAAGCGGTCCCGATCCGGGCGCCGTTGACCGGGAGGCCGTAGCCGGCGGTGTCGGTGGTGCCGGCGGTCCCGGTGTTCTGGGCGACCGGAGCGCTGTCGGACGAGGTGTCGGACGAAGAAGGCGCCGACGGCTGCGCGGACCCGGCGGACTCGGCGGACTCGGCGGACGAGGACTTCTCGGAGGACGGCTCGGTGGACGAGGAGTCGGTCCCCGTCCCGGCCCGCTCCCCGAGCGTGAGCTTCAGACCGGGGTGGATCAGCGAGGGATTGCCGCCGATGGCCTCACGGTTGTCCTGGTAGATCCGCTGCCAGCCGCCGCTGACTCCCTGTTCCTCGGCGATCTTGGCGAGCCAGTCGCCCTGCCGCACCGAGTACGTCCGGGTGCCGGAGTGCGCGGCGGCCGTCGTCTGCTCAACGGTGCCGGACTGGACGGACTGCTGCGCGGCGGCGCGGGGCGCCGAGTCGGGGGTGGCGGCGTGTGCCCCGGCGGCGCCGATGAGCGGCAGGGCGAGCGCGGCGCCGCCGGTTCCGGCGGCGGCGATGGAGCGGGTGAGTCGCTGGGACTTGGGACGGCGGTGCTTACCCTTCGCGGGCATGGCGAATTCCTCTCCGGCGCCTGCGAGGTGAGCTGTCGGGTTCGGGCTGGAGCTGCCCGGCCGCGCAGGGCGCGGCTTCACCCCTAGCCGTCCCGGAGACCGGGACAGGCAGTCGTGCCTGGTGGGTCCCCCGCTCCTGCCGGGCACGGGTGAGTGTGTGTCGGGGATCCGGGCGGCGGCAGGATTCGGCGGTCCGTCCGGATTGGTGGCGAACGTAAGCGAGCGGGACGCGAACGGACAAGGAGCCGCTTCACCCGGTGCGCGTTTCCCGTGATCCGTCGCGGGAATTCCCGGTCACCGTCCGTGCATGTCGCGGTGGCGGGCTTTCCCAATTCCCGCAAGAAGCCCGTGCATTACGTGGTCATGACGGACGACGCACCGTCACGGGTATGACGCTCCTCACGCCCCTCACCGCATAACCGGCAATCCAGACAGAAGAGTCAGACGCGGTACGGCCGAAGGACCGCGGTGTCCCGATCGTCGCGGAGTGCGGTGCGCAGCCCGTGGCACCACAGCACGGCATCACGGTCGGGTACGACCGTCCTCGGCGATGTCCGTCATAAAGCCTCACAAGTGCCCCCAGATCCGCTCACGCCGCACCATCATCAAGTGCGGCGAGCCTGTGGGGCAACGCCTGTGGATAACTCGCTGCCGCGGGAAATCCATGTCGTATGGTCGACGGCGTGCCCGTCGACGACCCACGTCGCGGGGAGTGACCGCGAGGAGCCTCCGTGACACAGCAGGTCCCGTCGACCGAACCCGAACTCGCCGGTGTGCGCAACTTCCGTGATGTGGGCGGACTGCCGACCGCGGACGGCCGGCGGGTGCGCCCCGGCGTGCTGTTCCGCAGCGGTCATCTGGCGCATGCGACCGAGTCCGACGCCGCGTTCCTCTCCTCCCTGGGCCTGCACACGATCTTCGACTTCCGCAACGGCGCCGACCAGAAGCTGGAGGGGCCGGACGTCGAACTGCCCGGCGTGCGCAACGTCAATCTGCCGCTGACCGACCCTGCGGACGGCGCCGAGTTCTGGACGATGGTCCGCGACGGCGACGTCGGCGAGCTGCGGCAGCTGCTCGGCGACGGCAAGGCCGAGCACCGGATGATCGTCTCGTACCGCTCGATCATCACGGAGCGCACCGCCGAGCACTCCCGGGTGCTGCACGCGCTGGCCGAGGACAGCGTCCCTGCGCTGATGCACTGCGCGGCGGGCAAGGACCGCGCGGGCCTGTCCATCGCCGTGACACTGCTCGCCCTCGGAGTGGAGCGCGAGGCGATCCTGGCCGACTATCTGGAGTCGAACGCCAAGCACCGCCGCTACCGGGTGCGCCGCAGCGGCGGCGCGGACACCGCGTACACCCCGGAGATCATGGAACTGATCAGCCCGCTGTTCGACGCGCGCGCCGAGTATCTGACGGCCGCCCTGGAGACCGTCGAGCAGACCTGGGGCGGTGTCGACGCCTATCTGGAGCAGGGGCTGGGTCTGGCGTCGCCGACCCGGGAGCGGCTGCGCGAGCGGCTGCTGGACTGACGGACGCTCACTTCGGGGCCGTCACCCGGCCGTCGTGCCGTCGCCGCTCATCCCTTGGCGCCCACCTCGAACAGCAGATAGATGAAGCCCGCCACGATGTGGCCGACGGCGATGTAGATGATCAGCCGGACCCACAGGGCGCGCGGGAACTTCTCCTCCATGTCAGTCATGGCAGCTCTCCAGTGATGGGGCCCAGGCACAGCGCGGCCGTGGGACTTTGCAGCAGGGTGTGGACGAACAGAAGCTCCACCCCGCCGTGGTCCTCGGCGGCGAGGCGGTGCGGGGTCAGCGAGTCGAAGTGCGCGCTGTCGCCGGGAGCGAGGACATGGGCGGTGTCCCCGAGGCGCAGGGCGAGCCGGCCCTTGAGGACGTACAGCCACTCCTCGCCGGGGTGCACGCGCACGATGTCGCGCTGCGAGCCGTGGGGCACGCGGACGCGCAGTGCCTGCATGCCGCGGCCGGGGGCGCCGGCCTGCCAGTAGGTCCAGCCGCCCGCACGGGTCGGTTCCATGTCGGCGGCGCGCACGATCGCGTCCCGGTCGGCGACGGTCTCGCCGAGCAGTTCCGAGACGGTCGTACCGTAGACGCGGGCCAGTGCGAGCAGCATCGGCAGGGAGGGCTGGCGCTGTCCGGTCTCCAACCGGGACAGATGGGCGGGCGACAGCCCTGCGGAGTGCGCCGCCGCCTCCAGCGTGAGGCCGGCGCGGCGGCGCAACGAGCGCAGCTGGAGCGCGACGGCGGACAGCTCGGCTTCGGAGGAGCTCACGCCTCCATTGAGCCGCAGGCTTGCCCCTCAGGCAAATTTCTTGCCTCAGAGGCAAACGCCGCCCGACAACCGGCGAAGTCGTGCGGGACGGTCACCGGTTGGCGACCGCCTGCTTGATCAGCGTCTTGCCGAAGTCCCACATCAGACCGCCACCGCTGTGCGCGTCGTCCATCACGGCGGTGAAGGCGTCCACGAACCGGTCGACCTCGGCCTCCCCGATGACCAGCGGGGGGATCAGCTTGATCACCTCCAGGTGGTCGCCGGAGACCTGGGTCAGGATGCGGTGCCGCTGGAGCAGGGGCACCACGACCATCTGCGCGAACAGGCCCTTGCGGGCGGCCTGCAGCATGGTCCAGCGGCTACGCAGCTTGAGCGAGCTGGGCCTGCCGAACTCGATGCCGATCATCAGGCCCCGGCCGCGGACGTCGGCGAGCAGTTCGTACTTGTCGACGAGCGCGGCCAGCCGGGAGCGCAACAGCTCGCCCGTCGCCCGGGCGCGCGCGACGATCTGCTCGTCCTCCATCACCGCCAGCACGGCGAGACCGGCGGCCATCGCCTGCGCGTTGGAGCCGAAGCTCGCCGAGTGGACCAGCACGCGGTCCATGGACGAGTAGACCTTCTTGAAGATCCAGTCCTTGCCGAGGGTGGCGCCGACCGGCACATAGCCACCGGACAGTGCCTTGGCCACACACACCAGGTCCGGTTCGACGCCGTCCTCGTGCTGGTAGGCGTAGAAGTCCCCGGTCCGGCCGAGTCCGGTCTGCACCTCGTCGGCGATCAGCAGGGCCTTGTGCCGGTGCAGCAGGTCCTGCGCCGCGCGCAGATAGCCGGGCGGGGCCTCGTGCACGCCCTTGCCCTGGACCGGCTCGACGACCAGCGCGGCGACGTCGCCCTTCGCCAGTTCCCGGGCCAGGGCGTCGAGATCGCCGAGGGGTACGGCGGTGTCGGGCAGCAGCGGGGCGAAGCCGTCCCGGAAGCCCTTCTCGCCGTTGACCGACAGCGAGCCGGTGGTCAGGCCGTGGAACGCGTGGTCGCAGTAGAGGACGCGCGGCCTGCCGGTGGCGAACCGGGCGAACTTCAGCGCGGTCTCCACCGCCTCCGTGCCGCTGTTGCCGAAGAACACCCGGTCCAGGTGCGGGCTGTGGGTAAGGAGCCGTTCGGCCAGCAGTCCGGGCAGCGGCTGGCAGTCGAACCGGGTCAGGTCGGCGAGTTGGGCGTCCAGGACGTCGTGCAGCGCCTTGCGCACGACCGGGTGGTGGCGGCCGAGGCCCATCACCCCGAACCCGGCGAGCATGTCCAGGTAGTCGTTGCCGTCCGCGTCCCAGAAGTAGGCGCCCTCGGCCCGCTCGTAGACCTTGTCGAAGCCGATGGTGTGCAGCATGCGCGGGAGCTGGTGGTTCAGGTACCTGGTGTGCAGCTCGTAGCGCTCGGCTCCGCGCTCGGCCAGGAGGGCGCCGAGGTCGAACTCCTTGGTCATTCAGCTTTCTCCTTGACTGTGCCGTCGCTCTGCTGCCCGACGGCGAGGCTCGCGCCGATCCGTCCGGCGATCTCGACGGGGGTGAGACCGATGTCGGCCAGCACCTCCCCGCGCTTGGCGTGCGCGAGGAACTGCTCCGGGATGCCGAACCGGCGCACCGGCACGTCGACGTCCGCGTCGCCGAGCGCCAGCGCCACGGCGGAGCCCACCCCGGCGGCCCGGCTGTTGTCCTCCACGACGGCCACCAGGCGGTGGCCGGCGGCGAGCCCGGGCAGATCCGGGTCGACCGGTTTGACCCAGCGCGGGTCGACCACCGTGCAGCCGATGCCGCGCGCCTGAAGCAGCTCCGCGGCCTGCAGACACACCGGGGCCATGACGCCGACGGCCACCAGCAGGACGTCGGGCCGCTCGGCCCGGTGCAGCACGTCCATGCCGCCGACGCGGTCGACCGCGGGGATCCGCGGCCCGGCAGACTCCTTCGGGAAGCGGACCAGCGTGGGCGCGTCGTCGACGGCGACGGCCTCCCGCAACTGGGCGCGCAACTGGTCGGCGTCGCGCGGCGCGGCGATTCTGAGGCCGGGCACGACCTGGAGGACCGACATGTCCCACATGCCGTTGTGGGAGGCCCCGTCGCTGCCGGTGACACCGGCCCGGTCAAGGACGAAGGTCACACCGCAGCGGTGCAGCGCGACGTCCATCAGAAGCTGGTCGAAGGCGCGGTTGAGGAAGGTGGCGTAGACGGCGACGACCGGGTGCAGCCCGCCGGTCGCCAGGCCCGCCGCGGATACGGCCGCGTGCTGCTCGGCGATGCCGACGTCCCAGACCCGGTCGGGGAAGCGCTCGGCGAACTTGCCGAGGCCCACCGGGTGCAGCATGGCCGCCGTGATCGCCACGACGTCGTCCCGTTGTTCCCCGATGCGGACGATCTCGTCGCCGAACACCGATGTCCAGGACGGCCCGCCCGCGGGCACCAGCGGCTCGCAGGTCAGCGGGTCCATCACGCCGACGGTGTGGAAGTGGTCCTCCTCGTGCGCCAGGGCCGGTTCATAGCCGCGGCCCTTCTCGGTGAGGCAGTGCACGAGGACCGGGCCGTGGAAGCGTTTCGCGCGGCGCAGCGCGGACTCGACGGCCCTGATGTCATGGCCGTCGATCGGGCCGAGGTACTTCAGACCCAGGTCCTCGAACATGCCCTGCGGGGCGAAGGCGTCCTTGAAGCCCTTCTTCGCGCCGTGCAGCGACTCGTAGAGGGTGGGGCCGACCACCGGGGTGCGCAGCAGGACGTCCTTGCCCCAGGCGAGGACCCGCTCGTAGGAGTCGGTCGTGCGCAGGGTGGCGAGGTGGTTGGCGAGGCCGCCGATGGTCGGGGCGTAGGACCGTTCGTTGTCGTTGACCACGATGATCAGCGGGCGGTCCTTCGCGGCGGCGATGTTGTTCAGCGCCTCCCAGGCCATGCCGCCGGTGAGCGCGCCGTCGCCGATGACCGCGACCACATGGCCCTTCTCGCCCTGCACCTGACGGGACTTGGCGAGCCCGTCGGCCCAGCCGAGCGCGGTGGAGGCATGGCTGTTCTCGATGACGTCGTGCTCGGACTCCTCGCGCGAGGGATAGCCGGACAGGCCGCCCTTGCCGCGCAGCTTCGAGAAGTCCTGACGCCCCGTCAATAGTTTGTGCACATAACTCTGGTGGCCGGTGTCCCACAGGATGCGGTCGACCGGCGACTCGAAGACCCGGTGCAGTGCGACGGTGAGTTCCACCACGCCCAGGTTGGGCCCGAGATGGCCGCCGGTCCTGGCCACCGCGGTCACCAGGAACTCACGTATTTCTTCGGACAGTTCACCGAGTTCCGCCTCGGACAGCCCTTTCAGGTCGCGTGGTCCCCGGATGCTCTCCAGAATCGTCACGCTCAGCCCCCTCTCGGTTTGTGCTTGCTCAACTCACGGTCACTGTCGGTGTCCCCGTGACGGTGGGGGCGCCCGGCGCGGCGCCGTCGGCCTCCATCTGTGCCGCGATCTTCATCGCCTCCTCGATGAGGGTCTCGACGATCTTCGACTCGGGCACCGTCTTGATCACCTCACCCTTCACGAAGATCTGCCCCTTGCCATTGCCCGAGGCCACACCCAGATCGGCCTCCCGCGCCTCACCGGGACCGTTGACGACACAGCCCATCACCGCGACCCGCAACGGCACCTCCATACCCGTCAGACCCGCCGTGACCTCCTCCGCCAGCCTGTACACATCCACCTGCGCACGCCCACAGGACGGACACGAGACGATCTCCAGACCACGCTGCCGCAGATTCAGCGACTCCAGGATCTGGATACCGACCTTGACCTCCTCCACCGGCGGCGCCGACAACGACACCCGGATCGTGTCACCGATCCCCTGCGACAGCAGCGCACCGAACGCCACCGCCGACTTCACCGTCCCCTGGAACGCCGGACCCGCCTCCGTCACCCCCAGATGCAGCGGATAGTCACACCTCTGCGCCAACTGCCGGTACGCCTCGACCATCACCACCGGATCGTTGTGCTTCACCGAGATCTTGATGTCCCGGAAATCATGCTCCTCGAACAACGACGCCTCCCACAGCGCCGACTCCACCAGCGCCTCCGGCGTCGCCTTCCCGTACTTCTGCAGCAACCGCCGGTCCAACGACCCCGCGTTCACCCCGATACGGATCGGCGTACCACGATCCGCCGCCGCCCTCGCGATCTCCCTGACCTGATCATCGA
>NZ_JBEPAP010000115.1:0-12334 GCF_040298665.1 Streptomyces sp. NPDC001508
AAGGGGTACCAACCAGTACAGCCGGAAGGCTCTGACCAGGCTGTTTGACCAGGTCAGAGCCTGCTGATACGGGAGACCCCGCTAAACCTCCACGTTCACCAGGTGGAGGTTCTTGCAGTCGAGGGCGTAGGCGAGCCCGCCCGCGACGAACACCCCGCCCCGCGCGATGCTGAGGACGATGTCCGGCTCATATCCGTCGTCCGCGATGGCCTGCGCCAGCTCGCGCACGGCGACGCCGAACCGCTCGTAGGTCAGGTTCTCGCGTATGCCGGTCACGTCGCTCACACCTGCGTCCGGTGGAAGTTGAGGTAGGAGCGGGAGGCGGTGGGTCCGCGCTGCCCCTGGTACCGCGACCCGTACCGCTCGCTGCCGTACGGGGACTCGGCCGGCGAGGTCAGCCGGAACATGCACAGCTGGCCGATCTTCATGCCCGGCCAGAGCTTGATCGGCAGGGTGGCGAGGTTGGACAGCTCCAGCGTGACATGCCCGGAGAACCCGGGGTCGATGAAGCCCGCGGTGGAGTGCGTGACGAGCCCGAGGCGCCCGAGGGAACTCTTGCCCTCCAGCCGCGAGGCGAGGTCGTCGGGCAGCGTGATGACCTCGTACGTACTGGCGAGCACGAACTCCCCGGGGTGCAGGATGAACGGCTCATCACCGTCCGGCTCCACGAGCCGGGTCAGATCGGCCTGCTCGACGGAGGGGTCGATATGCGGGTACCGGTGATTCTCGAACACCCGGAAGAACCGATCCAGCCGCACGTCGATGCTCGACGGCTGCACCATGGATTCGTCGTAGGGATCGATCCGCACCCGCCCGGCATCGATCTCGGCCCGGATGTCCTTGTCTGAGAGAAGCACGTCCCGAGGATACGCAAGGCGCGCGGAGCCGTGACAATCGTGACGACTCCGCGCGCGGACGGAACGACCGGCGAAGCGCCGGTACGCCCCGTCCGGCGGCAGCCGCGCTACCGGCTACCACCTCTCACTTTCCCGACAGCCACAAGCTCCCACTCACCCCTGCACCTGCCGCTACTGCCTATTACTTCCCTGCTTCTCGACTTCTCTGCTTTCTCCGCATCACTGCTTCTCAAGCGCGACCGGCACCACGCTGCGGAGCCGGGCACACCGCGGACACCGGACGAGCCGGCCGGGTCCGAGCCGCTCGGCCTGCTGCATCGGGAACGAAGCGGTGCTGAACACGTGCCCATCGGCACAGCGGACGACGGTGCGTTCCATCAAGTCCAAGAGTCCCTTCCCCAAGAGCCGCGTCTGGCCAACTACCCTGACGACAAAAGCCACATTACGGGATCAAAGAGACGACTCTCCAGGCGGCACTCCGGCCCACTCCGGCCCACCGCGGCGCCGCACACGGCGCCCCCCGGCCCCTCTTCCACGCCCCCACCGTACGCCCCAACTCCGGCCGCCCGCACCCGGATCCCACCCCCTGAAACGCGATCGGACTCACGGCGTCAGCACCGGGGACCCGCGATGAGGTAGAGTGACCGAGCGTTCGGACACCGACTCCGGTCGGCGTCTTACGCGGGTGTAGTTTAATGGTAGAACATCAGCTTCCCAAGCTGAGAGCGCGAGTTCGATTCTCGTCACCCGCTCCATGGAGAAGGCCCAGGTCATCGACCCGGGCCTTTTTGCTGTCCGTCGTGATCAGTTGTCGCGTGCCAGATTCGTGCCAGAAGGCTTGTCGGGCGCTCTCTGCGCGGCAGCGGCCCGGGCCTTGCGGACCGTGGCGTCCAGCCGGGCGGCGACCTCCTCCTGCCGCTCGTCGTCGGAGTGCTGATAGATCAGCGCTGCCTTCTCGGAGGACTGTCCGGCCCGGACCATGGTGTCCTTGAGCGTGGCCCCGGAGCGCGTCGACAGCGTGTGCCCCGTGTGTCGGAGATCGTAGAACCGGAAGCCCTCAAGCATGCCGACGATCTCTCGCGCCTTCCGCCACTTCCGTCCGAAGGTGCTGCGCCGGAACGGAGCGCCCTTCTCGCCGACGAAGAGCAGTCCATCTGGGCCCGGCTCGGCGTAGCTCTGCAGATGCCAGCGGAGTTCCCGGTGGAGGAACGCGGGAAGAATCACAGTCCGGGTTCCGGCCTCGGACTTGGTGTCGCCCTGTACGCGCCGCCCGTTCATCCGCTCCGGCTCGGCGAGGCGTACACGGACGCGCAGGTTGTCGAGGTCGACATCCCGACGGCGGAGGCCGGCCAGCTCTTCCGGCCGCATCGGGCCGTACGCACCGAGGTAGACCATGAGCCGCCAGCGCATCCCTACGGCGTTGGCGAGTGCGTCAACTTGGGCGACGGTAGCGATGCGCCGCTCAGCTGCCTTCTCCTTACCGGCGCCTTTGATCCGGCACGGATTGCGAGTGATCAACTCGTCGTCCACGGCCGTCTCCATGATGGCCTTGAGGAGCCGGTACGCCTTGGCCGTCATCGTCCTGGCGTTGGCGGTCCGCAGCCGATCGGCCCGCCACTCACGCACCCGCGGAGCTGTGATCTCGTCCAAGTCCGACTCGGTGAAGGCGAACAGGTGCTTGTCGAGGAGGTAGCGGTAGAGGTCGCGGGTGAGGGGCGCGATCTCCCGTTCGTCGACCCACTTGTCGGCGTAGGTCCGGAAGCTCACCGCGCCCGCCTCGAGATCGCGCCATTCGCCCCGGCGGATCTCCGTCTGTTTCTCGGCAAGCCAATCGTCCGCGTCCGCCGTCGTCTCGAAAGTGATCGGAGCCGGACGCATCACGCCATCAGGGCCCGGATAGCGCGCCTGGTACCGGCCGGAAGGAAGCCGTCTGATCGCGCCGAAGCGGCGGCGCCTGCCCTTGTTGTTGGCCATCAGGCAGCCCTCCTGAAGCCAGTGCGGGAACGCCTCAGCGGCTCAACTGTGCGGGACTGGATGAACTCATCGACGGCGCTCTCCGGGATGCGTACATGCCGACCGACCTTCACGTAACGGATGCGCCGCTCTTCGATCAGCCGCCGGGGGAAGCGGGCGGTCGTGCCGAGCAACTCGGCGACCTGGTCGACGGACAGGTAGCGGTCGGTCATGCGGTGGGTTCTCCTTCCGTGCCGAGGGCGGGTACGAGGGATGCGGCAAGCCAGGTCTCGGCAGCGCTCAAGCCAGTGCCGGCGAAGACCCAGTGCGCAAGGACGTACGTCGTGTCCGGCCGAGGGTTGGCAGCTGTCGCCGCTTGTGCGCGGCGCCATTCGGCGCGGGCGTTGCGGAGGGCGCCGAGGGTGGTGGAGTAGCGGCGGGATTTGGTGGAGAAGTGGCCGCGGAAGCCGAGCATGTGAGCCCAGGCGCGCAGGCGGAGGTGTTCAAGGTCCTTGCGTGCGCCGAGGGTCCAGGCGGTTCTGATGAGGCGGCGGGCGTGGTCGCTGATGTCGAGCTGGGCGAGTTCGGCGGCGAACTTCAGCGGCCGGTCGAGAGCTCCCGTGGCTGTCTCGGCGCCCTTGGTTGCGTACTTGGCGATGTACGAAGCAACGGCTCTTTCGGTGAGTTTTTGGCCGTCGTTGAAGTCGGCAGATTGGATGGTGCGGACGTCGAGTTGGCGGCCGAAGGTGAAGGTGTGGGTGTAGCCGTCGAGGGTCGGGCCGTCGACGCGGACCTTGGCGGTAGCAGCGCGGATGGCGTCGGTAAGGAGTTCGGCGGTGGCCCAAGGCGATGGTGGGGTGTCGCCGCCGTGTGGGCCGTCGAGGCGGATGACGGCGTGGAAGTGGACGGCACCGCGCTTCTGGTACTCGGCGACCTTGGCGAAGGAGACACGGGCGTGGTCGCGTAGGCGTCGCTGCGAGAGGCCCGCGCGCTTGGCGACCTCCCGGCGGAGGTAGATCGAGAAGCGGCGCCAGAGGGCACCTGCGTGGGCGTTCCAGAGCACGGCCGCGTCGTAGTCGTAGGTGTCGGGGTCGAGCGGGGTGCCAAGGGCGTCGTCGTCCTGGTCGTGGTGGGTGCCGCAGCGGCAGGCGCGGCCGTCGGTGCGGCGGTTGTGGACCGGGCCGAAGCCGGGTGCGGTGAAGGTGGCGAAGACGCGGGGGTGGGTGGCGACGTGTTCGGGAGTGCCCTTGCCGCCACGGAGTCCAGCGCTGATCAGGTGGAAGGTGTCGCGGCGGTAGACCTCGGCACAGGCCTCGCAGCGGGTGGTGCGGCGGTTGTTGCAGCGGACGAGGAGTTGGCCGGCGGGCAGGTCGGTGGAGTCGAGGTGCTGGAGGATGCGGCCGATCTCGCCGGTGGTGGTGTCGACGTCGTACTCGGTGCGGTGGCCGTCGAGGCGGATGGGGTTGGTGCAGCCGCCGAGGCCGGAGAGTTGGCGGAGGATACCGGGCAGGGTGCCGCCCGAGGCGAGGTTGGTGAGTTCGCGGAGCGGGGGCGGGGTGGTGCGGGTGAAGATGGCTGGCTCCTTCTGGCTGGCTCGGTCAGGAGTGACGGGCCCCGGGGCGGCCGGATGCTTGGCGGTGTCGTGGCCGCCCCAGGGGTCGGGCAGAGGGATCAGCGCCGGTGGTGGTCGCGCAGCAGGGAGCGCAGGACCACGGCGGCGATGGCCACGGAGATGGCCAACACGGCGACGGCGGTCAGGAGCGCGGTGAGGACCACGCCGCCCGTGAGCACGGCGACGACGGCGCCGGTACTGACGGAGACGGAGGGGAGCGCGGAGCGCCGGACGGGAGCCGGGTCGGTCGGGGTGTGGGTGTGCGCGGGCGGCGGAGTGGGGCTGTCGGGGTACTTGGGCAGGAACACGGCGGAGCTCTCCTTATCTACTCGTCTAGTCATGTGAGCCGTTTATGACGTCCACGCCGGAGCGCGTACCGGTCTCGATGGCGGGGGCCAGGAAGGTGTGGGAGAGCCAGAAGCCGAAGAGGGCGACCAAGACGACGACCCAGGCACGGACGCCCAGGAACCTGACGGCGCCCCAGGCGAAGAAGCCGAGTACGACGACCAGCGGCAGACTGACGGTCACGGGGTGCGGGTCCCTTCAGCGGACGGGGCAGCGATGGGTACGGGCAGCGAGTTCGGCTGCGGCGCGGCTGTCGTAGTCGGCGGAGAAGCCGCAGCGCGGGGCGGTGCAGGCGGCGGTGTGCTTCTCGCGGCCCCGGTCGTCGTAGGCGGTGCCGACCTGGACGGGGCCGATGCGGGTGACGTTGCGGAAGCGGCGGTTGGCGGTCACGGTGAGTCTTCCTGTCGCAGGCTGGAGCTGGGGAATTCGTTCAGGATCCGGGCCGCCTCGGCAGCGTCCGACGTGCGATCGGCGGCCTCTTCGGCGAGGAGCCGGGCCAGCGTCGGGCGCCCGGTGTCGGCCATCTGGCGGGCCGCTTCGAGGTAGTCGGCGGCTGTGTTGAAGCAGAGCGGCATGGTTCCTCCTGTTCAGGTGAGCTGGGCGGCGATGGCTTCGGCCATGGGGGCCGGGACGCCGAGGCGGGCGCGAAGGGTCGGGGTGTCGATCGGGGTGCCGGTGCGGGTGCGGTGTTCGGCGGCGACCTTGCGGGCGTGGTCGACCAGGGCGGCCGGGACAGGGACGGGCGGATGCTCCGGCAGCGCCTCGATGGCGGGTTGGACAGGCGGCGGGGCGGGTGTGGCTTCGGGCTCGTCCTCCTGGTCCTCGATGACGGCAGCGCCGATCTCGTCGGTATCCGCCTTCGGTGCCGAGTGGGCGAGAAGGGTCCCGCCAAGGAACGCGACGGCGGGCCAACCGGCCACGAGGATCCGCAGCCAGGCCGGGACATCGTCCAGGTCGAGGAGGCCGGCGGTGGCGACGTTCGCTCCGAGGGACGCGACGAGGGCGATGACGAACCAGCACCAGGACGCCGCTTTGGCCGTCCCGGAGCGCAGGCGACGCCATGCGGCGACAAGCAGCAGGTCAACGCTGATCGGGTAGGCCCAGGCTTTCCACCCGGCCTGCCCGGCCGCCATGGCTACGTCATGGAGGTGGGCGAAGGACAGCGCGGCAGCAATGAGCGCCTGAACCAACACCGCGTCGACACGGCCGAGGTGGACGCGCACGATCCGGCTCCTTTCGGTTTCGGGCATGGGAGGGGTAGGGACATGGCGTGAGGCGGTCACGCCGACCGATACGAAGGAAGGGAGACGGTCAGTCGGTCACCGGACGCGGCCGGACGACCGGGGTCAGAGCCTCGACCGGGTGCACCGGCACGGCGGGCCGGAAGGGCTTGAGGGCGGGGACATCGGGGACCAGATCGGCCGAGTCCTGGCAGATGGCCGCAGCGTCGGCGAGGGAGAGATACGGCGTGCGGATGCGGGACCAGCCGCCGGAGGTGTCGCCCGCGACGGCGACACCGGGCATCTCAGGAGCGATGGAACAGGCGGCGTAGACGGCCTCGGGGGCGATGTCGCCGAGGGCCATCTTGGCGGACGCTTCGTCGTTGACGCGGTGGCAGACACGACCGGTGAGCTGGGCGCGGAGCATGGTGGCGCCCTTGCCGAGTTCGGCGCCGAAGCGCTGCCCGCACACCTCCAGGTAGATGCCGGCGGCGCGGCCGAGCTGAGCGAGGCGGATGAGCTGGGTGACCATCTCGTCCCGCCTTTCCTCGTCCTTGCGGGTGGCGGTGAGAAAGAGTTCGGCCACCTCGTCGACGAACAACACGATGGGCACAGGGCGTTCGCTCTTGGGCAGGCCCCAGATGTCAGAGGTGATCTCCTCGTCCGGGGTGCTGGGCGCGATGCCCTGCCGGGCCTTGATCAGGTCGTATCGGTCCTCCATTTCCTTGACCAGCACGGGCAACAGCTCGGCCGCTTCGTCCGGGTCGGTGGCGAGTGCGGAGAGACGGGCGGCGAAGGGCGCCAGTTCGACGCCCCGCTTGCAGTCGATCCCCACAAGTGCGACACCGTCCTGACGGGCAAGGCCGGAGATGAGATGGCGCAGGTACATGGACTTGCCTGACAGGGTCGCGCCGAGGGTGAGTTGGTGAGGAACGGTGCAGTAGTCGCGCACGAAGGGCATGGCGTCCTCGCGCAACGCCACCGGCACCTTCAGGAAGCCACCCCCAGTCTTGCGGGGCATCCGGACGCGGCGCAGGACGTCGTACCCGACAAGCCGCAGCTCGACGACACCCGGCTTGATCGTGGTGACGTAGACGGCGTGAACTCCCCATGCGTGCCGCAGGCGTTCGGCCGAGGCGGCGACGTCGGCGGGCTCCTGCCCAGGAGCAAGCCGGAGCCGAAGCCGCAGCCCGGTCGAGGTGGGACGGAGAATGCCCCGGCGGGGCGGGACGGCCCGGACCTCCCGCCGGGTGGTGGCCTTGACGGCGAGAACCCGCAGCCGGGAGGGCGCCACGGTCAGGCCGCAGGCCTCCATGACGGAGCCGTACGAGCTGAGCAGGCGGACCGTGGACATCGGGCCGCCAACCGCGGACCAGTAGACCGCCGGATACTTGGCCCGGGTGTAAGCAGCCCCGCCGCCGAGCGCGGCGACAGGACCACCCACCTCCAGGAGCGTTGTCAGGTCGGTCATCAGGCGGTGGCCCCCATGGCGGCCGGGAACGCAGCCGGGGTGACGGCGGCGGCCCGGTAGGCGATGCCGTGACGCTGCTGGCCGTTGAACACGGACTCCCACGGCCGGGCGACGAGGCCGGGGAGCGAGACCGGCGCACCGAGGTTCAGCCCCTCGGAAACGCCGCCCTCCGGCACGGTGACCTTGATCAGCGAGGACTCCCCGTCCTCGATGTAGACGACGCCGATGGTCATCAGCGCCTCACCGCTCACCGCATCCTTGGCGTTCTCGCCGGTCTGACGGTCGCGGACCTTCGGCTCAGGAGCCTCGGTGAGGAGGATCGTGGCGGCGGTGGTCTCCACACGGATGGTGCGCACAGCACAGTTCCTATCCACTCGTCTATACATGTAGCGATCCGTGAACCCGATCTCCCGGGTTCACGACGATCACCCTGCCACACAACTTGCCCACTCGTCTATACGAGTATGCGTGTTGGGGTGTACGAGTTCGGAGAGCTGCGCCCGCGCACCACCGCAAGCCATGACGATCAGGTCGCCGGAAGCTGGTACGACAGGACGTACGCGTCCGCCGCCATGACCGTGTCGCAGACCTCGACGGGCCGCCCCTCGGTGTCGAAGGCGGTACGGATCAGGTGAATGACCGGCACGCCGGAGGCCAGCCGGAGCGTCTTCACCTCGTCGGGCGATGGCATCCGGGCGCGGATCTCTTCCTCGAAGTGGTCGAGGCGGTGGCCCAGCTCTTCGAGTCGGGCGTAGATGCCGCCGGGGCCGGGGTTGGGTTCGGCGATCTGGGTACCGCGCGCGATGTCGAGGGGGAGGTAGGAGGTGGCGAACTCGACCGGCCGGCCGTCGAGGAGATACCGGCGCCGTCGGGCCAGCACGCGCCGCACGGACCCGAGCCGGGTGGAGATGTCCTGACCGGCCTTCTCTTCCCTGACCTCAAGGCTGTCGACCTGAGGATGGCTGCCGGCCGCATCCGCCTCCACGATGAACGCGGACTTCCCCTGCTCCCGATGCCGCCGGGCGAACCGGTCAGAGGCGAGCCGCCGCACGGGGGGCCGGGGGCGGACGAAGACGCCCTTGCCGTGCTCGGCGTGCACGAGCCCTTCCCCTTGAAGGATGGAGAAAGAGTTCCGGACCGTCATCCGGGACACCCCGTAGTGCTCGACAAGCTCAGCCTCTGAAGGCAGCTTCTCGCCCTCTCTGAACCGCCCACGGTCGATGGCTTCGCGCAGCTGGTCGGCGATCTGCCGGAAGACCGCACGATCGCTCGTGGGGTCGAGATCTCCGAGGAGGCCCGAAGGAAGAGCAGGACTCACTTGTACTCCTTTAGGTATCTAGACGAGTGGGCGAGTGTTGTTGCTACGGTGGAGAGCCTAGCCAGCCGAGAGGGCCGAGGAACGTGAGCACAGAACGCCCGCACTCCGTGAGCGTCGCCGGGGTCGTCGTAGACGCCCGCGGCCGGGCCCTCCTGATCCAGCGCCGTGACAACGGCAAGTGGGAACCGCCGGGCGGTGTCCTCGAACGTGAGGAGACCATCCCCGAGGCCCTGCAACGCGAAGTCCTCGAAGAGACCGGCATCAAGATCGCCCTTCCGGCGACCCTGACCGGCGTCTACAAGAACATGACGGGCCTGATCGTCTCCCTGGTCTTCCGCTGCGAGGCCGCCGACGGCACACCCACGACCGGCGACGAGACTCGCGCCCTGCGCTGGGCCACCCGTGAAGAAGTCTCCGAGCTTGCCGACGAGGCATACGCCATCCGCGTTCTGGACGCGATGGACGCGGTGTCTCCACCGGCGATCCGCGCCCACGACGGCGTGAAACTCGTCTAGCCCGAACCCGCTGCACATGGCGGCCTACCAGCACGAAGGAACTTGTATGCACGAGTATACGAGTGCAGCCCGGGTCTGGGGGCTCAGTTGCCCAGGTTTCCCGGAAGAGGTCAGCCGGGCCCGCCGCTGGACCCGCGACATCCTGCGCGGCTCCCCTTTAGCCGAAGACGCCGAACTGATCGTGAGCGAGCTGAGCGCGAACGCGATCCTCCACACGGCCAGCGGGCAGGAGTCGGGCAGCTTCCATCTGGCCCTTGCGGTGTCAGCACAGGTGATCGCGTTGTCGGTCACCGACGACGGGGCCGCCGGCACAGCGCCGAAGATCAAGCGCCAGGACCAGGAGGCCGAGCACGGCCGGGGCTTGGGCATGGTCAGCGCGATCGCTCATCGCGTCGTCGTCCACGAGAGCGACGGGGGTTACACGGTCACCGCCGAGCTGTTCGCGGGCCGACCGACCGGAGGTCGCCCGTGCTGATGGACAAGCCGCAGCGCGGCTACTGGTGCGAGTGCTGGACCGAGGACCTCACCGACGGGACAGGGTGGCGGGCGCTGCGGGCATCCTTCGACGCCTACTCCGCGCCTCAGGCAGACAGATGGGTCGCCATCGCACTCCGCACCATCTCACCGGCACTCGACCCCGACGCATCTCAGGAAGCGTGGGAGTGGCTGTACGACGGCCGCATAGCGACGCGGAGAGCTCTCCTGCGCGCCGAGTCCTGCACGGTGACGGTCACCCAGGCCAGTACCCGCATCACGTGGACGATCCGGCCCGTGATCTTCCTACCGCTGGCACACCGTCAGGGCAACGAACTCCCGTCCTGCACACAGGACTTCAAACCGCACACAGCGCCCCAGGCGCCCCACGTGCCCGACTGAGTTACAACCTTCTTTACGGGTTCAAGCCGGCTGCGCTCCGCTCCGCCGGGCGCGCTCCCGGCTCCGCTGCGGGCGACGCTCCTGCCTCCGGCCCGCTCCGCCCGCGCTGCGCCGACGCGCGCCCACGTAGTCAGAGCCGGGATATGAGTCGATCACCGCAGAGGACGGCAGCCACGGTCAGAACCAGCCTCCGGCGGGGGCGCTCAGGCTCCGAGATGGCAGGGGCGTCGTTCGCGAGTGCCGGCGAATCAGTGGCGTGCGTGGGGTGCTCCCATCCCGTCTGCCATCGACCCAGGCAGAGCCGAGCAGACACGGCCCATGGCGTCCAGGTCGTTCGTACAGTGGCGCGCTCCACCTGGACGCCATGAACCGCGCCCGCTCCACGGTGTGTGGGCCGACGGCAGACGGGATGGGAGCTTGGGTGGGTGTGTGGCTGGGGAAGAACAGCAGGTGCGGGCGCAACCGACAGCCCGATACCGCTTGACAAGGTCACTCAAAACCACCGAAGGCCCCTGGGGACCAGCCAGGACCAGCCAGGACCAGCTAGGACCAGCGGGGACCCGCGGGCTATAGTCTGGGCTACAGACCCAGGAAATGTACTTTCCACTTTCACTTCCACAGTAGAAAAGTAGAAGTGAGTGGGTCGAGGGCAGGCTCCATGCAGAGGAGCCCGGCCCTGGTCTAGCCACCAGAGCCGGGCTCGTGCGTGGAGTTTGAGGCGGGTCCGGCCGAGTAGCAGACGGCCGGGCCCGTTTCTTTTGGCCCTATCGTCCGGCACCGCGCTCTGGTTGGCACTAACGTGCCAGGTGTTCCACGCAACCTGCGAGTGCCGTCACTGTCGTGAGGATCGCGATCAAGATCTCGGCCTTGGTGGGGCCTCGGTCTCGCTCGGTCTCAGACTGCTCAGGCTCTCGGTCTTCCTTCATTGATCACTTCCCATCGGTGTAACTACCCCTAGACGTACCGGGACCCCCGACCCACTTGGCCGGGGCGTAAGTGGGATGAGAAGTGAACGGGAGAAGCATAGCCGGTACTCACTGACAGCCCGCCGGGCCAACAAGAGTGCAGCACCGCCTATCTAGTTGAGCCAGGAGCTATGTGCTCACGGCGCCTCCTTCCGACAGACTGACCGGTCCCTACTTGTTCAAGCGCAACGCTCGCCAGGAACCGCCCTGTTGCTGTCGGCCCCGCTCCACTCCATTCTTACGGTCGCCACTGACAGGTAAGCGCTTTCTGTCCGGGGGTGCGTCCTCGTATAGTGGACGGATGAGCCCAGTAGCTGGGGAAAATTCATCGCTCAATAAAACGCCCAACACCCACTTCGACCCTGCTCGCCCGTGGCCTTGGGTGTCGTACGAGGATCCTGTGTGGCCTCACGAACCGTGGGACGTGATGGATCACGAGGATCTAGCGGACGCCGCGGTTCGCCTTGCCATCCGCATGCTCAGCGGTCAAACGGAGGGTATGTCGGTGTGTCAGGCGGCAGCGCTGGTGGAAGACGCAGCCAAGCGCGTCGCGGCAGACGTAGTAGCGGAAGCCCGCACGCAGCGATACTCATGGGGTCGCATCGCGGCACAGTTTGGGGTTGGCAGGACGGCAGTGCAGAAGCGGTTTGGTCGATGGCCGAGCCCAGAGCGAGCCCGAACTCTGGAAGATCAGTACGTCAGGATGGGGCACTTCCTTAAAGGTGCCGAGCTGAACCCAGACATGAACGAAGACGAGTACATGGCGCGCGTCATCCAGGACGCCCGTGAGACACGCAGTCGCTGCATTCGCCGTCGCCGAGGCCACGTGATCAATCCGCTAGACCGCTTCCATAAGGTCGTGAAGTCACGCCGAGGTAGGGATCAGTCAGAGTAGGTTGCACGGAACTTGTCAAGAGCGTCTTTGACTGCTGACACCAATGCCTGACACCAATGCCTGACACCAACAGGCACGGACGACGCCGGACTGAGCCGAACTTCCACGGCCGACTGGGAGACGTGGCAGGTTGACCGACACCATCAAGGACGCGTGATCGACCTGATAAGGATGAGGGCGGAAGTAGTTCCAGGCGGGGCGCCGCTCTCCCTTAGTACTCCAGCTGTAGATCGTGATCTTGCTGGTCGGGCCGGTGCGGAGACGGGTGCGGCCACCGTTGATCATCGTGAGTTGTGTGGACTTACGA
>NZ_JBEPAP010000116.1:0-10666 GCF_040298665.1 Streptomyces sp. NPDC001508
AGGGCTCCGCGGCCACGGATGTCATGGCGCCCTATCAGGTGTTCGCCGAGTCGGGGAAGTTCTTCGTCTACACCGTTGCCGCCGAGCGCCGTGTGTCCCCGTTGTCCGGCGGAGCACACCTGCTGCCCGACCGCACACTGGCCGAGTGGGAGGACGGCACGGTGCCGGAACCCGATGTCGTGGTTGTGCCCGCGGTGACCGGACCCGCCGGGGCGGGCGAGGCACGGTTGCGCCGGTGGATCGTCGAACGCCACCGCAAGGGGGCCCGGGTCCTGGGGGTCTGCGCGGGCGCGGAACTCCTGGCGGCCTCCGGCCTGCTCGACGGCCGGGACGCGACGTCATTCTGGTCCAACATCGGCTCCCTGGAACGCGGTTACCCGCGCGTGCACTGGAAGCGCGGCCGGCGGTATGTCGAGGACGGGCGGGTGACCACGACCGCAGGCGTCACCTCCGGCACCGTCGGTGCCCTGCGGCTCGTGGAGGAACTGGCGGGCAGGAGCGAGGCGGCCCGCATCGGGAAGAGCCTGTCGTACCCGGGATGGACCCTCGATGGACCGACCGCGATACCGGTCAACCGTCTCGCCGTCGGGGACCTGCCGTACGCTCTCAACGCCGCGTTCCCATGGCTGCGTCCCACCACGGGCATCGGTCTGATCGACGGAGTCGGCGAGATCGACGCCGCCGCGGCCTTCGAAGCCTACGGCGGGGTCTCCTTCGCCACCAGGACCGTCGTGATCGGTTCGCACGGCACTGTCACCACCCGCCACGGCCTGGTCCTCGTCACCCGCCAGGCGAAGGGCGGCTCCCATGGGCTGGACCGCTTCGTGGTGCCCGGTGTCACCGACGCCTCGGCTGTCGGCGCGCCTTTGCGCACCTGGGCGCAGCGCAACCGGCTCACCGTCGAACTGCCCGACGGTGGGCGGCGCAAGGGCGAATTCGGCTTCGACCCCATCCTGCGCGACCTCGCCGAGCACAGCGACCGCCGTACGGCCCTGGTCACCGCGAAGTTCTCCGAGTATTCCCCGGCTCATCTGAAGCTGACGGGCGCGGTCTGGCCTTGGCGGTCCACCCTGCTGGCCGCGGGAGCGGTCCTGCTGAGCATCGGCGTGGGGCTTTCTCCCACCGCGGTCAGGCGAACAGTGCGGCGCCGGCGTTCGCAGGCAGAGAGCCCAACACCGTTGCGCCTGATGGAGACGTCGCAGGCAAGCTGACCGCCGGACTGACCAGGCTGCCGCACCCGGCCGTCTCCTCGCTGTCGCGGGCCCGGCGGCGGACGGGGTTGCTCCGCTGCGGCGCCTGTTCGAGGTACTGGCCGGGCCCGTTGCTGTTGAGCGCGCTGCGGCCCCTCGGTCGTCCGCTGCCACCGGGGATATCAGGCCGACGAACACAGCCACCACGATGGACAGGACCAAGGCCACACGGCCGGTCGACCTTCGCGTGTTCACGCTCACCTCCGAATCGGGGAGGTGATCCTCTCGGGCTCGGACGAGTGCGCAGTGAAGGGTTCATTAACTCTGGTATTCAGGGGAGTTGGGTGATCTGACGCCCCGGCAGCAGAAGGCGCAGTCGACCTGCACGGGCCCGGTTCGTTCGGAACCGGCTGGAGGGTCTGACCGACGAGCCGCGTCCGGCGGGCCCAAGAAGATCACCGGCGACCAGGTCGGGGGAGTGGTCGTCAAGACGCTGGAGGCCACACCGAAAGCCGCCGCGCACTGGTCGACGCGGTCCCTGGCCGAGGAGTTGGGGGGGACGCCGCCGAGGGCGGGGCCCAAGGTGGTGTCGTGGGTGACAGCCAGCGAGCAATGGCCGGTGCCGGTGTCATGGCCGACAAGGACGTGCTCGAAGCCGTCGGACCACAGCCGGTCCAAGAGCGTGAAGGCCATGAGGGCATCCCTCCAGCGCCCACCGACACCAGCACCCCCCGACAGTCTTGTAAGACCTCACGCTCCGTCAGCAGTTAAGAGCACATCTCATGTGGCGAGTTCGGGAGTCCGCGGTCGTGGGCCTTGTGGAGCGTCAGGTGTCGGATGAACACGAGCCGGACTCTCGCGGAGAGCTTGAAATGAGATGACTTCTCAGGCCGCGACCTCGATGGTGTGCAGCACCTCAGCGTCGATCCCGTACGGAAGCTTCGCAATGATCTCGCCCGAGTGATCGACCGCGAGCGAACTGCCGATGCAACGGTGCCCGTCCCACTCGCCGCCGACGACCGGACCCACATTGCTCACTCCCACCACCGCCATGTTGTACTGCCTGGCGATACGCGGATAGGAGCTTTCCCACGGCTCACCGTACGGAGTTGCCACGTTGTCGTGGTCCGGCGGAACCGCCCACGCGCAGGGCGAGAGGAGGATCCGGGCGCCCATAAGGCCGAGCGCACCGGCGAGGACGGGCTGATCCGCGTCGGCGTTGTCGGCACAGACGGTCATGCCGATCCGCGTTCCGAGCATGTCGAACGCCTGCACAGAGGACCCGGTTTGGTAGACCTGCCGAGCGAAGGAGAGTTCGGCGATCTTCTGGTGTTTCGCCAGTAGCGTTCCTGATGCGTCCATAGCGATCGCCGAGTTGAAGACCCGGTCGTGGTCGCGTTCGGTGACACCGGCGATCACCGCGATGCCGTTGTCACGGGCGAAGGAGGCGAACGCGGCGGAAGTGGCACCAGGAATCGGAGCGGAACGAGTCAGCGCGCTCGCGTGGGTCCAGCCGAGATCACAGCATTCGGGAAGTACGATGACGTCGCAACCGGCCTCGGCTGCCTTGCCCACCATTGTCTCTGCACGCTGAAGGTTTCCTTCCAGATCACCCGGCTCCACATACATCTGTCCCATTCCGACCCGGATCAGCCGTGAATCTTGCATCGCGTCGTCCATCCCTCTGTTGATCCTCACTTCAGTGCTTGCTGGTTCCCCGCCTCGGCGGAGCGGTCGTGGACCGCCTCGTCCGGTGACCCGGGAGCCGGACGAATCCGGCTCCCGCAGCTCAGTCCCGCAGAAGACCAGTGTCGAGGCCGAGGAGCGCAGAGCCCGACGACGTCTGGACCGCGACCTGGAACTCGCCGGCCTCCACCGCCCAGCGACGGCCGGCGGCATCCCAGTGCTCAAAGGCCCGCCGCGGCAACGCCACCCGTACCTCGACCTGTTGGTCCGGTTCGGCCTCGGCTGAGCCGAACCCGGCGAGCCAGCGCGGCACCCGCTCGATCGCGCTGTCCGGGCGGCTCAGAAAGACCTGAACGACCTCCCGGCCCCGGCGGGTGCCGGTGTTGTGCAGTCGCACCGTCACGATCACCGCGCCATCGTCGCCGTCCCCCGGCGACAGCTCCACGGAGTGACACTCCCAAGTGGTGTAACCCAGGCCATGCCCGAAGCGGTAGAGCGGCTCTTCCCCATCGCGTTCGTATCGGCGATAACCGATGAACAGACCCTCGTTGTAGTCGAGCTTTCCGCCGACGGGCGTCGTGCCGGGCAAGCCCCGCTCGGCTTGGGGCCAGGTGACGGGGAGACGACCGCCGGGCTCGCTGATCCCGAGCAGAACGTCAGCGAGCGCGTTGCCGAACTCCTGTCCCGGGAACCAGGTCAACAACACAGCGGGCACCTCGTCGGCCCATGGCAGAAGCACCGGTGCGCCGGCGTTGACGGCCACGACCGTCCGTGGGTTGGCAGCGCGAACGCGGCGCACAAGCTCATCCTGCCGTACCGGCAACGAAAGGGACGCACGGTCGAAGCCTTCGCTCTCCACCTCGTCGGTGGTGCCGACCACCACCACAGCCACATCTGCTTCGCCGGCCAGCGCGACAGCCTCCGCCAGCTCCGCGTCGTCGTCGCCGTCGGCGCCGACGAGCAGCTGGAACGACAGGATCGCGGCGTCCGTGAAACCCTCACCGGCGAATGACGGCGGCTCGTAGCGCAGCATGATGCCGACCTGTTCGCCCGCGTCGAGCGGCACGGGCACGGTCTCCTGCGGCGGGCGCATCATCCGCTCGACAGGGTCGGCATCGGCCGTCAGCCCCAGGTGTGTGTCGATACGTACGGAGCCGCCGACGGTCATCGTGATCCTGCCCACGCCGGCCGCACCGATCAGGTAGGTGCCGGCGCTGTCGGCGCGCACTCGGGTGCGCAGCTCGAACGCGGCGACCTGTTCGATCGGGATGGTGGCACCGGCAGTGCCGCCCAGCCAGGTGAATGTCGCGCTCTCGCGCGTCTCGCTCCCCAGCAGTGTGCCTTCCGTATCGAAGAAACACAGCTCGACCCCCGTCCCGTGGCCATTCGGTCCGTACAGCATTTCGGGCCGGGCCGCGGGCACCCGGCGCGAGCTGCGACCACCGCGCGCATGGTCGACACATACATCGGGGCCGAGCGCCGCACGCAGACCGTCGAGCGGCGAGACCGTGAAGGGCGGAAAGACGGTGGCGCTGCCGCCGCCGAGCGTGCGTGCCACCGCCGCGTTGGGCCCGACAACCGCGACGCGACGCAGCCGGCCCGGCGACAGCGGCAGCAGGCGCGCCTCGCCGGCTTCCGCGGGTTCGTTGCGCGCGAGGACGAAGCCGGCGGCGGCCGTCTCGCGTAGCTCCGCTCTGCTCTGCTCAGTGGTCCACGAGGGCGTCGCGGGCCGGGCACCGTCGAGCGCACCCACGCGGCCGGCCAGCCGCAGCAGGCGGAGAACCTTGTCGTCCACAGCATGCTCGGGAAGATGTCCCGCAGCCACGGCCGCCACCAGGGCGTCACCCCAGGGGCCGGACGGGCCGGGCATCACCAGGTCGAGCAGGCCGTCGGAGGCCGCGGCCAGTGACCGGCCTGCGTACCAGTCGGAGACTACGAGCCCGTCGAACCCCCATTCGTCCTTGAGTACCTCACGCAGTAGAGGATGCTCTGTCATGGTGGTTCCGTTGACCGCGTTGTAGGCGGCCATCACCACCCAGGCCCGCGCTTCACGGACGATCGCTTCGAACGGCGCCAGATACAGCTCCCGCAGTACCCGTTCGGCCACCTGGACATCCACCGTGAACCGCTCGGTCTCGGAGTCGTTGGCCACGAAATGTTTGACGGTGGCCCCGACACCCGCGGACTGCAGGCCGCGGACATAAGCGGCGCCGATCCGCCCAGTGAGTACCGGGTCCTCGCTGAAGCACTCGAAATGCCGCCCACCGTAAGGAGTGCGGTGCAGGTTGATCGTCGGGGCGAGCAGCACATCCACCCCCTTGCGCCGGGCTTCTGCGGCCAGCAACCCGCCCAGCCGCTCGATGCGGCTCTCGTCCCACGTCGCCGCCAGCGCGGTCGGTGACGGCACGTTGGCCGACGGGTTTCGCTCGTCCCAGGCCTCGCCACGCACACCGGCAGGACCGTCGGAGAACACCAGCCGTCGCAGCCCCGCCAAGGGCTCCGCGGCAACCGACCAGAAGTCCTCACCGGTGAGCAACCGGACCTTTTGCCGGAGGCTCAGCGCTTCGACGCGCTTGCGCAACTGATTCTCGGACAGGTCCTGCGGTTGGTCGGTCATCGCACCTTCCTGACTCGGAGAATGATCAGTGCGGCCAGCGCGGCGGTGACTCCGGCCGTGGCGAAGAGGACGGCGTACGACCCGCTGCCGATCGCGAGAATGGCCGGGGCGACCGCCGGGGCGAGGGACTGCGGCAGGGTGCTGGCGATGTTGAACACGCCCATGTCCTTGGACGCCGCGTTTCCCGGATCGGGCAGTACGTCGGCCACCAGCGCGAGGTCGACCGCGAAGTAGGCGCCGAAGCCGAGTCCCGCGATCATCATCGCGACCAGGAAGACACTGAGCTGCCCGGCAGCCGCCGCGACGAAGAGCCCGGCCCCGTAGATGATCGCAGCGAGCAGCACGAAGATCTTGCGGCGTCCGGTGGCATCGGACAGCTTGCCGCTGACCAGGCTCGCCACCACGGTCGTGGCCGAAAGCACGAGGGTGGTGAGGAAGATCTGATGGGGCACCTCCTCTTCGGAGCTGCCGAGCTTGTTCAGCAGGTAGAACGACTGGTAGGTGGTGAGGAACGAGTAGGCGAGAATGAACAGGAACCGGCTGGCCCAAGCCCACCCGAAGTCGGGGTTGCGCCGCGGGTCGACGTAGAACGTGCCGGCCAGCTCGCGTAGTGACCAGGCGGGCCGGTGCGTGGGGTCGAGCCGTCGGTCGCGGAACACGACCGCGAAGCCCAACACGATCACCGCCCCCACCACGGCCGGGAGCAACAACATCAGCGTCATGTTCGGCGATGCCAGTTGCACCAGGTAGGTGGCGCCGACCAGCCCGACCGGCAGACAGACCCCGAGGATCCCGGACACCACTCCCCGCTGGCGCTCGGGAACCTGGTCGGGCAGCACCGCGACCAGGGCCGATCCCACAGCGGTCACCCCAACGCGGTGCCCCTGTGTCCGGTGGACGAGGCGATCACATTCAAGGCGGCAACACCGCAGGCGCGAGCGTCGGAGACAGGGCGAGCGCAGCTTGGGCTCTTCGCGTAGGAACTGGCGGCAAGGGCGGCTGTCTGTATCGACAATGCGCGGCGCTTTACGCGGGAGCATGCGATGGCGCGACCTTGCAGCGCAGCCGTGCTGCCACGGGGGCTGCCCAAACAGAACGCTCTGGAAGTGGCGTGGCGGTACCTGCCCGCGCAGGCAGGGGTCGGCGGTGACTGGTTCGACGCCATCCCCCTGCCCGGAGCGCGTGTGGCGCTGGTGGTAGGTGACGTGGTCGGCCACGGCCTGCGTGCGGCAGCGACCATGGAACGGCCGCGCACCGCCGTTTGCGCGGACCGCGTCCGCTGCGGCGTCCTTGGCGTCGGTCTTCGCCTCGCCCGGATACAGATCGGCCCGCCGCATCACCGGGCCGGGCAAGTTGGCGACCTGGGCATCGCTGGTCCGATTCAACGGGCGGCTCGGCGGTGGGGACGCCGTCACCATAGATGGGGCCGGTGTCGGCGGTATCGATCACTGAGCGGGACATGGTGAATCTCCCTGGTCACTACCGGAGTCAGCGGAACAGTTCCGTGACGTGAAAGGAGGGCGCTCTTGAGGCGGAAGCTGAGTCACGAAGGTCACTGGTTCAGTGTCAGCACGGCGCCGGAGGTGAGGGAGGCGCCGATCTCGGCGGACAGGCCCTTGATGGTGCCGGACTTGTGCGTGTTGAGGGGCTGTTCCATCTTCATGGCCTCCAGAACGACGACCAGGTCGCCCTCCTTGACCTCCTGGCCCTCCTCGACGGCGACCTTGACGATGGTGCCCTGCGTGGGCGAGGCGACGGGGCCCGACTTCTTGGCGACGCGCCGCTTGGGGCGGGCGCCGGCGGTGAGGCCGGCACGGGCCAGGGACAGGGCGAGGGGGGAGGGGAGTGAGACCCCAGGCGCTTGCCGGCGACCTCGACGACGGTCTGACGGTCCGGCTCCGCGTCCGTCTCAGGGTCGGCGGTGCGGGGAGCAGCCACGGGTGGAGACGACGACCACGTTGCCGTGGGTGTCAGCCAGGCACGAGGGCGGTCAACCGAGTTCGGCTTCGCGTGTCTCTTTGAGGAAGATCGCGAGGATGACGATGGAGACTGTGGCGATCGAAGTGGTGTAGAGCGCGGGCGCGATCTTAAGGTCGGTGATGTCGATCAGCCAGGTGGCTACGAACGGTGCGCTGCCTCCGAAGATGGCGTAGGCGAAGTTGTAGCTGACTGCGTTACAGGTGTATCTCACAGGTGTGGGAAACAGCTCACCGGCCAGGATGAAGACCGTTGTCGAGACCGGACCCATACAGATTGCGAAAGTGATCTGACCGAGAACTGCGAGCGCTGCGTGGCCGGCGGTGACGAGAAGGAAGCTCGGTATCCCCAGACAGATGAGGCCCACCAGGCCAGTGAGGATAACCGGTCGACGGCCGAAGCGGTCTGCCGCGAATCCTCCCAGGATGATGGATGCGGCGAAGAATACGGTCGCCGCGCCGTTCACGAGCAGCGCTGTCTCTCTGGCGTACCCCAATGTTGTGGTGGTGTAGGTGACCATGTAAGCGCTGAGGATGTAGTAGGACGACGCGGTCACCGCGGCAGCGCAGAACAGCAGGAGCATCTTGCGCCATTGCGTTCGGATGCCGGTCATCAGCGGATTTCCCGGCTCTGCGCCATTTTCTTTCATTTCGGTGAAGGCGGCGCTCTCCTTGAGCCGCAGCCTCAGATATAGCCCGATGATGCCCAGGGGGGCGGCCAAGAGGAAGGGGATGCGCCACCCCCATGAGTTGAAGGCGGCGTCGGACAGGGCTGCGGAGATTCCGAAGACCACGCCGATAGATACGATGAAGGGGATGGCGACCGAAGAATTGAGAATTCCGATCACCGTGCCACGTTTGCGTGGTTCTGTGGTTTCGATGAGGTAGGAGGTGGCGCCGGAGAACTCTCCTCCAACGGAAATGCTCTGGACTACTCGGCAGACTAGGAGCAGCAGGGGAGCCAGCACGCCTGCCGTTTCCCAGGTGGGCAGGACACCGATCGCGACCGTCGACGCTGCCATCAACAGAATCGCCGCGGCGAGTGTCCGGGTACGGCCGATCCGGTCGCCGAGGAAGCCGAAGAGGATTCCGCCGAGCGGTCGAGCGAGGAACCCCAGAGCGAAGATCGCGAAGGTGTTCAGTGTCGCTGCGGTGGGGTTTCCATGCGGGAAGAACGAGGTGGCGATACTGGGCGCCACCAAGGCATAGATGCCAATATCGTAATATTCCGTGAATGTGCCGATGCATGCGCCGACAATATTTCGTCGGGCGTTCGCAGGTGCGGGCACATGCGGATTGGCATATGTTGCTGGCTGGCTCACAGCGTTCATATCCTGCTCGTTTCAGTCGGCGAGTGGGTCGGCCTGTCGGGCGCCGGTCACATCGATGGGCTGCCGAGTAGCGGGACTGCAGTGCCTTGGAACCACCGAAGGACTGTTCGCTTCTGTGCCGCACCACGGTCGGCGTCACCGACCTGGCCCTGGACGCAGCAGTGGAAATCGACGTGATCGCCGTGATCCCCGAGCGCACCAGCATGGCTGGCACTTGCCACATCGCTACCTGACTTTAGCTCTGCCCCCGGCAACCGGCGCCCACCCGATGGTGTCGGTCAGCCTGAGTCCGGGAAGGTGCCGAGCCGACTGATCGTGTCGGTGATCTCTTCCGTCCATGGCCAGTGGCGGCCGAATCGCAGGCGCCGCCCGCGTATGATCGCGACGAGTCGGGCAGCGGCGAAGAACAGCCGCAGCCTCCCGCGGCAGCAGCGACCGGCAAGTCAGGGTCCGTGGCTTCCGGGTCGAGACAGCGTGACGGCGGTGGTGCCGACCAGGTCGGCATCAGTCGCGGTCACCTCATCACCCCACCGCTCGCTCCCGGGCTGTTGGATCGAGGACCGGCCTTCGGAGACGGGTCGTGGTCTCGGACATAGACGGTGACTCGCGCCCCGTTGACATGGGTTGTTCCGTACTCGCGGAAGTGGCGCCGCAGGGTGCTTGTTTTCGCTTCCTCCTGCGGGTTGGTCAGCGAGGGCGCCGCGCGGACCGCGACGATCCGGTCGAATTCCAGCATGCGTGCCGCTATTTCCTGGGCGGGAAGCTCGACACCTGCGAGTGTGTTCGACGAAACGGGGTCCTGTGCCAGGGCCAGATCTATGAGAAAGCGGGTGTCCTCGGGGTTGGCCGCAGTCAAGATCCGTTGCCGGCCGGAGAGATAGAGCAGCCCGTCGCCGGGACGGCCTTCCTTGCGTACGGTGGCGCCGATGGCGGTGGCGTCATTGCTCCGGCTCTGGGGCGTCCTCAGCGACAGGCTCGGCGGGACGAGCGCGGCCAGTACGCCAACTACCGCAACCGCCGCGATCCACGCGGTGCGGGGAGACCGCTGCCGCCGGTGGAAGTAGTCCATCCAGGCGCCCAGCAGCAAGGCGATTCCGATGTTGCTGTAGACCACATAACGGTCGACGAAGAGGGGCTTGACCAGTGAGGCGATCAGCAGCAGAAGGCCCGGAAGCACAAGAATCGGCACAGCCAGCGCGGAAAGCCGCACGGGCCCCCTCCCCCCCAGGGGCGCTCGGGCACACGCCACGCCCACGACCGCCACAATCAGGAAATAATGAAGCCGCACCGGTCCGCCGATCCAGGATATTTGCTCCGACTGTCCCGCACTGCAGATCGCCAGTGGCAACAGCCCGGCCACCACGCCCGCGGCAGCCACGCTCCACGCCTTCAGTACCGGTCGTGGAACACGGGAGACGACCAGTGTGACGCCGTGTGCGACCAGGGCGAGGACCGCGAACTCATGGAGCAGACAGGCCAGCAGCATGGCGGAGCCATAGACCGCCCACCGCCACCGGGCGCGATGCGCGACGCTGACCACGAGCGCGTAGGTGGCCCAGGTGACCAGGGCACAGACCATGGCATACGAGCGGCCTTCCTGCGTGTACTTCTGTACCTGGGGAAGGAGCGGAAACACCAGCCCGGCCAGCAGTCCGACACGGGGGCCCGCCAGGCGTAGCGCCAGAAGCCCGACTCCGCTCGCCGCCACGGACATCGCCAGCACAGACGGCAGCCGCAACGTCAGCAGCCCTCCGCCGAAGAGATCGAAGATCTGATCCTCGATCCACCGCGTGAATTCTGATCAAGGGTGTCGGGCGGGTTCCGGGTGTTTCTGCGGGGTGCGGGCAGCGGCGATCGCCGGGTGTC
>NZ_JBEPAP010000117.1:0-10368 GCF_040298665.1 Streptomyces sp. NPDC001508
CGTCTGCCCACGACCAGGGTGGGTTCATCCGATCCGCCCAGGGATGAGCGGTTCACAACGTTTCGCGAAGATCATTTCGCTGAGAAAACCTCACTGGCTTCACCGGCTGAATTCCTGACCGAGACCGGTGCCGAGGGCCCCGCTGAGATGAACCGCGAGATCAGTGAGACTACGGCTGCTCACGGCGCTGCCAAGCGACTCGACCACCGCGCTGGCGCTATGCAGAAGCCGCGGCCGGCCATGGAGACCTTGGTGATCAAGGCCGGGCAGGTCGCTGTGACGTGGCGTCATGGCGGTGATGGGGGGCGTGACCGTTGGGTGGGGCGCCGTATGCCGTTCTGACCGGCACCCGTGGCTCCCACGGCAGGACCGGTCGTTCAGCCGCGTCAGCCGGTCACCGGGAATTCGGACTCACGGGCCCGGACGCCCGCATCACTGGGCGGGACACCACCGGAGACGGTGTGCCGCGTCATCTGCCGGAGCCGTAGAGCGCGAGCAGTCGGGCGGCCTGGGTGGTACGGGTGTGGCATCGAAAGGCGCGTCTGACGGCCTCCGAATGAATACGGCGGTCAACCGGCGAACCGAGCAGACGCAGAACCGTGTCGGCCAGGATCTCCGGAGTAGGGGCCAGCCCCGGAAGCCGGAGCGCCCTGAGCGCCGGGATCGAGCGGGCCACGACGGGCAAGCCGGCCACCGCCGCCTGGAGCAAGGTGTCATGGCTTCCCTCCCAGGCCGCCGTGTGCACATACACATCGGCCGTCCGCAGCAGACGAAGCGCGTTCCTGCGCGGCAGCCGCCCCGTGACACAGACCCCCGCACTCTCCAGAAGGCGGCGGTAGCGGGATTCCCCGTCGCCGATCCAGATCCATGTGGTGTCCGAGTCCGCCGCGGCCGCCGCGCGCGCGAAGAAAGCGGGATCCCGTTGCGGGCTCAGCGGACCCATGGCGACCGCCGTCGCCCCCACGGCCACGGGAGGCGGCACATCCGCGGGGTCGAGCACATGGCCGTGCGGTACCCGGGGCACATGGACGATCCGTCCCGTGGGCTGCAGGCACGCCGCCAACTGCCCCTCCCGAGGAGTGCACACGGCCACCACGTCGGTACGCGGCGCGAGCAGATATTCGCAGGCGAGGGCGAGGATCCGAGGCGCGGCACGCAGGTCCTGGCGCTCGAACGCATAACCGTGCGGGCTGTAGACGATGGCATCCGTCGGGACGCTGGGCGAAAGGCGCACATACACCCCCGCGCCGAACGAGTGCGCGTGCACCCGATCGGGCCTGACCTCCGCATAGGCGTCGCCGATGGCGCGCAGCCGGGCCCGTTGACCGCTGGGCAGGACAGCGATCCTGGCCCCGCTCATCCCACGGGGAATTCCCGAAAGCCCGCAGGGTTCTGTGACGAGTACCCAGTGCTCCAGATGACGGGCCGCGGAAAGATATTCGCCCAGCGCGGAAAAAGCGTTCCGGGCGCGTGATTCGACGACGTGCAGAATGCGGCCGGGGGCGCCGGTGGCCCGGTCCGGTACATGAGTCGTGCTCGGGCTGGCGAAAGTCGAGGACATGTTTCTCACCGAGAGGAATCTGGGAGCGGTGACGTCCTGGCTCACACATCCGTGCAGCAACAGTTGGGCAAGGACCGTCCGCAGGGAACGAATTGTCGGGTGAATTGAAGATCCACCCATATCACATCGGTTGATCGCCCATGCGCGAGCGCGGCCGTGGCGCCCCCTTCCTACGCGCATGAGCGCAGGCCCGAAGCCTGCTGACGAGGGCACAGAACAGAGGCTCGGCCCGGCGCGGGATCGTCTCCCAGATGCGCCGTCGCGATCGGGGGATCACCGGTGAGTGCCCCGCACAGGCCCCGACACGACGCCCCACTCCCCGAGCGGCGACGAGGCCGGCCGCCTCGATGGGGCGGCGTCGACATCCACCACGGCCTGCGCCCGGGCGGTTTTCTCGTCGAGGACGAGGTGGGGTGCGGGAGCCGTGTGCCCGCGGGGCGGCGCGGACGCGCCTTCACGGACGGCGTCACCTGTCTGGACAGTCGGCCGTCATGCGGAAGAAGCCTGACGATCTGATACGTATACCCCCTCCGACAACGGAAGGGGTTCTTCAACCCGATAGGTGAGTAAGGCACATGAAGAAGTACTCAAGGCGGATGCTCGCCATCATGCTCACGGTGGGCGGTGCCGCAGGGGGTGCGCTCGGGCTGCTGGCCGCGCCGCAGGCGGTCGCGGCCGACGCGTCGGCCGATCTGTCCATCGCCAAGGCCGGTCCGGCACTGGGGAACGCGGGAGACCCGATCACCTACCAGATCGTCGTCACCAACTACGGCCCCAACGCCTCCTCCGGGTGGGTCGTCACCGACCAGATCCCCACGGGGCTGCTCAACCCGAGCGTCACCACCTCCGCCGCCAACTGCGGCCAGAGCAACGGCACCATCTCCTGCCAGGGCGGTGCTCTGCCCGTGGGGTCCAGTGCCGTCATCTCCGTCACCGGCACCGCAGGACCCAACGGATTCCGGATGACCAACACGGCGACCGTCGACGGTGTCGAGGCCGACCCCGACACCGACAACAACGTCTCCTCCGCCAACACCAACATCCTGGCGGTTCCCCTGGTCGACCCGGCCATCGGGGCGGGCGTCGCCGCCGCTGCCGTGACCGGGGCCGGCGTCGTCCTCTACCGCCGCCGTCTCGGCACCGGCACGCCGGCGATGTAACACCCCGGCCACTGCCGGTTCTGCACCGGGGGCTTCGGGCTCCCGGGCTCAAGGGGTCAGGGCCCTGTGCCCTTCCCCGGCGGCCCGGAGCCCGGCACCGACCGTCACCCGGGTGCCTGAGTCATGTCTCACTGCGGGACGTGCCGCGTTGACGGGGCACGAGCACGGCACCGGGACGCGAGGAAGCGCGGGGCGACTTCGGCGAGGGCCGCGGCTGCGGCACGACCCGCTCGTCCGCCCCAGTGGCCCTTCTTCGCCTGGGCGCGACGGCATACATCAGGCAGAAGTACGCACAGAACGCGTTCAGGGAGAGCACGCAGAAGAGCAAGATGACCACAAGGAAAGATCCCATGATCTTTGGTCACCCCTTGTCTCGGTAGAAGCGGTACTGCTGGTCGACGGTCGGATCAGGGAGGTGTCACTGGCAGGCGCAGCACATGGTGTGCGCCGGGCTCGGGCATGCCGGCGCGGTGGTGGGGGGCGTCGGGCCCCATCGTCCGTCCATGAGGACCCCCTGGCCTGCTCGCATACGCACCGTCGGGGCCGCCTTGAGCCAGGCGGTGACGGAGTTTCTGTATCCCTCGTGCATCCGCACCCTGTGCAGCTCGTGGGGGCTGAACAGGCCGAGTTGCCGGTGCTTGCCGCTCGGCACGGGGGTGGCGTGGGGAGTCAGCACGGGGCATCCGTAGGTGACGGTGAGAATGCTGCGGCCGGGCTCCGGTTCGTGCGACCACACGTCCAGCAGCGGGCCGGCCATCGTCTGCCATCCGGATTCCTCCGCGATCTCGCGGACCACGCACTGTTCTGGTGATTCACCACGTTCGAGGCGCCCTCCAGGAAGCTCCCATTCATCGCGCTCGTTCAGCAGGAGAAGGACACGAAGATCAAGAGAAAGAGTCACTCCCCTGACGTACACGGAGTAGGCGGGCCGTGCGTGGGTCATAGTAGTCCTTCCGTGTCGCACCCGGCGCTTGCTCAAGCGCCTTCCAACTGAAATTGATGAATTTTCAGATGATAACTCTTGACGATCGGGTGGAGGGTTAAAAAGTCACGCCGTGTTCTCGCATCCAGATGACCGGATCCACTGCCGAACCGAATTCCTGGGTGACCCGCACTTCGAAATGAAGATGCGGTCCCGATGAATTACCGGTGTTACCGGAAAGCGCGATCGGATCACCCGGTCCGACGCTTTGTCCCACACTCACCCGGAGCACCGAAAGATGGGCGTACTGCGTGTAGTACCCGTTGCCGTGCCGGATGACGACGTTGTTGCCGAAGGCCCCGTCACAGCCGGCCTCGACGACCACTCCGGCGCCCACGGCATGGACCGGTGTACCCACCGGGACGGCGAAGTCCTGTCCGGTGTGCCGATGCGCCCAGTGCGAGCCCGCCGCCCCGAACCCGGCCGAGAGCACATAGCCCTGAACCGGCAGGACCCATTGGTTGCGTGAGCGGACGGGAAACAGGAGAGAGGACAGATCGCGGTGGACCGGTGCGGACCCGTCCCGGCAGGGAGTGACCGCGCGCCGCGCTTGCGCCTCCTGCAGTGCGCGGGCCCGACGGAGCTTCGCCTGAATGTCCCGCTTGGCCGCCGCCTGCCGCTGCTGGAGCGTCCGCAGCAGACGCAGTCCTGCCATGGCCTTCCGCTGTGCCTCGGTGAGGTCCACCGTGTTCCTCTGCACACGCCGCAAGGAGGCCGTCAGACCATGATGGGCGCTGTGCACAAGGCTGAGATTGCGCAGCGCATCACGGCGGGTGGACGTCGTCAGGGCCAACAGTGTGTCGGGGAGCAGACCACCGCGGTACTGGATCCGGGCCAACTCGCCGACATCCGCTTTGAGTTCGCGTAGATCGCTACGCTGACGCGTGAGTTCGGCCCGGAGCAGCCGCACGGCCGTCGTCTGGGCCTGTGCGCTGCGACGGTATGCCTCGTGCCGCCCGGCGGCATGTGCCGCCTCCTCGTACAGGCGGTGCAGTTGGAGTCGCGAAGCGGCCCCCGAGCCGTTCACCGGGTCTGCCTCGTCATCCGCCCACGCGACGGAGGCGGGCAACGAGGACAGGCCGAGAGCCAACACCGTGAAGAGGAGGAATCCGCGAGAACGCCTGGTCAGCGTGAACCGCACGTGGGCACCCGTTCCTTGGTCCGATCGGCGACGGCAGCGGCCGACCGCACAGCCGGCGTGCGCGGCCCAAGGCGGTGGCCCGGCGCCCTGCCCACCCCGTGCTGCCCGTCGGCAAAACGGATGGGAATGCTTCGGTAGATCGTCTGCGGCTGACGGGGTACGTCGGATTTGCGGGCCAAGGATTCCCCTTGCACATCGGCAGTCCGTGTTCGTTCGGTCGGCGACGCCCCGGCCGGAGAAAACCGGGCCATGGCCCTCGGCGCACAGGATGACCGGTGATCCTGCTGAGGCGACGCCTTTCATATCGAGGAAGTCGGGACCGTCGCATGACGGCGTGAGAACGAGGGCCCATCGGCGACTGGCCCGCCTGCCCGTTCATGGTTCACGGACGCGGACGGACCGGAATGGGTAATCGGCCGCTGAACGAGTGATACGCCGTCACCCGCCTTGGCGCTGCGGGCGGACAACAGCGCCGCTGCGCGAACTCCCGGCTTCAGCGCGGCGGCCAGGGTGGGACGATCCGATCTTCCTGGACCTGAAGGTCGCATCTTCCGCTGGGCGTACGGCGTGGATTCACCCCGGGAAGAAGCGAAGGCCATATAAAGGGGTGGCAAACCTCCGCAGCGATCATGGGAGACAAAGCCGTGATGACCTGGATCGGCGCCTCCTTGCTTCCCGGCTTACACGGCGCCCGTGGCCGTCCGTCCTCAGCGCAATGCTGGGGACCCTCCTGAGAGTTCGCAGTCAATGGCTCCTCAAGCAACGGGCGGCGTATCGATCCCGAACACGTTTTGCGGCACCCCACGGATACGATCCGAGCAACGGATGACCTGAGCCGGTCCGACAATCCCCGTACCAACCCCCTGGGCCCGGACATAAGGAGCGGCATGTCACCACGCCGTCCGTCGTGCCTGAGCTGAGGACCCGCTCTGCTTATCGAGTCTCGGCGACTCTCAAGAAAATCGATGGGATTCATCGTGCGCCCGTGAACGCCCTCGGCGAATCCTCGTCCAGGAGCCGTCCTTGTCAAATTCAACCAGACATCGTACGCCGCCGGTCCGCCCCTCAGACCCCCAAGGCGCCGACCCCGCGGCAACCGAGTTAAGTGACCAAGAGCTGGCTCAGTCAGTGCGAGACGGCGATGCCGATGCCTTCGCGGAACTCTTCACCCGGCATCGCAGAGCCGCCACCCGACTGGCCGCGATGTACGCCGACGACACCCACACCGCACAGGATTACGTGGCCGAGGCATTCTCCCGAGTCCTACAGGCGCTGCGGTCCGGCGGGGGCCCGTCCAGCTCCTTTCGGAGCTATCTGCTCAAGGTCCTGCGCAACGTGGTGGCCGAATGGGGCAGGAACGCGGGCCGGCAGGTGTATGTGCCGGACGTCAGCCTCTACGAGGTGGAGTGCGCGGCCTCGGCGGGATACGAAGCCCTCAAGAACTATGAGAACGGGCTGGCGATAGAAGCGCTCGCCTCCCTCTCGGACCGGTGGAGAACCGTCCTCTGGTTCACCATCGTGCAGTCCCAGCAGCCCGCGGCCATCGCCAACAGCATGGGCATCAGCCCGAACAGCGTCGCGGCCTTGGCCTACCGGGCGAAAGAGGGCCTGCGGCAGGCATATCTCACGGTCCATCTCGGCCAGTGGAGATATCACGGGCAGTGCTCTGGCTATGTGCGAAGGCTTGCCGCGTATTCCCGCGGACGTCTCAGTGAGTGCGCATCCGAAGAGGTGGCACTGCATGTAGAGGAATGCGGCGCATGCAGCCGTCTCTATCAGGAGATCGACGAACTCAACAGCCTCTTCCGTGCCTAGAAGTGCCTCGCTCCGCAGGGGGCGCGCCAACCATCCCGTTCTGTATTGGAGCCAATGACCCATGAACGAGACAAACGACATCGCGGTGGTGCTGGGCACGCGTCCGGAGATCATCAAGCTGGCCGGAGTGATCCGCGGTCTCGGACCACGTGCCTCGATCTTCTACACCGGGCAGCACTACGACAGGGAACTCTCCGACAGTTTCTTCCACGCGTTCAAACTCCCCGAGCCGCATGTGCGTCTGACCGGGGTCAGCGCCGCCCACCGCAGTGTGCAGATCGCGCGGGCCACCCAGCAACTCGCCGAGCACTTCCGGCAGTCGCCTCCGAAGGTGGTCATCGTGCAGGGCGACACCAACGCGACATCCGCGGGCGCGCAGGCCGCGAACTACTGCGGAATCCCCGTCCTGCACGTGGAAGCGGGCCTTCGGTCCAACGACCGGACCATGCCGGAGGAGATCAACCGGCGTCTGGTGTCCGTCCTGGCCGACGTGCACTGCGCCCCCACGTCATGGAATGCCGCGAACCTCGTCTCCGAAGGAATCCCGCTGCACAGGATCAGGGTGACGGGCAACACCATCGTGGAGGCCACCCACGAATCCATGCCGGGCCCACTGGAAACCCGTGAATTACTCGACCGATATGGACTCAGGGAGAACGAGTTCATCATCGCGACGATTCACCGTCCGGAGAACACGGATGCTCCGGAGCGACTCTCCGAAATCATCGACGCGCTTGCCGATTCGCCGATCCCGGTGGTTTTCCCGGCGCATCCGAGGACGGTCAGCAGCGCCCACTCCTTCGGACTGGCCGGACCGCTCTCGCGACTCCGCTGCATTCCCCCGCTCGACCATTCCGCCTTCCTCTCGCTGGCCGGCAGCGCACGCTTGCTGATCTCCGACTCGGGCGGGCTCCAGGAGGAGTGCACGATCATCAAGAAGCCACTGATCGTGGTCAGGAAGAACACGGAGCGGCCCGAAACGATCGCGGCCGGTTTCGCCGTACGCGTGCGCCACAAGGAGGAGATCTCCGAGGAGATCACTCGGATCCTGCTCAACCCCGACCTGGTGAGTGCGCTGGCCGGCCGGCCGTGTCCCTTCGGTGACGGTAAGGCCAGTGAGCGCATCGCCGAGATCGCCCTGGCCATGGCCGGGAGGACGGCTCTTCCGTACAGCGAGGCGGGCGACGAGTTCTCCAGCGCCCCCGAACCGATCGGGCCACAAGGAGGTGCCGTGGGAAGAGCGTTGCGTCGTTCCCCTGTCCAACAGGGCTCCATCGGCCAGTAACACGCCCCGGAGCCCCCGAGGGCATCAGGTGGTCCAAGCGCGTCCGCGGAACGCTTCTCGCGGCGCCTCGGCAGGCTTGCCCTGCTGACCTCTGTCGAAGGGCAGCAGGGCAGGCCGTCCCCCGTCCGGCGCGGCCGCACACAGCCACTCGTGCCACCGCTGTCCGGCCGGACCCGGCGGGGTGGGCCCCGCCGGTGCCGTCGGCGCTACCGACGGGAGTTTCTGCGGCGATACACGATGGCCCCGCCCGCCAGCAGTGCGGCGACGGCGCCGGTGGCCGTGAGCATCACCTCGGTGCCGGTGCTGGCCATCCCGCCCGTCTTGGCGGGTGCCGCGGCCGTCGGGGTGGCCGGGTCGTCACCCGGTGACAGCGGCGCCGTCGGGGTGGTGCCGGTGGAGGTCCGGGGAAGGGCCGCGGACTGCGCGGGCACCGTCACCGGGGTGGCCGGGCCGCTACCGTCCGGCACGGACGCCGGGACGGTCGTGACCGTAGAGACGGTGGCAGTGGTCGGGACACGCGTCGGCGACAGCGGGGTCGCCGGGGCGATGACCGGCCCGCGATCCGAGGGCCTGGGCCCTGCCGGGGCGGTGGGGACGGCGGGCGTCGAGGACTCCGGCGCCGCGGGAGGCACCGGCCGCTGGGGCACCGTGGGCGAGGACGGCGAAGAGGGCGTAGCGGGTGAGGGAGTCGCAGGGCCCTGCTCCGGGCTCTGGGGTGCCGTCGGAGCGCCGGGAGACGAGGTCGTCGAACCGGCCGGGCCGCCGTCCGAGGACAGGGGCGTCGTCGGCGTGGTGCCGGTCGCGGGAGGCGAGATCGCCGGCACCGAGACGGACAGGGGCGGCAGGTCCACGGCCGGGACGGCGGGCGTGACGATCCCCGAAGGGGGCTGCGCCGAGGGGCCGGCCGGGTACAGGGGCACCCCGGGGACGGACGGCAGCGTGATCGGCACCGTGGGCAGAGAGACGGGCGGAGTGACCGGCCCGCGATCCGAGGGCGGTGTGACCCCCGGACCCGCAGGCCCGTCAGTGTGCGGCCGGGAGGTGGACGGACCGTCACCGTCGGGGGTGTTGCCGCAGGAGGTGCCAGGGGCAGCCGGGGTGAGCGCCTGGATGGTGTTGCCGCAGACGTCGACCGGCAGCTCCACCGTTGTGTTGACGGTGTTGCCGGACAGTACGGGGGGTGTGTCTGTGGTGGTTGCTGGTTGGGTGGGGTCGGCCGTCGTGGTCGGTCTGTTGGGGGCGGGGTTGGCCGGGGTGGGCGGCGGGCTGTCGGCCGTGGTGGGGGCGCAGGAGGTGCCGGGGACCGTCGGGGTGAGCGCCTGGATGGTGTTGCCGCAGACGTCGATGGGCAGGTCGACCGTTGTGTCGATGGTGTTGCCGGACAGTACCTGGGGTGTGTGTGCGGTGCTGTCCGGTGTGGTGTGGTCGGGGGCTGTGGTGGGGGTCTGGGGTCGGGCGGTGGATGAGGTGTCGCGGTCGGGAGTGTGGTCGGGCAGGGCAGGTGTGTTCGGTTTGCCGGCTGTGGTGGGGGCGCAGGAGGTGCCGGGGGCAGCCGGGGTGAGCGCCTGGATGGTGTTGCCGCACACGTCGACCGGCAGGTCCGCCGACACCTGGACGGTGTTGCCCGACAGCGTGTCGGGCACGTCCAGCGTGATTCCTTGCACCTGGGGGGCGGCGTACGCGTCGGAGCCGCCCACCAGGACGCTTGTCGCGGCGGCGGCCATGACCATGCCCTTGCTCAGGGTTTGTCGCACTCTCGTTGTCTTCCTGTTCGAAGAAGGGGTCAGCAGACCTCGGCCCCGGGACCGGGGAGGAGGGACCGGGCGCTGTCGCGGCGGCCATGGACCGTGACGGCACGAGCCGAACGAGGACGGCATGAACGCCTCGCACCATGGCCTGCGGCTTATAAACGAGAGAGGTACCGGTGAAGAAACCATGGATCGTGGATCGCCGGAGAATTCATCCTTAATGCCCGCTGATCCTTCGAGCGGCCCGCGGAACAGGACGTCCACGGCACTCACCATCAGCCGATGGGAATTTCTTCGGTAAGTCACTCAATACCTTGCGAATGATTCCCATATCGGGCCGCGTCGAATGCCGGGGCCTCTCATGCGCCGCGAACGCCGGAGGCGAGCGTGGTCGCGTCGGACGCCTGGCTCGCCGTCGGCTCCGGTGTCCACCCCGTCTCGCCGAGCAGCAGCGTCCGTACGACGCGCTCGGCGGCCCGTCCGTCGTCGAACTCGCAGAAGCGGGAGCGGAATCGATTCCGCAGCCGGGCCGACTCGGCGTCCCGCCAGCGCCCGGAGGCGAACAGGGCGGCCAACTCCTTGTAGGAGTGCGAGACATGGCCGGGTGCTTCGGCGGTGATGTCGAAGTAGGCGCCGCGGCTCGCGGTGTAGGCCGGCCAGTCGTCGGCGTGGACGA
>NZ_JBEPAP010000118.1:0-9883 GCF_040298665.1 Streptomyces sp. NPDC001508
CAAAAACGTCCGCTCTAAAAGTGCACGTCAGAGCAATCTTGAGATGCATTCATCCCCGGCGTGAACGCCGGGGCTTTCTGCAAGGAACCCGGTAACAGTTTTCCGGCCGGGCGTACGGCGTACCGATACTGGGCCCATGCCACGTGTACTGCTGATCGAAGACGACCGCGCCGTCCGCGAGGGCGTCACCCTGGCCCTGCGCAGGCAGAGCCATGATGTCGTCGCCGCCGGGACCGGGGAGGAGGGGATGGACCGGCTTCGGTCCTTCCGGCCGGACATCGTCGTCCTCGATCTGATGCTGCCCGGCATGCCGGGTCTTGAGGTGTGCCGCGGCATACGGGCCGTCGACCAGACGCTGCCGATCATCATGGCGACCGCGCGGGGCGACGAGGTGGACATCGTGGTCGGGCTGGAGGCGGGCGCCGACGACTATGTGGTCAAGCCCGTGCAGGCGCGGGTGCTCGACGCGCGCATCCGCGCCGTACTGCGCCGGGCCGGCGGGACGTCCGCCGACCCCGCCCTGCCGAAGATCGACACCTACGGGGAGCTGGCCGTCGACCGGGCCGGGCTCGCCGTCACCCTGAACGGCGTGCCGATCCCGCTCGCCCCCTCCGAGCGGCGGCTGCTGCTCACCCTGTCCGCCGCACCCGGCCAGGTGTTCAGCCGGCAGCAGTTGCTGGAGGCGGTCTGGGAGCACGACTACCACGGCGACGCCCGCCTGGTGGACGCCTGTGTCAAACGACTGCGCACCAAGCTGGACGAGCCGCCGCGCGCGCCCCGCTACATCCATACCGTGCGCGGTTTCGGCTACCGCTTCGCCGCCCGGTGAGGGTGCCCCGGCTGCGCGGTCTGCGGCCACGCCTGGTGGTCGGCTTCGGGCTCGTCGCCACCGTCGCCGCCACCACGACGGGCGCCCTGACCTTCCGGGAGGCGCGCACCGGAGTGCTCCAGCAGAGCCAGGACGCCGTGATCAGACAGCTGCGGACCCAGGTGAGCCAGCGCGCCCCCGAGCTCGGTTTTCCGCCCGACCGGTCGGCGTTGCAGCGGTTCGCGTCCGACGTGGCGGCCGCCGAGGGGCAGGGCCACTGGCGTGTGCTGGTCGCGTTCCGGGAGTTGAGCGCGGCCTCCGTCCCCGGCGACCGCTTCGAGGAGCTGACGCCGGCCGTGCGGGGGGCCGTCGGGTCCAGCCGGGCCACGGTCTTCCAGCGGGTGCGCAGCAACGGGCGCACCTCACTGGTCGTGGGCATGTCTGTCACCTTCGGCCCCCCGGACGGGCGAGAGATGTCGTCCGGGGTGCAGGTGTTCCTCGTCGTCCCGCAGACCACCGAGCAGGCGTACGTCGACGCCCTGGTCACCGCCGTCGAGCGCGCCCTGGTACCGGCGCTCGTCCTCGCCGTGGTGCTCGCCCTGCTGGCCGCCCGTGGTGTGCTGCTGCCGGTGCGGGCGCTGCGGCAGGCCACCCGCAGTATCGCCCAGGGCCGCCTCGACACGCGGCTCGCGGTCAACGGCTCCGACGAACTCGCCGATCTGTCGCACACGTTCAACGAGACGGCCGCCGCGCTGGAGGCGTCGGTGGCGGAGTTGCGGGAGATGGAGGCCCGGGCCCGCCGCTTCGCCGCGGATGTCTCGCACGAACTGCGCACTCCGCTGGCCGCCATGTCGGCGGTCACGGACGTGCTGGACGAGGACGCCGCCCGTCTCGATCCGGACACGGCCACCGCGGTGCGGCTGATCAGTGAGGAGACCGTGAAACTCGCCTGCCTGGTCGACGACTTGATGGAGATGTCCCGGTTCGACGCGGGCGCTGCGGTGCTGCACCTGGACGAGATCGATCTCGCCGAGTCCGTCCGGCGTACGCTCGCCGCCCGCGGCTGGTCCGAGTCGGTACAGACGGAGCTGCCGCCGCCCGACGCGCTGCGCGGTCGCGTCGATCCGCGCCGCCTCGACGTGGTCGTCGCCAATCTGGTCGGCAACGCCCTTGGGCACGGCGCCCGTCCGGTGCGGGTGCGCCTGCACGCGCGCGACACCGCCGGGGCCGAGCGCCTCGCGGTCATCGAGGTACGGGACAGCGGGCCCGGCATCCCCGACGACGTACTGCCGCATGTCTTCGAGCGGTTCTACAAGTCGGACGGCGCGAGGACCCGCTCGGAGGGCAGCGGGCTCGGCCTGTCGATCACCGCCGAGAACGTCCGGATGCACGCCGGCACCGTCCGCGCGGCGAACCATCCGGCGGGCGGCGCCCTGTTCACCGTGGAACTCCCGCTGCGGCGGGACGACATGCCCGAGGAGAACCGGACATGAAGGCCACCCGCCGGCTCGTGCCGCTGCTCGCGCCGGCGCTCTTCGCGCTTACCGCCTGCGGGATTCCCGCGACCGGGGTGGTGCAGGCCGGCGGTCCGGCGAGCGGGATCGTACCGGCGACACCGGTGTACTTCGTCCGGGACGGGGCGCTCGTCGCGGTGTCGCGCACCACCCCCAGTCCCGGGGACGTCCGGGCGGCCGTGGAACTGCTCTTCGCCGGACCGACGCCCGCCGAAGGGCTCGGGAGCCTGTCCACCGAAGTGCCCGGCGCACCGGCCGCCGTGCCCCCGGCACCGGGCGGGGCCTTCGCCGTACCCGGGAAGACCCCGGCGGACACCCCGACCGTGTCGGTGAAGGGCGACACGATCACGGTCCGGCTCCCCGGCGGCATCGACAGGCTGTCCCGCCTCGCGACGCGGCAACTGGTCTGTACGGCCGCCGCGGCGCACCGCATCGGCACACCGTCCGCCGACACGGTGACCGTGACCATGTCCGTCGGCCGATGGCATGCGAGGGCCACGGACGGGAACTGCCCCGGCGGGTGAGCGCGGGTCCGCACGGGGCGCCCGCTCGGTCAGCTCGTCTCCTCCGGCTCGGAAGCGGACGGCGCGGAACGGAAGAACGAAGCACAGTCCGCTCCGGGGGCATGGCCCGGACCGGCCGGGGTTTCGGGGGCGTGGCCCGGACCGGCCAGCGCTTCGGGGACATGGCCCGAATCGGCCAGGGTCTCGGGGACATGGCCCGGACCGGCCGGAGTTTCGGCGGCGTGGCCCGGACCGGCCAGCGCTTCGGGGACATGGCCCGAATCGGCCAGGGTTTCGCGGGCATGGCCCGGATTGGCCGGGGTTTCGGGGGTGTGGTCCGGGTCGGTGAGGGTCTCGGGGGCATGACCCGGACCGGCCGGGGTTTCGGCGGCGTGGCCCGGACCGGCCAGCGCTTCGGGGGCGTGGTCCGGACCGGTGAGGGCTTCGGGGACATGGCCCGAATCGGCCACGGTCTCGGGGACATGGCCCGGACCGGCCAGGGCTTCGGGGGCGTGGCCCGAATCGGCCAGGGTCTCGGGGACATGGCCCGGATCGGTCGGGGTTTCGGGGGTGTGGTCCGGGTCGGTGAGGGTGAGGTGGTCGACGAGCCCGTCCAGGCGGCCGGTGCCGCGGTGCACTGCCCGCTGGCGGTCGGCGGCGCCGCCCTCGTCGGCGAGCCGGTCCAGCCAGGCGTTCACCAGCGCCCGTTCGCCGGGGTCCGGCAGATGGGGCCCGAGCAGGCGGCGCGCCGTCTCCATCTGCCGCACGACCGGGGTGGCCGCGGGGGCCGAGCCCCCGATGAGGTCCAGCAGTGCTCCGGTGACCCCTTCGTGCGCCGCCTGCCAGCAGGCGGCGACGAGCACGTCCTGCTCCACCCGCGGCGGGAGGACGCCCGCACGGACCGCGGCGCGGGCGCGTACCACCACGGCCCGCACCACCAGCGCGTAGGCCACCGTCTCGGCCACGGTCGGCAGTACGTCGGCGACGCGGACCTCGACGGTCGGTACATGCCGCGAAGGGCGGGCATACCAGTAGACCATCCCCGGGTCCAGGGCCGCACCGCTGGCCACGAGGGACCGGACGACCTCCTCGTAGTGTTCGGCCGAGCGCAGCACGGGGGGCGGCCCGGCCGTGGGCCATCGGCGCCAGAGCATGGTGCGCCAGCTCGCGTATCCGGTGTCGGCGCCGTTCCAGTAGGGCGAGTTGGCGGTCAGCGCGAGCAGCAGCGGCAGCCAGGGGCGCAGATGGTTGACGACCGCGACGGCGGTGGCCACATCCGGCACTCCTACATGTACATGACAGGAACATACGCCCTGGTCGCGTACGAGCGGCCCGAAACGCTCCAGGATGCGCCGGTACCGCGGCTGTTCGCGCAGCGGCGGTACCTCCGGAGGATCGTCCTCACCCCCCGGTCCGGTCCGCCCGATCGGCGAGGTTCCCGAGGCGAGCAGCAGACACTCCGCTTCCCCCGCGGCCCATGCGGCGGCCCCGCGCAGCCGCACGAGTTCCCCGCGGAGCTGGTCCCCGGTGCCGCACACACCGCTGACCGTCTCCACCATCGCCTGGGAGATCTCCGGCACCAGCTGTTCGGGCCGCAACCGCCGGCGGCCGGCCTCCAGCACCTGACTGCCCCGCCCCACGGGCCGGTACGCCTTGCGGTCCAGGAGCAGAAACTCCTCCTCGACGCCCAGCGTGACCGTCTCGCGTAAGTCTCCCGGTCCCGAGCTGTCCACCCGGCCTCCCCATCGTCATCGTCGGCACACGGCACGGTCGGCACCATGTGGAGTGCAGTGGTGACTCAGTGCTACCCGCGGCGGGGACGGCTCACGACTGTTCGGGACGGCGGGCGTCAGGCGCTGACCGCCACCCGGTCCCAGAGCCAGTAGAGGCTGACGAGCACGATGGGTGCGGTCAGGGCCGGCAGCACCCAGCGGTGGACCGGTGAACGGCGCAGCAGGAGCAGCAGCGGGAACACCACGAGGATGATGCCCAACTGCACCGCCTCGATACCGACGTTGAAGCTGAGGAGCGACAACAGCAGTTCCCAGGACCAGCGTTCGTCGATACCCAGCGACCCGGCGAAGCCGAGGCCGTGCACGAGACCGAAGACGAAGACGATGGGCAGTCGCCGGCGCGCGGTGTCCGTGCGGTCGCGCAGCCGGAAGGCGGCGATCGCGACGACGGCGATGGACGCGGCGATCACCGGCTCCACCAGTTGGGCGGGCACATCCACGACGCCGCACGCGGCCAGCAGGAACGTGATGCTGTGCGCGGCGGTGAACGCGGTCGCCGTGAGCGTGATGTCCCGCAGACCGCGCGCCCCGATGAGCAGCGAGAGCAGGAAGAGGATGTGGTCGAGGCCGAACAGCAGGTGCTCGGTGCCCAGCCAGAAGAACTCCCGGACCTGGTGGGACTCCTGCCCCTGGGCCGCGGCGGCGGTGACGGAGGGGTCGGTGACGGTGAGGATCCGCGAGCCCCGCCCGCCGTCGATGTCGTAGTGCACGATCGTCCTCGTGCTGTGCACGAAGCTCTCGGCGTCGGGGAACAGCGCGCTGGAGACGGTGACCGGCCCGGTGGCGCCTGCCGGGCAGATGAAGGCGAGGGTGAGTACGGCGTAGGGGCGTGCGCCGCGGACGCGGATGTCCACGGCGCCCACGGTGCGGGCCGTGCACGTCGCGTCGTCCCGGGTGGTGGAGCCCGGCTTGAGGTTCCGCCAGGTCACCGAGGCGACCTCACCGGATGTGACCTTCGTGCGCCCGACGACGCCGACCGGGTCGTACAGCGCGACCGAGTCGGTCCGGAACGTCGTCTTGCGGGAGTTGAGGTCGATCGGCAGCACCATGTTGTCCTCGGTGCCGTCGTAGCGGTGGTCGGTGTCGTACTCGGTGGCGCCGAACTCGTCGAGCAGCGGCGAGTAGGTGTCGACGGTCAGCTCGGAGCGGGCCACGTCGAACTGGAGCAGCCGGAAGAAGCTCGCACCGAACTGGAGTTGGTCCTCGGGCTGGTAGCCGCCGATCTCGGTGAGCCCGAGCCGGGGGAGGACCCGTTCGGCGGCGCCGCGGGCGCTGGTCACGACGTCCCACTGGCCGGTGTCGTTGTTCCACGCCCGCAGCGAGGCCAGGCGCTCGGGGTCGATGACGCCCTCCCAGCGCAGCACCGGCTGGTCGACGTGGCTCTTGACCTGGACGTCGAACCGCTGGAAGGTGACGTCGGAGGAGGACGGCGCGGTGAGCGTCCTGCCGTCGGCGGGTGCGAGATGCGCGGCCTTGACCTTCTTCTCGCCCTTGACCTTCAGTGTGGTCGGGACGGCGGTGGCCGTGCCCTGGTACACCCGGTTCGGGGTGAGGATCTCGGCCTCGGAGAATGTGGCGGTCACATCGCCGCCGTCGGGCTCGGCCACCTTCGCGGACAGCGTGACACTGCGGCCGGCGTCGGTGGTGCCGGACGCAGGGGTCAGCTGTGCGGGGGTGTCCGGGATGCCGGCTGAGGTGAACTCCACCTCGCGGGTGCCGGTGTTGCCCAGGGAGTCGGTGGCGGTCACAAAGAGCGTGTGGCCCCCGCGGACAGGCCGGGCCCGATCTCGGCACCGGCCTTGACCGCCTTGCCGTCGAGCTTGATGTCCGGGCCGTCCACCACGCCGGAGAAGTCCTTCATCTGCACGCCGAGCACGACCGACGCGGTGATCCGCTGACCGGCCTTCGGGGTGCTGCTCGCGACCTCGGGCGCCGAGTTGTCGGTGACCAGGACACGGGTGGCCGTCCTGCCGGACTTCGAGGTGGCGGCCAGCGTGTGCCGCCCGTCCTTGATCTTCGCGGTGTCGAGGTCGGCGCGGACGCCCTTGGCCGGGCCGTCCACGAAGAACTCCAGGTCGACCTCGGTCAGCGGGTTGACGTTGTCACCGCAGTTGCCGTCGCCGAAGCTGTAGGAGCCCTTGACCATACGGCCCTCGGCGGTGCCGCCGAGGGGGGTCAGTGTGATGCCGGACAGCGCGAAGTCGTCCCGGTTGTCACCGCACGAGGTGGCGTAGGTGCCGGTGACGACGTCGACGGTGTTCCAGCCGGGCACCAGCCACTCGTTGGGGAAGGTCAGGTCGACGTGCCGGCTGACGTAGTCGGCGTCCAGCACGAGCTTTTGCCCGTTGACCAGGATGTGGTTCTGGTAGCGGGCCTCGATCGAGTTGCTGCCCACGGTGAAGCCGAGGGTGGCGTCGCCGGAGCCGAGCGTGTCGGTGACGGCGACGGCCGGGGCGTCGATCGTGTAGTGGAGTTCGGCCTCAGGCAGACGGTCGGTGGCGCTGCCGCAGGCGCCGTCGCCCATCGCATAGGACGCGGCGATGTCCTTGCCGGTGACGGTGGCGCCGTCCAGGGCGAGCCGCAGACCGGAGATGTCGAAGTCGTCGCGGTTGTTGCCGCAGCTCTCCTTGTACGGGCCGGTGACGACCTTGACCGTGTTGTCACCGGGTACCAGGTACCGCGCGGGGATCGCGATGTCCACCCGCTGGCCGGCCCAGGTGCCGCCGAGGTCGATCCGCTTGCCGTTGACCAGCAGGTGGTTGTCGTACTTGTCGTCGAGCGAGTTGGCGCCGACGTCGAAGGAGAACGTGGCCGCGCCGTTGCCCAACTGGGGTGCGGAGACCGGCTTGTCGCCGTCCACGGTCAGCGAGGACAGCTGGGCGTCGGCGCCCGCGGGGAAGTCGGCGAACACCGACTGCCCGCCCTTGACCAGCGTGCCGTCCTTCGGCAGCAGCCGGGGGGCGCCCGCCGGGGCGTTGTTGACGGTCACCTTGTTGGTCACCGTCTTGCGCGAGGCGGTGGTCGCGGTGATGGTGTGCTCGCCGTTGGCGAGTTCCGTGGTGTCCAACTCGCCCTGCAGGCCGGTGGTGCCCTGCGGGTCGCCGAGCACGAAGAAGCTGAGCGTCGCCTCCGTCAGCAGCGCGCTGTTGGAGCCGCAGTTGCCGTCGCCGAAGGAGTATGTGTACTCGTTCTCCTCGCCGTCCGCGACCTCGCCGAGCAGGGTCAGCTGGATGTCCGACAGCACGAAGTCGTCGTGGTTGGTGCCGCAGGAGGTCTCGACGGTGCCGGCGAAGATCTGGATCTTGTTCTCGCCCTTGACGAGGTGTTCGTTCGGGATCTCGATCGTGCCGCGCTCGTTGACGAGGTCGCCGATGTCCGCGCGGTATTCGCCGTTGACCAGCACGTGGTTGTGGTAGCGGGCCTCCGTCGAGTTCGAGCCGACGTCGAAGCTCAGCCGGGACACCCCGACCGTCTTCTTGGCGTCGATCGCCTTGCCGTCGACGGCGAGCCGCGTCACGGAGTCGCCGGCCAGGGTCGGCGTGGCCGCGGCCTTCTGGGTGCCCTCCAGGTACGAGCCCTCGCCGGGGGTGAGGGTGGGCAGGGTCGTCGCGTTCTGGCTCGACGGGTCCTTCTTGTCCGTGGCACGCCGGTCCGAGTCGGTGTCGGCGTACGCCACCGTCAGGTTCCCGCCCACCAGGACGAGCGCGGTCAAGGCGGCGCCCGCGAGCCGCTGCCCGCCGGATCCACCACCCTGCCGTCTTCGCCGCAGTGTTGGCCGCAGTGTTGGCCGCATCAGCAGCCGTCCTTCCTGATCGCTCCGAAAGTGAAGGGCATACCCTGAACCAAACCGGGCATGCCCATGGCGGATCCTGGGCTCCTCAGGTGAACGCCGGTGGTTGGTCTGTGGACGATCAGCGCAATGATCTTCCGGATCATGGCTGCCGGACCACCCGACACGCTATGAGCCCAACGGCGTTCACCGGCCGCCCGTCGGGTCCGGTCGGCGAGGGCCGCCGGGCCGGGCGGCGGGGCCGGCCGGTGCCCCAAGGCCCGCGGAGCACCGGCCAGGCGAACCGGCCGGTGGGCATGCCCGTGGGCGAGCCGGGAGCGGACTACGAGAGGTCGGCCGGTGTTGCTGGTGTGCGGCGTGGACGACAGCCGGAGCCGCCGGTCCCGGCGCCCCGGCAGGAGAAACGGCCCAACGGCCCTGTGGTCGTAGGCGTCCCGAGGGGCCGAGCACCGAGGGCGAAGCCGGTCATGGCGTGCGACGCAGCGGTCAGAGCGAGGGGTGGGGCCCGCTCAGCGACACCCGGATCGGCCTGGCAAGTACCCGGCCGCCGGGGGGCGGTTGCCGAACCGCCCCCTCGCGGACACCGGGCCGCCGCAGCCGGATACCGGCTCGCCCCCTCGCGGACACCGGGCCGCCGCAGCCGGATACCGGCTCGCCCCCTCGCGGACACCGGGCCGCCCCGGACGGATACCGACCCCCCCATCACGGACACCCAGCCGCCCGAGGCGGATGCCGGTCCGCGCCATCACGGACACCCAGCCGCCCCGGGCGGATACCGCCTCCCCCCGTCACGGACAACCGGCCTCTGGAGGCGGATGCCGGCCCGCCCCATCACGGACACCCAGCCGCCCCGGGCAGATACCGCCCCCCTATCACGGACACCCAGCCCAGGCGGATACCAGCCCGCCCCCTCGCCGACACCCAGCCTCCGCGGGCGGATACCGCCCCCCTCTTCACGGACACCCGGCCGCCGGCGGCTCGTGGCCGCCGTGTCCCTCCTGAACGGCGGCCGCTGCATGGGCGGACAGCGCCCTCGGATCGTGGACGCGGCGTCAGAGCGGACAGGTGGGCGCGGCGTGGGCCTGCTCGGCATCAAGTGGACCAAGCGGGACCGCGGGGCCCGGCAGGGCGCGCTGCCGCCGGGTCCTTCCGGCGACCGGGGCACCCTAGGGGACGACCCCGACAACGTGCCGTGGCGCTAGGGGAGTTCGTCGGGGATGTGCCGGGGTCGCAAGCCCTCCCCGCCGACGATTTCGGCGGGCGGTGCGGCACCGGAGGATGGCGCCACGATCTGGACGCCGATCTTCTTGAGGAGCCCCCGTATGCAACCGCTCGGCCGCCGCACCGTCCTCGCCGCCTCACTCGCCGCGGCCGTCGCGGCGGCGAGCCCGGTTTGAAGGTCCTGGAGATCGGGTCGGGCGGGGTCAACGCCGCCTACCTTCAGGAACTGGTGGGCAGCCAGGGAGGGGTCACGA
>NZ_JBEPAP010000119.1:0-9290 GCF_040298665.1 Streptomyces sp. NPDC001508
CCTGCCGCCGGCGTTGTCGGAAGCGCCGGCCGCGGTGATCCGCATCGGCCGAGATCCCGGCGCTCCCGGCATCCAGGGCACAGACACTCGGCTCGGCATCCCGCGCACCAGCCGGCGCAGGAGGCCATCGAGCCGACCGAGGACGCCCCCTTTCCGCCAGGCAGCGACGACGCCGGTCGGCGGCACACCGGAAACACACAGAAGCGAACGGAATCAGTGCGCCGCCGGGCCCGGTCGGCTACGGCGGTGGCGACGACCGGCAGATCACCGTCCCGACCGTCCATGTTGCCGCGGGCGATGGTCACACCGGATGAGCAGGCGCCCGGTCCGCTGCCTGTGGTGCCGGCGGGGGCCGTCGTACCGCGTGATTTTCCCACCCGACGCCCCTGTCGTCCGGTTCCTGGTTGAATGCATACTTCACGCAGCGAAGTGGTGTCCGGTTTGTTCCAGGGGAACGGCGCCCGGCGAAGGGAGAAGCCGATGTCAGTGCACCGCCCGACGGACGGATCCCGGCCGGTGGCCGAGGAGACCTGGGAACTCGCCTCCGGCCCGGTGCGCGAACTGACCGGTTCCGCCGTCCACGACCCCGAACTGCTCCGCCGGATCGCCGCGTTCGAGCGGTCGGACCTGGAGTCGGTCTCGTTCCTGTGGTATGGCAACGGCCGGTGGGCGCGCTGCCGGATCCGGCGCGGGCCGACCGTCACGGTCGCCCTCCTTCTGCTGGACGGTCCGCCGGCCGGGCTGACGGCCCGGGAGGTGGACGTGGTGTCGCTGGTCGCGCTGGGGTTGTCCAACCGGGAGATCTCCAGCCGGCTCGGCACCAGTGTGCGAACGGTGACCACTCAGGTGGAGCGGCTGCTGAGGAAGACGGGGCAGGAGTCGAGGGCCGGGCTCGGCGCGATGGCCGTCGACCGTGAGCTGGTGCGGCTGCCGCTGCCCGGTGGGGTGGACCGCGGGTCCGGGATCAGGGTGCTCGACCTGGAACGGCTGGCCGCCGACGAGCCGTCGCGCCCCTCGGGGCTGCGCCGGGTGAGCGGCGGCCGGCGTCCGCTGCGGGTGGGCACCATCGCGCTCGGCGGCGCGTTCGCCGTCGACGGCGAGGAGACCATCCGGGGCGCGTCGCTCGCAGTGCGGGACGTCAATGCGCCGGCCTGGGAAGGGGGCCGGCCGGTGGAACACGTGATGGTGGCCATCGACCCGCTGTCGGAGGTGTCCGTACGGGCGGGGCTGGCGATGCTGGTCGAGCAGGACGTCGACGCGATCACCAGCAGTTACGCCAGCGCGTTCAGCCCGGCGGTGTTCGACTTCGCGGCGGACTACGGGCGGATTTTCCTGCACACCAACTCCTGGACGCACAGTGTGGACGCCGTCCGGTCGGCGCCCGCGCGCTACCGGCACGTCTTCCAGAGCTGCCCGTCCGAGAACGCCTACCAGGCCGCGCTGATCGCGCATCTGCGCGCGCACACGGCGGGGCGGTGCGGGCGGGGCCGGCTGGCGGTGATCGAGCTGGACGGTTACGGCTGCTCGATCACCGGCGCCGGCTTCAGCGCCCGGGTGAGCGAGGTGGGCTGGGCGGTCACCGCGGTCGCCCGGGTGGGTTTGTCGGTGCGGGACGCCGACGCGGTGGCGGCGGAGGCGCTCGGGGACGGAGCGGACCTGGTGGTGGTGTCACACGTGTCCCCGAAGACCGCCGCCCAGGTGCAGAACGCCCTCACCCGGGCCCGTCCGGGGCAGGAGTCGTACCACATCTACACCCCGTCCTTGCCGGGGTTCGCCCGATATCTGGAGCCTGGGGGCGGCGGACTCACCTGGTCCACGGTGACCGGGCGGTCCGACGACGCGCTCGGTCAGCGGTTCGCCGAGGCGTACACCCGGCAGTTCGGTGTCCCGCCGGGGTGGACCCAGGCCAGCGCCGCCTACGACCAGGTACGGATGCTGCACACGGCGGTGTCCGTGACCGGGTCGCTGCGTCCGGCGGTGATCGGTGAGTATCTGCGGTCGGAGGCGTACCGGGGCGTGAACGGGACGTATCTGTTCGCCTCTCCCGGGCAGTTCGCGGCCGGTTTCCCCTACGACTCCACCGACCTCGGCCTGGCGCAGCCGACCCTCACCTACCGGATGTCCGGCAGCCGTCAGGAGTCGGTGCCGCTGTCCGCCTGAGCGGGCGTCGCCGCGGTCTCCGCCGGGACGGGCACCCGGTCCCCCGTGCCGGCGAAGAAGCCACGGCAGTCCAGGACCCGGCGGGGTGTGGAGCAGGGGTGGCCGAGGGCGAGGTGCAGCACCGCGTCCTCCGGTTCCACGATCACGCTGGCCACCGTGGAGCCGCGGTCCAGTTCTGCGTCGCGCGGGTTCGGATGACAGCACAGGGAGTCCGGGTGTCCCGCGTGGTCGGCGAGGATCCGGTGCCAGCCGGCCACCGACGGCTCGGGGGTCGAGGCGGCCAGTTCCAGCGCCCGCTCCCGGCGGAACACGGTGTCCTGCATCACCCGGGGGCCGTGGTCGAGGGCGTCGGCCGGGTCGAGGGCGTCGAAGTGGTTGGCGTGGACGAGCAGTCCGCCCGGCCCGGCCCGTCGTACGCCGATCGCCTCCGGTCCGCCCGGCCTGGCCTCCACATCGATGCCCCGGCCCGCCTGGACCAGCAGGTAGTTGGCCGAGGAGGCCCGGGGAGCGGCGCGCAGCAGTTCCTCGCCCTCCCTGACGGATCCGGCGTCCAGCAGGGCCCGCAGCAGCAGGTGGTACGGCATGCCCGGCTCGCCCCGGTCGATCGAGGTGACCAGGGCGTTGGTGAGGACGGTCAGGCCGGCCGCGTTCACACCGAACTTGGCCAGCAGGCCCGCCTCCACCACCGACACCCAGCGCGGGCCGGTGCTGGGCGCCGCCTCCAGGACGACGATGGTGCCGTGGGCGAAGGGGATCCAGTCCCAGTTCTGGCCGGCCAGGGTGCGCGGACCGCGCAGGTCGCAGAAGGAGGTGCACTCGCCGCGCCCCGGGAGACCCGAATCGGAGCCGGTGCCGTCGGCCGCGAGTTTGCGGGCCTTGCCGGAGAAGAGGATCTCAGTGCGCAGGTTGAGAGCCAGAATGTCGGCGAACCGGGCGCCCGCGCCGTCGGCGACGCCCTGGATCTCCTCCAGCAGCCGGGGGTCGAAGGCGTCGATCACCGGGACGAACCGTTCGGCGAGGTCGGCCGCTTCCCGCCAGGTGAAACCGGCGAAGGTGGCGTAGACACGTTCGTAGTGGGCGAGCGAGAGCTGTACGCGTCCGGCCGCTGCCCTCCCGTACTGCCGTCCTCGCTCGGCAGGGCCGCCGTGGACGCGGACGGTCGGGGGGAGCGGGGGCGCGGCCGAGGTGTCGGCCGGGGGCGTGTTCATGCGGCGCTCTGGCCTCCGTCCACGGGGACGGCCGTTCCGTTGACGAAGGAGGCGGCGTCGGAGGCGAGGAAGAGGCACAGCCGTGCCACCTCCTCGGCCGTCCCGGTGCGTCCGACGGGGATACGGCGCACGACCTCACGGAAGGCGTCCGGGTCCTGGGTGACGGTGGTCATCGGGGTGTCGATGACTCCGGGCAGGACGGCATTGCAGCGGACCTCGTCGGGTCCCCATTCGACCGCGAGCTGCCGGGCGAGGGAGACGACGGCGCCTTTGCTGGCACTGTAGGCGGCACTCGGCTCGCCCGCGTCGCCGCGCACCGCGCCGATGCTCGACAGCAGGACCACGCTGCCCGGTCCGGGAGCGGCGGTCATCCGGCGGCCGGCCGCGGCGGCGACGAGCAGGGAGCCTCGCGCGTTGATGCCGAGCACGGCGTCCCAGTCGGCGGCGGTAGTGCGCACGGCGGGCTTGAAACGGTAGACGCCCGCGCAGTGCACGACGGCGGTGGGCGCCATGCCCTCCCACAGGTCGTCGGCGACGGCGAAGGCGGCCTCAACCGATGTCTCGTCGGTGACGTCGCAGCGGACAGTACGCACACCGTCCCGGGTGCAGGGCCGTTCGGGTCCGGTCAGGTCGAGGCCGGCGACGGACCAGCCGGTGCGGGCGGCGAGCAGGGCGGTGGCCCGGCCGATCCCGGATCCGGAGCCGGTGACCACCAGCCGCTGGGGGTGCGGCGGGGCGGCGTGGGTGTCAGTCATGAGGTGTAGAGCCCTCCGTTGACGTTGACGGTGTGGCCGGTGATGTAGTCGGCCCCGTCGAGCAGGTAGCGGATCGCGTCGGCGACGTCCTCTCCGGTGCCGTGCCTGCCGAGGGGCACGGAGGCGGCCAGGACGGAGCGTTCCTCGTCGAAGGTGTGTCCACTGCGGCGGGCCCGGTTGCCGATCTCCTCACGGTGCATCTCGGTCATGATGTAGCCGGGGGCGACGGCGTTGACCATGCAGTGCGGGGCCATCTCGACGGCGAGGGTGCGCATCAGAGAGTGCGCGGCGGCCTTGGATGCGCTGTATGCGCCGGCGCCCGCGGTGGCGACCTGGGCGAACAGCGAGGCCAGGACGACGATCCGGCCGGGACGCGGTCCACGCTCCAGCTGTGTCCGCAGGGCACGAACGCAGTTCAGGACGCCGAAGAAGTTGATGTCGAGGACCTGCCGGATCTCGGCGTCGGGGGTGTCGAGCAGCGCGGCCTCGGGGCCGCCGACTGCCGCGTTGGCGACCAGGGCGTCGGCGCCGTTGTAGACCGAGGCGACGACGGCGGCCAGCCGCTCGGCGTCCTCGGGGCGGGAGACGTCGGCGATGACCCCGGTGGCGTACCGGCCGGAGGGGTCGAGGGTGCGGGCCGCGTCCACGACCTCGGCGCCGAGGTCGGCGAGGACGACCCGCCAGCCCTCGGCGACCAGCCTGCGGGCGGTGGCGTGGCCGATGCCGCGCGCCGCGCCGGTGACCACGGCGGTCCGGCCGCGCGGATGCGCCGCCGAACGGACCGGGGCCGCCCTGGCGATCGTGCCGTCGTTGTCGTCGGTCCGGACGTCGAGGCCGGTCATGAGGTCTCCGCCGGGGCCGGGGTGGCGGCGTGTGCGCGGTCGGCGATCTCGGCGCCGCGCGCGAACCAGATCCCGTCGTCGGCGCGCAGCGCCGCCAGGAAGCGTTCCAGCATGCGCAGTCGTCCGGGCCGGCCGATGATCTGCGGATGGACGGTCAGGACGGCGAGTCCGCCCTGGTCGTGGACGGCGTCGCACTCCTCCTGCCACAGCTCGGCGACCTCGCGGGCGGAGCGGATCGTCCGGTCCCAGCTGGAGGTGTCGAACCAGAAGTGTGGGGCGTCGTCGAGGATCCAGTGCACCGGCAGCTCGGCGATGTGGTGCGCCGGGTGCCGGTAGGGCGCGGTCGCGTCCATCAGGTTGGAGGCGTAGTCGAGCCCCTGTTCGACCAACAGGTCCAGGGTGTTCGGGCTGGTGTCCCAGGAGGGTGACCGGTAGCCGCGGATCCGGGGAGCGAAGCGGCGCAGCACGTCCAGTCCGCGACCCAGCTCGTCGGCCTCCTCGTCACGGCTCATCAGGTGCGGGGAGCGGTGCGTGAACCCGTGGTGTCCCAGTTCATGGCCCCGTGCGACGATGGACTCCACCGCGCGCGGGTGACGTTCCGCGTCGCCTCCGCAGACGAAGAACGTCGCCGGCACATCCAGGCGGGACAGTATGTCGAGAATTTCCGGTAGCGCCCGTTCCACGCCGTACCGGGCCTGGGACAGCACTCCGGGCCGTGCCGCGTTGGCCGGGTCTTCGGCGAGCCAGATCTCCTCAGCGTCGAAATCGACGGTCAGCGCCATCGCGGCGCGGCTGCCAGGCGGCCACATAAGAAAATTCCTCTCGCTCTGCGTGAATCGCGTGCAGATCCGAGGAACACACTAATGCTCGGGCCGGTTGCGGGAATTCCGTAATCTTACGTACGGGCGGTGGCGGTCCGTCCGGCACACGACCGGGAGGAAAACGCCTGCAGGAGGCGTACGTAAAGATACGTATATGGCTCCGGTGCGGGATTTGCCACCCTACGGACATCCCCATGAACCCCCGTTGAAGCAACGGCGACGGAGAGCGACCATGCCGGTGTCCCCATCCACGAATCAGCAGCCTCAGGCTCAGCTCACACGAGTCCTGCGGCTTCCCGCGATCGTCCTGTTCGGCCTGACCTACATGTCCCCGGTGGCGGTCTTCACCACCTACGGGATCGTCGACGAGCAGACCCGCGGCCACCTCCCGGCGGCCTATGTGCTGGCCCTCGCGGTCATGCTGCTGACGGCGCACAGCTACGGCCGTATGGTCCGCGCCTTCCCGGAGGCGGGATCGGCCTACAAATACGCGCAACGAGCCTTCGGTGGGCACGTAGGATTTCTCACCGGCTGGGCCCTGATGCTCGACTATCTTTTCCTGCCGATGATTTCCTTCCTGCTCGCCGGAATTTATTTGCACGCGCAGTTCCCGGCGATTCCCCAGCAGGTGTGGAGTATCGGACTTCTACTGATCGTCCTTGCCTTCAATATCCTCGGTGTGAAATTCCTGAGCCGGGTGACCGCGGTCATCATGGGAGCCACGGCGGTCCTGCTGTTCCTTTTCATCCTCCTGGCCGGCACAAAGACCCAGGCCTCTCCTGGCCAGATGTTCGACTCCTTTGTGCCGGGGTCGGGCCAGTGGTCGCTGCTCACCGGGGGCGCGGCGATCCTCGCACTGGGCTTCCTGGGCTTCGACGCAGTGTCGACGCTCGCCGAGGAGGCCCATGATCCCCGGCGGACCGTGCCTCTGGGCATCCTGCTGACCACGGTGATCGGCGGTCTGCTGTTTGTGCTGATGGCCTGGCTCGGCGAGTTGGTGCGGCCGGGCGGCGGCTTCGCCGACCCCGACTCCGCGGGTGCCGAGCTGATGAACTCGGTCGGCGGCGCGGCCCTTGGCACCGCGTTCACCTTCATCTACGTGCTGAATTGCTTCGGGTCCGCGATGGTCTCGCAGGCCAGCGTCGCCCGGATCATCTTCTCTATGGGGCGTGACGGTGTGCTGCCGCGCCGCCCGTTCGGCAATCTGCACCCGCGCTTCCGCACCCCCGTGGGGCCGCTGGTGCTGGTGTCGCTGGTGGCCGTGCTGTCGGCGGTGCTGAGCCTGAACGACGCGGTGGTCATGGTCAACTTCGGCGCCCTGGCCGCGTTCTCTATGGTCAACCTCAGCGTAATCAAGCACTGTCTGTACCGTCGCGGCCACATCACGCCGCTGTCCTGGCTCCTGGACGGCCTGCTGCCGACGCTCGGCTTCCTCAGCACGGTCTGGCTGTGGACCAGCCTGACCGGTACGACGTTCACGGTGGGCCTGATCTGGATGGCGGCGGGCATCGTCCTGCTGGCCGTGATCACCCGGGGCTTCACCCGCAGGCCGCCGGAACTGCGGATGGACGAGGGCGAGATCGACGCGGAGGGTGAGGCCGGTGCCGACACCGTCGGCGGCACGGGCGCCGGCGCACCCGCCGGGGTCACTGCGCACGCCCTGCGCGCGGACCGCAAGGGCCCACTCACCTGATCCCGAACGCCACTTGATCCCGTACGCCACATGCCCCCGTACGTCGCCTGATCCTGTACGTCGCGTGATCCCTTACGCCCCTTCCTGGAACGGAACACCGCACGCCCATGAGCAACAGCCTGTTCGACCCGCTCACTCTGCGTTCCCTCACGATTCCCAACCGGATCTGGATGGCATCGATGTGCCAGTACAGCGCGGCACCCGAGGGCCCCGGAACCGGCGCCCCGGACGACTGGCACTTCGCGCACCTCGCCTCCCGGGCCGCCGGCGGGGCCGGGCTGATCCTCACCGAGGCCACGGCGGTGACGCCCGAGGGCCGGATCACCCCCTACGACCTCGGCCTCTGGAACGACGAGCAGACCCGGGCGTTCCGCCGGATCACCGCCTTCCTCAAGGCCCAGGGCACGGTGCCCGGCATCCAGCTCGGACACGCCGGCCGCAAGGCGTCCACCGAACGCACCTGGGTCGACGACGGCGCCCCCATCCCACCGGGCCACGGCCACGGCTGGACCCCGGTCGCCCCGAGCCCGATCGCCTTCGACGACGCGTCGACCGTGCCCCGGGAACTGAGCATGCCGGAGATCAAGGCACTGGTGGAGGCATTCGCCGACGCGGCCCGCAGGGCGCTGGACGCCGGGTTCGAGGTCGTGGAGATCCACGGCGCCCACGGCTACCTCCTCCACCAGTTCCTCTCCCCTGTCAGCAACCACCGCACCGACGCATACGGCGGCTCGTTCGACAACCGCGCCAGGTTCGCCCTGGAGGTGTTGGACGCCGTGCGCGCGGTGTGGCCGGAGCACCTGCCCGTGCTCTTCCGGGTCTCGGCGACCGACTGGCTCCAGGAGAGCGGCCGACCGGAGCCGGGGTGGACGGCGGACGACACCGTGCGTCTGGCGCGGGAGCTGCGCGCCCACGGGGCGGATCTGCTCGACGTGTCCACCGGCGGCAACCTCCCCGACGCGGACATCTCCGACTCCCCCGACTACCAGGTGCCGTACGCCGAGCGGGCGCGCACCGAGGCCGGCATCCCGGTCGCCGCGGTCGGCCGGATCACCGCGCCGCGCCAGGCCGACGCCATCGTCGCCGGCGGGCGGGCGGACGCCGTGCTGCTCGGCCGGGAACTGCTCCGCGACCCCTACTGGCCGCGCCGGGCGGCCCGTGAGCTGGGCGGCGAGGTGACCACGCCGGTGCAATACCTGGCGGCCCCGTAGCAGGCGGCTTCCCGCGCCGCCGAACGGCGTCCTTGTGCACGGTGTCGCCCGGCCGCGCGTAGGCGAGGAGTGCGCCGAACTTCGGGCGCTGGAGCGGGTGGAGGCGACTGGAGGTGCCTGAGTCTTCCTCAAAGACGACCGAGTGCTCGATCCCGGCTTCGTCCAGGAAGAACCGTTTGCCCACCGGGGTGTCTACACCCCGGCGCGGTGCACCAGGCCGTTCAGGATGAGGGCGAGGCCCGCCTCCAACGCCGACTCGTGATCGATCACCCGCATGTCGGCCGGTAGATCCGCGCCGTCGCCCGGGTCGGCTGCGGGGCCGGGCACTACGCGGCCGAACTCCTGGCGGGTGGTGCCGAGGTGGTCGGAATCGACGGCAGCGCGACTCTGCTGAGTCATGCGCGGAAGCGACTGGGCGACCGGGCCGAACTGCGCATCCACGATGCGGAGACACCGCTGGACTTCATCGGCGACGCGTCGTTCGACGGAGTCGTGTGCGCGTTGGCCTCGATTCTTCCGCAGCCTGATCGTGTTGGGTGATCCGGTGGTTTGCCCTGGTTCGTCTCGCCGGTGCGGACGTGGGGCCGTCGCATGACGTTG
>NZ_JBEPAP010000120.1:0-8900 GCF_040298665.1 Streptomyces sp. NPDC001508
TTGAGTTCAATTAAATTATCCATAGTTGTTACTATCCCCATTTCAATTCCTTATATTTTGATATTTAATATTTGCTACCCCTTATTAATTTTATCATAAGCAATAAAAAAACTGGCCAAAGCCAGGGTTAATTTTATAGCTTATTCGAATTTAATAGATATTGAAATATTTATTTTAAGAACAAGACCATCAAATCTTCATCAAAATATTCGTCTCCTTCTTTCAAGGCATTTATTTCAACTCCATATTTTTCAAAACCTAAGTTACTATATAGTTTTCTACCCGAAGTATTATTTGAAACAACTGACAGCCTTATTTGTTCTAAATCCGGATAATCTTTTTTTACTTTATTAATTAAAGTAGACAATAAAAGTTTACCTAAACCTTTACCTTGGTAATCTTCATGAATGAACATTCCATATATATCGCCCTTATGTCTTTCCTTTTCTCCAATTTCTTTATGAAATGAAACCATTCCTATTAATTCTTTTCCGTCAAAAATTCCCATAAAGAATTTGCTGGAGTTTGGCGATATTCTTTCTATAATTTCTTGTTCTGAGAACTTCACTTCTCTCTCGTAAGTAGACCCAAAAGATTCAGAGGCTGCCTTTAAAGCATTCAATCTCAATTTTTGATATGAACTCCAATCACTTTTATCAATTAGCCTTATTTTCATAATCCACCCCCATTGTTAAGTGTATTTTACCATAAAACAAAAAAAGCCCACTGCAATGGGCTTTAAAAACTGATTTCTTAACTACTATTATATCATAGCCCTTTTGGGGACTTTTTATTTGTTTTATATTTTGTATTGCGATGAAACTAAACTTACAAGGCTATTTTTCACGATATCCTCGCATATAATTTTTCATATATTCAGGATTCTTTGTTTCCCATTTTTTACGAACTTTCTTACGAGCTTCTTTTCTACATTCTTCGCTACAATATCTTTCTTGCTTGGCGGTATTGAACAAATTTTTGCAAGTTTTGCACCGAATAACGCTCATTTTTCTTCCTCCTTTCTGCTTGTTAAACACATACACGAGAAAAAATGTACAGTGACGGCGTGAAGTACGAGCTGACCCAGAGGGAGGGGGCTATGCCCCCATAGTTTCTTTAAAAATATTTTCAGATTTAAAAAATAAAATTAATAAATAATAAATTAATATAAATATTTTTTTATTAATTATAAACCTTTTAGTAAGTTGCTCCATGCTTGCTTTTCTCGTTCCGTCTTGTCGGTATCGACTCCGTGCTTGCTTTCATATTCAGATTCAATCTGTTGCATAGCTTTTTGTTTAGCAGTTTCAATTTCTTTGTCACGCTTTAACTTATTATCATTGTAATTTCTTTCGGCAACTTGTTTCATCAATCCATTAATCTCATCACGTTCGGCGTTCGCCTTATCTCTCATCTTGTCAAAGGCTTCTTTGCTCCGCTGTCTGCTCGTCTCCTCTAGTTCTTTGCGTTCAATCTCTGCGCCTTTTCGGATGTCCTCAACCCAATTGCCTGTATGTTGTTGGCTGTTGTCTTTGATTGTTTCTGTCATGGTGTCCCCCCCTTTTATTATGCGTTCATATCATCAAGAAATGTGTTGCCAAGATATTTAAAGTTATAAACATTTCGGACTGAGTTGTTTCGTTTATACTCTACCGCTCGCGTTATTCTGGTACCGTTTGACGCTACTAAACAATCGGCGTCTTTGTAAACATCATACTGCGCAATACGTAACAACTCATCAGCTTTATGGTAGACCGCATTAGATTCATCAGCCAATGACTTGAGTTCTGCCATTAGCTTAGCGCCCTTAATATTCAACTCATCTTGTAACTTATCGGCAGCCTTTTCAATATCTGAGACCAATTGATTATAATCATCTTTGGTCACTAATGGAGTGCTTTCCAATTTGTCTAACTGTTTTTGATACAATTCAATAGCGTGTTGTGATGTCCATATATCCCCCTTTGCTTTATCATAAGCTACTAAGTCAGCGATCTCCTCGGCTTTGATTAATTCATCATTAGCGATTTTTAAGGCTCTTTCCGCTTTTTCTTTATTATTTTTAAACTTCTCAATTTCCAATAAATTACCGTCCTTTTGATTGATAAGTTCTGCTTCAATTTCTTCAAATGTTTTCATTGTGGTTTCTCCTGTATTTATTTGTTAGTAAATATATATTATAATCGGAACTATTGATAGTTCCTGTAATTCCCTATGTTTATTAGGTTGATAGCTGTTTTTATAAGTTAGTTAAAACAACTGATTTTGGTGGGTGTCTTACCCTCATTATTTCTCCTTTATTATTCTGGTACTGTACCAAGTGGCCCACGTTTTGCGACTTTAATCGCCACAACATGACTTCCATTAAATACGGTAGTGCCTAGTTTAAATAACTGGTCAGGGTCATCTTGCCATTTGCCAATGACTTTCATATTATCCAGTGTCTGATTAAAGACAAATGCTGATGCATCATTTACTGTGTAAACCATAATTACTTTGTCGCTCATTTTTTTATCTCCCTATGTTTAAACTCGTTTTATTGAAACAATATTTTTTATGTTAAATAAATAGCCACCTAGCCACTCCGCATTTTTATCAACTAAAAGTGCATGACTAAATTTCTCAAATTCCTCTTCATCATAAGGAATATTAAATGGCATTTTTTCATTGACTGTAAAGACTACTGTCTTTGTAAAATTAAAGCTCATTATCAAACCTCTTTTTCTAAATTGGTATAGCTTTTTTCATTTGCTAACTATTGGTTTCTAAAATCACCACAATAGTTACATATTATTTAAGAAAATAGTTATGAATAATTACGCTTTTAAAACCTCTCAAAACCCTGTTATAAAGCCATAGTTACGATAAATACATTAATTACACATTTTTCCTTTATATAATATAGAATATTAAAATCTAGTATCCATAATTGGTATAATTAACTCAAACTCTTTTATAATAAATTACTATTTTACTCAATATTAAAAGTGTATTTTGCGTATTTTCTGTAACTATCCTTTTATATAGCTGTTTATGAGTATCAAAAAAACATAACTATTTGTAACTAAATTACACTTTTATGGTGGTTCATACATTGTTTCAAGAAATGCTTCAACTGCTTTTGCAGTACGTTGAGGGTTACCAATTGCAATAACACGAAAAGATTTTCTTTTTCCTTCAAAAGTTGGAAATGTACGAACCGTTTCAAAATATCCAATAATATCAAGAGCTTCTTTTCTTCGTTTAGGACTTCCAGCACCGTAATAGGTTTCTTTCAATAGCTTCTGAACCTCATCCGTTTTGATTATTGTCTTGTTCCCTTTGATGTGTTCCTCGATAATATAAATTTGCACATCGTCAAAATCAAAGTGATCACTACTGAAGTTATCCATTTCCACTTGCTTGAAATTGAACTTAAATTTATTCTGTCTCCAATAGACAAATGAAGAATATAAAGCAGCCACTCCTGCAAGCGCCGTTGCTTCTCGACTGGTCTCAGATACTCGCTGTTCAGTGAAAGCCTCCCAGTAGGGTGCAAAGATTGATTCACGTTCGCTATCAGTCTCTCTTTTTGGACGATTCTTAAAAGCAATGTTCACAGCCCTGCTATTCATTTCAGAAGAAAATAATACTTTTTCATTTGAATCAATAGACAGTACACCAGTCAGATTAATATCCGCATAGTTTTGGCCAATACCTCGACCACGATATGTGCTTTCAGTAGCCAGTATTTTCAAATAACGTTCTAAACTCTTTCCAATTTCTCCTGATTCAGTCACCAGTAACATTTCCCCTCCATCAAATCCAGCCCAAGCCATTGCGGCCGTTGCCTTATTTGAGAGTTCGTCTAGGTTGACATGTTTCGTATCAAAAATGGATGAAATTACTTTATGACGCAAGCCTTTACCAGTACGTGTCCCAGATTTACTGACAAAGAACCTTGTCTTAGTAATCTCACGACATGCCACCAGCATTTGATAGATTGGCTGTAGTTGCGCATTATGCAAGCTGTCTACATCATCTATCACCATTCCTAAGTAATTAGCGTTCAAGATTGACATTTCAATTACATCAGAGAGCTGACAATCAAACACTTTAAAGTAACATTCATTGTCTTTGATAGAACAATTTTTTAAAATTTTCTTTTGATGCAGATCCATTTGAAAGTCATGACAAGCAATAATCGATGCTTTTATTTCTTTAAGAGGTTTTAGCTTTATCTGTTCATCTATAAAAGATATAATTTCTACAACTTCACTAGCTGTGAAGTCAGAACGCTTGCCTAATTTATATTCATGAGCAATATCCATCTCTGACAATCGTTTGAATTGTGAGGTTGAAATATCATATAAATATCCATGATGCAAAGCAATCTTTCCAAATAGATAATCTAAAATCACATTGACAAAACGAGGAATACTTTTACTTGATTTTAATGTAACTACTTCTTTATCTTCTCCATCGTCAGTTTTTTCAGCTTTTTTATTAACTCCACCGTAGAAAATAGATACAGTATTTTGACCATTGTTTAAATGCAAACTAGGTCTTTTGATTCTTTTATTTTCTCCTGTAGACTTTACTGACAGATAAGGATATTCATAAATATCACGATGCAAGATATTGACTAAATCAAGACTTTGAGGAATCTTAGCGCCATCAATGTTTCCAAATTTTTCCCAGGGAAGATCAATCACCTTTTTTAGATTATTTTCTAACCGTTCCCATGCTTTGCGTTGTTTTTCCAAATCTCCGTAATCAGTTTTAACTTCTGTCACTTCTTCCCCCTATTCAGCCAATGAATCCATCAAGGATTCCAATTGACTTTTTTTATACCAAACAGTACGATCTCCATCTTCTAAAATCACCTGCTTTAATCCGTGTGCCCGAAGTTTAGCTAAATATGTGGTTGAAATGTTCAGTTCTTTCAATAATTCAGCTTGTTGCACATATGGGAACTCACGACTTTGTTCAACTCTTGCCTCAACTAATTTATCAACACGATTTAATACTGATTGAGTCAGTTCCTGCTCTGCTTCAAATGATAAGATGCTCATGATTTCCCTCCTCGTTTAAGTCTTATATGCAACTTTGGGGCTTTAGTTTCATTGACAATTAATATTTTTCTTACTTCAGCACGACTAGGTTTAACCAACCAAGTAGGTAGTATTTCTGTGCTTATAACGTCCATTTTTATAAATTTCATACTTTATCTCTTTTCTTAGTTTCAGCTTGTTTTTTCAGTTTCCAACTTTGTGCAAACTCATGAGATACTTTGATACAAAGAGGAGCTTTATTTTGATTGAAAATAATTACTGTTTTTTTGTTTTTTATGCTTTTTAAAAAAACTTGATGTCCAATTTCAGAATTCATTTTTACAGAGAGAATTAAAAAATGTTTATTTTCAAAAGTTCGTGCTTTCTCTAAATCTTCTATTTTGAAAGTAGATGATTGCATTTTAAGCCTCCAATTCCACTTGATAGCCATTCCCCATAAAAGTAAAGGTAGCTACGCTTTTACCATCAAAAAGTTTGTCAGTGACATCATCCACTTCAATGTGGTGTCTCGATTTTGCTAAGCACTGTGTGAATAATAGCTTCGCTTCATCAATGGTTATAAATTCTGTCATTTGTGTTTCTCCTCAAATATGTTATAATTTGAGTAAAGCAAAACTCATGAAGAGCTTGCCTTACTTATAGTTTAAAAGTCTCTACTTTGGTCGGTGTGGACTTTTTTTGTTGTCATTGTTGCTTTAATAGCAACTTTGAGTGGTTCGTAATCGGAACCAGCTTCAATCATGGCTATTGCGATACTTTCAAGCATTTTGTAACGTTCCATTTCCACCGAATCAAGGAGGTCTAGGAGCGTTTTTTCTTTTCGCCAGTCAGTATCTCTAGCTTGAATTTGCTTCTTTGTCAGTCCTGTTACTGTTGTAGCAAGCAAACTTCTAATAATCGTATGCCATGTATTACCATGTCGTGAGTAATGATTCCACTCAGAAATAGCTTGATGAAGAGTAATTCCTTTCGGCTTTTCAACTGCTCTTGCAATTTTTCTTGCATAGAGTTCCTTCTCCATTTCATCAAATCGTTTTACAAGAGCGATTTTAAAATTTCTAACTACTTCTGTATTATCCAGATAAGTAATCATCAACATGGCTTGATTTCTATTAAGTTGATAGATTTTTACTTTTTGACCTCGACTATCTGGCAAGGTCGATATTTCAAATATCAACTTACCGAATTGCTCAAAATCTTTTTTATGTTTATTGATGAGTAAACGTAACGATGTCCTTTCGATTCCTGCATATTCAGCAATAACGATATGGTTAGTCACAACTTCCGCTTTACTCATGTCAGGACTGGTTAAAAATGCTAAGTCTTTCATTATTAAATTTCTTTCTAGCGTTTAATACGCAATATCGTATCTCAACGACTGACTTCATTGTTCTCAATTTCAACGTACTGGGCGGTGCGTTTTTTTAATAGTCCTTAGCGAGCCACTCGGTAATGCGTTCGTATGTACTCTGACGTACTTTCTCATTACGTGTTGGGCTTTCAAGACGTCCATAAGTAAGACGATTAATACCAAGCTGATTGGCAGCTTCACCTTTTGTTAAATCTAGCACTCCTCGTTTTTTGCGTAGAGCAGTTTTAATTTCTGATGTTAAATACATTATTTTACTTCACCTTCTTTCTAGATACTTCAAAATTGAAGTATCTAGACAATAGTATAATACTTCATTTTCGAAGTGTCAAGTGATATACTTCAAAATTGAAATTTTTATTTTAAATAACTACCAAAATGTTGTATAATGATAAAGAGGTAAAAATATGGCAAACGAAGTATATAAAGCTTTAAATCGTATTAAAGAGCTACGAATTGAAAAAGGTGTTACTCAAAGCACCGTAGCAAAAGCAATAGGAATTTCTCAAGGTATGCTGACTAATTATGAAACTGGAAAACGTTCTCCTCGTGATTTCAAAGTTTGGCAAGATTTAGCTGATTACTTTGACGTTACGACTAGCTATATTATGGGAACTAGTGATTTTAGAACATATCAAGACGAAATTAATGAAATACAAACATCTGCCAAGGAAAATTACGGCGTTGAAGTTCCAGCGGAAATAATTAAAGATTATAAGGGAAACCCTGTATCCACTACCTACAATACTCTTGCTCTACGCACAGAAATGGCTAAAAAACTTCTTCCTGAATTAGACAAAATGATTTCTACAATTGATAGTTATTTATATAGCTCTCCCACGATTGATTTTGATGATAAAGAAAAAGCTGATTATTTTTATTCTGATGAATTTAAACTAGCCAATGCACAAATAGATCAACTACTCATTTGGAAACACAGAAAAAAAGTTTTTCAATTAAAGAAGCAATTACTAGAAAAACAAATACAGAACCCTGAAAATTACTTTGCCCTCGAAGATGGCATCACTAAAGCCGAATTAAAAAAAAGGTGGCAAGATTATCGTCGTAAAGATTCTAATGAAAATGAACTTTAACTTCCTACACTTTTAAAATCAACATTCATGTTTTGACTTTTGCGTACTGGGCGGTGCTAGAAAGACAAATCAACATGAACAAACTAAATATAAAAGAATACAAAACAAAAAGCGGAGAAGTACGCTATATTCTCCGTGGCGCTTATATCGGTACTGATGTGCTGACAGGTAAGCAAGTTCGAACTTCCATTACTGGGCGTACAAAAAAAGACATAAAAGTTAAACTTTCACGTCTTCAAAATGAGTTCATAAAAAATGGTTGTACTAAAAAAATTAAAGTCTTAAAAACTTTTGAAGAGGTTGCTGAGAGCTTTTTTGAACTTTATAAGCTGCAACGTAAAATAGGTTCTATTGACCAAATGAGATCAAATCTCGATAATTATACTTTGCCAGCTTTTGGTAATAAGAGAATCAGCAAGATTACCACAGCACAAATACAGCAGCAAGTTATCAAATGGGGAAAAAGCGCCGCTGCTCCTCTTAATGGGAGACAAAAGCGTACTACTGGACAAGCTAAACGATACAAGCTGCAGTTCAATATCATCAATCGCATATTTCAACATGCACTTTCACTTGGAATCATTGAGAACAATCCTTGTCAGTCAGTGATCGTACCCCAAGTAAAGGTGGAACAAGCAAAAAAAGAGATAAAGTTCTACAAAAAATCGGAATTAGCAAAACTCTTTAATTACCTTGAATCTCTAAAGAGTGGCCAGTGGTCAAATGAATACTTTAAAGCTCTTCTACGCTTGCTTGTGGCTTCTGGTTTGCGTATTGGCGAAGCTATGGCCTTATCATGGTCTGATATTAACTTTCAAAACCAGACTGTATCTGTCAGCAAAACCACAGTTAGACGATTTCAAATTCAAGATACACCAAAAAGCAATAAAAGCAATCGAATTATTAGCATTGACGATAAGGCAATTTATGTATTAAAAAGCTGGTACTTCTTTCAAAAGAAACACTTTATGAAGTTAGGAAATCCACAACAAAACCTAGTATTTCCAAAAATAGAAGGTGGAGTGATGGATTATCACAACCTTATCTACAAGCTGAATAATATAATCAAAAATGCTGAACTGCCGTTGTTGAGCTTTCATGGATTCAGGCATTCACACGCTAGCCTTTGTTTAAATGCTGAAATGAGTTATAAAGTGATTCAAGAAAGGCTAGGTCATTCAAAGTTGCAATTGACTATGGACCTATACTCACATCTTGAGCCCGAAAAGAAGAATAAAGAGCTTGAACTATTTACTAAGTATGCCAACTTTTAAAATAGAACTCTGTTAAAAACTCTGTTAATTCTATTGTTAGATAAAAATAAAAAACTCAAACCTTTTAATATCAAAGGTTTGAGACTAATCCGTCTATATAATATAATAG
>NZ_JBEPAP010000121.1:0-8256 GCF_040298665.1 Streptomyces sp. NPDC001508
GATGAGGGCGTAGGAACTCCCATCATCCCAGGTCAGCAGGCACCTCTTCCCATTTCCCCGTCCCCAGACCGACCTTCACGCGGTGGATCCAGGCTCAGCAATCAGAAGGCCGGGAATCGTCTTGCCGGATCCCGTCGGTAGCTCAAGTGCGAGGTCTGGCGTTCTTTGATGGCGCTCGGCATACTCCCTGATGACATCGCCCTGATGCAGCCAGAGCCCATCGACCGCCGTGTTAGTGCGAGGCAACGTACTGCTGAGATAGAGCTCTTCTGGCGAAGGAAACGGTTGCTGGGTGCGCTTCGTCTTGCCTTGGAATGCCATGGTCTGGCTCCCGTCTTTCGGTGTCGAGCCATGGGGCTTGTAGGCGGAGTTGCTGATCTTCAGGGCGGCTCTGGGGCGCGGAGTGGCGGTATGGAAGGCTTCGTACGCGGAGAGCGGGAGGCGCCTGAGTTCATGGTGGGCCGCCGCTGGTCGAACCAGTTTATGCACTCGGCAAGAGCAGTCGCTGGGCGTCTGGCTGTCTGTTTCAGGTGCAATGAAGCCCAGCCACAGAGCGGTCTGCGGCTGGGCTTCATCGAGTGTCAGGAGGACACTGGTCTTCCAGTGATCATGCAGGCGCCAGGAACGCGTCCATCGCGTCTTCCTCACCTGGTCACAGCTGGTGACCAGAAGCTGCCTTGGGGATTGGGCGGAGTGAGGTCACCAGGGAGCACATGCAACACGGGCAGACTTGCCAGGGAACTACGCTGCCGCGGGCGGCTGCTCTTCGTCCGCCTGGGGCGGCATCTCCACCACCGTCTCGGTGGTGGGTTGCTCGTCGGCCTTGCGCTTGAAGCGGTGCCAAGCGTCCCGCGCGCGGCTGGCCGAATCGATCACGTCCGGAACCTGATCCAACACGCCCTTCAGCGCGAACAGGAAGATCGAGGCCACCCCTGCGACGGCAAGGATGGCGAGCGTCGCAGCCCCGTCCAACTGACTCGGTACCTTTCGGGTTGGGTGACCGAGCAGTGGCTCATGCGCAGGGCATTCGTCAGCTCGGCCACAACGAGTGTGGTCGAACTGAGAAGCCCTGCATCCGACGTCTCGCCGGGAATCTCAGAAACCAGGCGCGAACCTGGCTGTTAGTACAGTTCGTGGTACAAGCAGAAGACAGCCTAAGTCGAGTGCGACCCGACGTCGGATGGCTTCAGGGTGTACGCAGCTTTCCCGTACAAGCGCAGCAGCCAGACAGATCGCACGCCCTCTGGAACGCCCCGCGTACTCATGCGGATCACAGAGGTGACAAGACATGAAGTTCTGCCGACTGATTGCACACGGCGGCGAAGCTTGACCGCAGGCAACCCGTCTTGCGCACACAGGAGTTCGCAGCTCCATCGTGGGCACGCCACGAGAATAGCGCACTAGCACGGAACTGCGTGCGAAAACAGGTGAATCCAGTGCTGAGCTGGTGAAACACATCCACCCCGCCTCGGTTCGGAAGGCGGAGTGGACGGGGTGAACTAGGCTGCCACTGGTGGCCCCTCGTCGTGCGCCGAGGCCGTCACCGGGGCGGTGGTTCCTCGGCGTCGTCGAGCTTGGCCGTCTCGTCCTGCTGTTCCCTAGGCGCTTCCACGCATCGCGCGCAAGGCGGAACGACTCGACTGGAGCAAAACGAGTTTCCTCTTGAGGCGGCTGACACCACATCAGCCCCTTTCGCCTCGGTGTCGACCGAAGAGCGGGCACGCGGCGCGGAGCTGGCCCGCCAGGGGGGTCACGGACTTCACCAGCCCGATTCACCACGGGGATGCACCTCGCCACGGCCTTGTCGTCAGCCACGCATTTCTCATCGCCTGGCTGGTGCGTGCAGCCTTGGCCGCCCCGACACGGCGCTGGACGGGCCTCAACCACGGCAACGCAGCGCTCACTGTCATCCGCTACGCCCCGACCCGGCCGGCAACCGGCCTGGCCTACAACGACATAAGCCACCTCCCAGACGACCTGCGCTGGACCGGGATCCCCTCCCAGCTCCGCACGCCCTGCTGAAGCGGCAACTGCACGCGAGCGGACCGCGACGCTCACCAAGCTGTTCGGGTGTGCTCACGCCTTGATGTCCGACCGTGGCAGTGGAGGAAGCGAGGCTGATCGGTTTGGCGTTTGAGTAGTTGGAGGTCCGGGATGCCGCAGCGCGGACCGGGTGAAGGCTCTTTGAGTCGCAGGTCGTGGAGCTGACAGTGCGGCTCGATGCGGAGCGAGAGACGTTGTCACGGCTGCGGGAGACGGTGGCCGAGGTGGTCGCGCAGAGGTCCGCCGTCGGCGGAGCCTTGGCCGCCCAGGAACCGGTGGAGCCTGCCGCAGCGGATGAGCCACCAGTGCGGGTTTCGGAGCGATCATGGTGCCGCACTGGCGGGAGAGGCTGTCGGTCGATGTGTTGCCGGATGTGTACCGGGACATCGCCGAGGTGGTCACGGGCGCGTCGAGGCCGAAGCAGGGCAGGCCAAGCAAGTCGCGCGCAGGATTGCCCCGCCGGCCGCATCGGCGAAGATCGAAGGAACGCGGGCACGCTGAAGCGGCTGGTGGAGCAGAACTGGCTGACCGAGGAACAACCCGGCCAGTTCGCGCTGGCCCCCAAGGGCGAGCCGGAAAACGTGAACAGGCGGAACGAGCAGGCCGCCGGCTGCCGCACAGGAGCATCTCACCAGCGGTGTCCATCCGCCTGTCCGCGCTGCCTCCTCGCCGACGACACCTGGCAGCAGGCTTTCTAACCACCGAGACGCCGGCCGCCATCTGGAGCGCTGCAAGGTGCAGCCGGGCTTGCCGTACGTTCACGAGTTCAGGCGCATAGACAGGTCATCGGATCCCGCTCGTGGCAGTCCTGGCCACCACGGTTCGAGCCGGTATAGAGCGGGGAGGCGCGCCTTGGGCCTGCTGGGTGGGACGCCCGGACCGGATCTCCGAACCGGGCACCCGGCGCCTGGGTGGAGCCGGCAGAAGAGCCTGGCGGATTAGCCGAGAACGGTTCTTTCTCGTGACGCCTGGCTGTACTTGGCCCCAGAGCGGATGCCCGAATGCATGATCCAGCGGGCGCCCGGCCGCCCACATCGACAGCACACCGAAGACTGTCCCAAGAGCTTCGCCGCTGGGCGAAAGACGGTAGGGCTGCCCCTTACCGGCGGTCTCCACCAGGCCGTCGTCAATCAGCTGACGCAACGGCGGGTAGACACCCGTCCAGTTGGCGTCGGGGAGGACGAACCTACCCAGGACACGTGCGCTTGCTTCTTGTCGGAACTTCAGCAGCCATAGAATTGCAGGGACTTGACGCCCAGTAAGCAAGGCAAGACTGTCCTCAACCTGCTCGATCGCCGATGGCGGCTGCTCGGGCCGTTCCAAGTGTTCCCCGGCCCACGCGGCGATCACCGGTATGACCGGAAGCAGCTGCCGACCGCGCCGGGTAAGGCTGTAGGTGACGTGACGCGCCGAGTACTCCGTACGTTCGGCGAGCCCGACGTCGCACAGAGAACGGATCTTGGGATGCAACTGACCGCTGGGGAGATACGACAGCTTGTCCGCGACCTGCGTGTAACGCTGCGGAGAACCCTTCAGGGCCAGCAGTATCCGTACTCTCCAGCGAGGCGTGATCATGTTCAAAGCCTCTGTCACCCGCGTGACGTCAGCATCGACGGCGGGCGGCAGACCGATGGCAGCCAAGGGAAACAACTCCTGAGTGCAGTGAAAGCGGAAGCGAGTCAGCACCTGGGCGCGATCCCGAGCGGTGGTCCGATCGCCCGCGTCGCAATGCGCTTCCGGGTTCCTTGGCTGAAGTGGGGGAAGGTGGTGCATCGAGCGCTCGTAAACATGCTTCCGTCCTGCGGACTTAGTCCTGTTTGTGGGGGCTTTCGAGCGGCAAGCTGCCTTGGCTTTCTACGGGTGTGAGACGGCATCGGGAGGCTGCTCCGTGCCGGCCCGGACCAAAAACTGGGCGGCACAACCGGATCCGATGTCCGGTCGGTTGGCTAACACACGTGGCCCTCCAGCGAGGTGAGGCAACGAGACAGGGACAACGAGCGGGAATGATCACGCCATGTAACAGGACGGATCTCTTCCGCTGTCTGGGATGTTGCAGTGCACACACACCAGATGTCAACGATCGAATCAGATCGGCTTAACGATCGTTGTGGGACTTGGGGATTCCGCGTAAGGTGCCATGAGCACCTCATGTGCCCTTCATTCACGGGAGCGCCCCTTGGACTCAGACCCGCCACTGCCCGAGACATTGGAACGCCTTGAGGCGCTGATCGAGGCGCAGGAGCTGGACAGGTCGCAGCTGCTAGACCCGGCCAAGCTCGCGATCGAGACTGCCCTGCCGGAAAGCACTGTCCGTATCCTGCTGGCCGGAGGCGTGCCGCCGGCCGACACAGTCGATGACCGCGCCCGCGCCCGCATCAGGGCCCTGGCCATCGCAAACCTGGAGGCCACCGGCAGGCGTATGGCGGACCTCGCCGCCGAAGTGCACACCAAAACTGGTGTTTCGGAGGTGTGGGCACGCCAGGTCTGCGACGGCAAGAAGACTCCGAACCTAGACCTCCTCCACGGGCTGGTGAACTTCTTCGGCGTCAAAGAGGGAGAGGCATTCTTCACCGCCCCAGCCGATGAGGCGCTCAACCGCGTCCTGCTGCCAACCCTGCGGGAGCTGGAATCCAACGCCCCGGACCCGGTGCAGGCGCTGATGGACCGGTACGGCGTTCGGGAGACGGACCTGAGGTTGCACGGTTCGATGACACGCCGCCAGTTGGAGCGGCTCCTTGAGGGGGTCTTCCGATCCGTCTTGCCTGAGGAGGGGGACAGTCGCCAATGACCAAGGCGATGAAGTCACTACTGTCCAAGCTGAGCGAAGAGGCATCCAAAACACTCCAGCCGCCGGCGGAGCCGCGTGCGGTCATGGCCGCGTTCTGCGACGCCATGACCGCTTGCTCCGGTCGGCCGATCGATCTTGTCTTCCGCGCCTTTCCCGGGGACATCCCGGTGTCCGGTCTGCGACTGGACTGCGGAGACCGGTCCATCATTGTCGTCGAGGAGCGCACTCCAGCCGAGTCTCAGGTCGTCATCCTCGGGCACGAGTTGTGGCACGAAGAGCAGGGTGATTGCGGGCATCACGTCCCAGGCATCTCGGCCGCGGCTGCTCGCGCGCTCAGCCCTGACCAGAACACCAAAGGCATTCAGGAGGCTGCAGAGCAGATCCTCGCCGCGCACGAAGTACCCCGCGACGCCCTGCTGACCATCGCCGCTCGTGCCGACTCCATCCAAGTGCATGAGCGGGACGCGGAGACATTCGGCTTGCTCTTCGGCAGGGCACTGCGGACCTGGCTCCCCGGCCGGTACGCCCAAGGCCCTGTAAGCGCCACGACACTCGAAGGCCGCATCCGGTTGTCGCTCCTCAACCGCAACGGGCAGATACTGCAATGACGTTCAGCAACCTCCACATCCCCTACGCGCTGCCCGCCGTCCTCCTGGTCCTGGCACTCAGTCTCAAAGCCCCGACCTTCGTCCGAGCTTGGAAGGACCCGGATGTACGGGCTACGACGCTCTTACTGCTGCTGGCGTCGGCGGTGTTCCTGTCGGTCCCGCCTGCCAGCATCCACAAGATCAACACAATGACCGGAGTGCCGAACATCGCGGCGCCCTGGGTGTACTCCCTGCTGACCGCGTTCTGCGGATCCTGCCTCGCAATGGTCATCACCTGGCGGGACGAACCCTCCACCCGGCGCCGCCACATGATCCGGCGCATCTGGATCATCTACAGCGGGATCATCATCGCCCTGTGGGCCACCTTCCTCCTCGCGGACACCCCCGTCGAGCGCATCTATGACTTGGACACGCACTACGCCAGCGCCCCGTGGATGCGTGAGCACATCCTGCTCTATCTGTTCGCCCACATGGTCTCCGCCCTGGTGGCCGCCTACATGATCTGGAAATGGATCTCGAAGGTACACAGCACCTGGCTCAAGGTGGGCCTTGTCTTCCTTCAGGCCGGCTATGCCTTCGGTCTTGTCTTCGACGTGGCCAAGCTCGCGGCCGTCAGCGCGCGCTGGACGGGCACCGATTGGGACTGGCTGTCGACGAAACTTGCGCCACCCTTCGCAGTCCTTGACGCCAGCCTGGTAGGCATCGGGTTCATCCTTCCCCAGGCCGGTCCCTTCCTGCAGAAGTGGATCCGCGACCAGATCACATACCGGCGGCTGCGACCACTCGCCCGAGCCATCCGCGCCGTAGCCCCATCTGCGGCCCATGCCCGTGTTGGCCGCTTTGCCCCCCTCGACCTGCGGCTGATCCAGCGGCAGCAGCGCATCCACGACGGCATCCTGAGGCTTACCCCATTCATCGATCAGCATCTGCACCGCCGCGCGTTCGACGCAGCACGTGCCGACGGGCACGCCGAAGAGCAGGCCCGCGGCATCGCCGGAGCCGTTGCACTTCGTGCCGCCCTTGATGCCTCCTCCTCTCCCGCCACTCATGACGACCACAGCGAGGAGCCATTGGCTGACATCGAGGCCATCTCCCAAGCACTCCGCCGACCACGCATCGTCGACACCATCCGGCAGCGGGTGGCCTCCAGAGAAAGCATGAGCGCCCATGTCTGACACCCGCACCCGTCGTCCTGCCGTCGTCGTCATCGGAGGCAGCGTCAGCGGGCTCTTCGCCGCTGCCGCACTGGTCGAGCACGCCGATGTGACTCTCGTCGAACGCGACATCCTGCCCGAGGGTCCTGCACCACGCCGAGGTGTGCCCCAGGCACGCCACGCACACCTGGTGTGGAGCGGCGGTGTGGTCGCCTTCGACGAACTACTGCCTGGTCTCGTCACCGACCTCACCAACCGCGGCGCCCGTCTCGTGCACATCATGGGCGACATGGTCTCCCGTGCCCCCAACGAGATCTGGTTTCGCCGATTCACCTCCACCCATCACCGCAACCTGGTGTGCTCCCGGGACCTGTTGGATGCCGTCATACGTGACCGCGTCCTCAGTTCCCACGGCATCACCGTCCGAGACAACACCGCCGCCCTCCGTCTGGAAGGCAACGCCACACGTGTTACTGGCGTCCGCGTCCGCTCCGAAGATCGACAGGAAGAGGTGCTTGCTGCCGACCTGGTGATCGATGCTTCCGGCCGAGGCTCCCGCGCACCCCAATGGCTCAAGGAATTGGGACTGCCGCGGATCGCCGAACGTCAGGTGAATGCCGGCGTGGCCTACGCCACTCGTCTCTACCGTGCTCCCGGCAAGAGCACAGACCTACAGTTTCCGCTCGTCAACGTGCAGGCGAACCCGGCCACGGCACCCGGCCGCGGCGGCATCATCCTCCCGATCGAGGACGGCCGCTGGATCGTCACTCTCTCCGGAACACGCGGCGGTGAACCCACCGACGACCCCGCCGCGTTCACCGACTTCGCCCTCGCTCTCGGCGACCCCGTCATCGGGGAACTGATCAAGGACGCAGAACCGCTCGGCGAGATCAGCACGACTCGCAGCACCGCCAACCAACGCCGTTACTTCGAGAAGCTGCACCACTGGCCCGACGGCTTCACCGTCATCGGAGATGCCATCGCCGGGTACAACCCCGTCTACGGCCACGGCATCACCGTGGCCGCCCAGAGCGCCCTCGCACTTCGCCATGTCCTGGACTCCACCGACATCACACGCCCCGGCACAGCACAACGCCTGCTTCACGCCGCAACCCGCCCCGTCGCCGGCGCGTGGGACCTCGCCATAGGGCAGGACATCTTCTACCCAGGCGCCAGCGACCGCCCACCCACACGCATCGAACGTGCTCTCGCGCGGTTCGTTGACCGGGCCGTCGCCACCGGCGCCCGGAACCCACGCGCCCTTGGCGCGCTGCTCGACGTCATGAGCCTGGAAAAACCCGCCACTCGTCTCTTCTCACCCGACATGCTCATCCCCATGCTGCTCGGACCGAAGCGACCCTTCCTACAGGGGCGACCCCTGACCGCCCGGGAGCGAGAGGTCGCCAAGTCATAGGGACCCACCAATGAGCCCGCGCGTACGCCGCCAAACCTCTAACCCGTTACAAGCTCCTCTTCAAATGATCCGCCAGCTCCAAACTGAACCGCTCCGTGTAACTCGGGGCAGGCCAGAGCCTCCATCAGACCCAGAGCGCTTCAAACCTCGTCGGTGAACCGCCCCGGGTTCGATAGAGATCTCAGATTATGGTTGTGACCTGGGGTTTTGCGGATTCCATGTAGTGATTGGCTTCGTACTCGACGGGTG
>NZ_JBEPAP010000122.1:0-7777 GCF_040298665.1 Streptomyces sp. NPDC001508
GCCGGCACCGGCTGACCAAGACGCATGAAGGCATACAGCTGAAGGAGGGCGCGGCCGAACAGAGCCACACCGACCACGATCAGGACCAGCGACACAATGATCGCGGCAAATTGCATGGCCTTGCTCTCAATTCTGTGTCATACACTGCGCGGCAGGTTCTCCGGTGCCGGGAAATCGTCGAGGTACCAGGAGACAGGTATCTCCAGGGTCCGGCTCCAAGGGCCGAACCCCTTGCTGTTCTTCCGGTTGAGACGGGTCAACACACGCGCGTGGTAGGGCTCGAAGTCCCGGCGCATGAGAGAGGGATTCCGGTCAAAGCCGAAATCCTCCGGCTAGGATGCGGGAGTCCAGCCTGCTTCCTTCCAGTCAGCCTTGAAGTCCTTGCCCGCCTCGACGTCGTAGGCAACGGATTCGCCGGGGATGATCCGGAGTGGCTTTCCGTGGGCCAGCTCTTCGGAGATATGGGCCACCACACCGGGCAGTGTCGAGATCACGGCGAGACCTGTGCTCTCTTCCGGGGTGAAGCCCAGTGCAACAAGTACGGCGGCCATGGCGCCCACGTCATTGATGGGGATGTCCGCCTTGCCGGGCCGGGCCGTGAATGCCCGGTGAATCGCCTCGTACAGCAGCGCCGGCCCGTTCCACAGTCCCTCCCTGACCGCCGTTTCCCGTAGGATCGCGGCGCGCGGGTCGACCTTCTTGAAGACCGGGTGGCCCAGGCCGGGAATGCGCTCCTTACGGGCTGCCATGGATTCGGCCAAGTTCGCCGCGAAGGTCTCCAGTGCCTCACCCGACTCCAGGAAGTCGGCGTGCGCTGCGACAATGAACCGCGCGGTGTCCTCCGTCGCCAAGGTGTACTTGCCGACGGCCATCGTCGCGGCGGCGAGACCGGCCACCATGCTGGGATTGGCGGACACGACATACCGGGCCGCAGCGGTCCCGGGCTTCTCCAGTGCGTAGTCGAGGACGGCGGTGAGCACGGCGTCCAGCACGCGGCTCTCGCGAGGGCTGGGCAGGCGCCCCCTGATCAGCAGGAAAGAGGCCGACGTGAAGGACACGCCTCCTATCAGGTCTTCGAGGTCGTATCCACGAATGAAGACCTTCTCCGGGTCGACCCGGCTGATGCTGGACCGCCAGTAGGGTTCGTTTTCATGCGGATGCTGCGCTGTCATTCGTACTCCACCGGGCTCTTCGGAATCCATCTGGTCTGCGGATTTCACAGTAGCCAAAGGGACGTCCGCACCCCATTGGTGTCTTTCCAAAGAGCGCGGCCGACGTTCAGTTTTCCCCTGAACCACGGGCCCTGGTTTCACAAGGGAACAGGAGAACTCCTCGACGCGACACAGCAGCACGGGCCGTCGTCGTCGCCGGACGTGCCCGATCGAGGTCAGGCAGGGCATTGGTCTGTCTACGACGCACCACCGCATACTTCGTGGAGCTACTGATCGCCAAGGACTGCAGCAATCGAAACGATGGGGCTGAGTTTCCGTCTAAGACGTTACCCGTCGAGCCGGCACTGCCCCGATTCCCGCCCTCGATCGACATCATGGAGGAGATTTACTGTGACCACTGAGGATCTTTGGGCTCCGAACTATCCGGACGCCCGTGTTGTCGTCGCCGGCGGTTCTTCGGGCATCGGGTACTCCTCGGCGTCGCGCTTCATCGGCGCCGGCGTGCGACGAGTGGCGTTGCTGTCATTTGATCCGGCGCGTGGCGCAGCGGCGCGGTCGGCATTGCTCGCGCAGCACGGCAAGGCGGCCGAGATCGTTCATGTGCCCTTCGACGCGATGGATCCGGCGTCGGTTCAGTCAGCGATCGACCGGGCGCACGCCGCACTGGGACGTATCGACGTCCTGGTGAACTCGATCTCAGCTCCGGCCTTTCGACCGGAGCTGCTTCACCACACTCCCCTGGCCGATATTCCGAATATTCTGGCAGCGCAAGCGATACCTCCCATGCTGTTGACGCGTGCGGTATTGCCTTTCATGAGCGAGCAGGGCGGGGGCAGCATCGTCAATGTCGCATCCGATGCCGCCAAGATCGCCACTCCGGGCGAAACAGTGCTCGGCGCAGCCATGGCGGCCATCGTGATGTTCACTCGGGCTGCCGCCTTGGAGGTCAAGCGCAACGGAATCCGTGTCAACGCCCTGACCCCGTCGCTGATCTCGGGAACACCCACGACGGAACGCGCATTGGCCGAAGGCTTCAGCAAGAAGCTCTTCGAGCGCGCCGCGGCACAGGCACATCTCGGCTTGCCGTCCGCTGACGATCAGGCCGAAATGATCGTGTTTCTCGGCGGTCCGGCGGCCGCCCGCCTGACCGGACAGGCCATCAGCGTCAACGGGGGAATCTCCGCGGCGTGAGGTGCTTCCCGGCGCCCGCTGGGCGGAGCTGTGTCACTGGAGCGGCGTCGTGGCCTGCTGGGGCGGGTCCTAGCGGTCGGAGATCTGATCGCCCATCCACTTCGGTGGGCGTTTCTCGAAGAACGCACTGATGCCTTCGCGCTCGTCAGGACCTTGCCGAACCACGGCGAAGGCATCGGCCGTCGCCTGCCATGCCTGCTCGTCCTCGCGTTCCACGACATCGGCGATGGCACGCATCGTCGCCTCGACGGACACCGGGGAAGCGGCGGCCACGTCGTCAGCGATCAACAGTGCCTGCGCAAGTGCTTGTCCGGGCTCGCTGAGAAGGTTGACCAGTCCGAGCGTCTGAGCGCGCTCGGCGGTCAAGGGCCGGCCGGTGAGCAACATCTCCTTCGCGATATGCAGCGGGAGGGCTCGCGGTGCGCGAAAGAGCCCGCCCGAGGCTGCCAGCACCCCTCGAAGCACCTCGGGGAAGGCGAAAGTCGCGGTTGCCGAGGCGACGATCATGTCGCAGGCAAGGGCGATCTCAAAACCTCCGCCGTAGGCAAGCCCTTCCACTGCTGCGATGAGCGGCTTGGCCCGCCGACGGCGAATGAGGCCGTACTCCCCGCCTCGGTCGGTCCAGGTGTCCCCGGGGGCATTGCGCAGATCGCTGCCGGCGGAGAAGACCGAGTCGTGGCCCGTGATCACTGCGGCGCGCAGGCCGGGGTCATCTTCGAGGGTGTTCAGCGCGGCGTCCAGGGCCAACGACATGTCCCGGTCGACGGCATTGCGTTTCGCCGGGCGATCAAGCCTGATGACGAGGGTTTTTCGCGCACGTTCGGTTGCGATCGACATTGGTCCGATCCATTTCGGCAGTGGGCGAGCCGGGCAGACCCGCAAAGAAGTCAGCCGGCGGCAATCGAGCCGTGCCGTAGCAGGTCGCCGACTCGACGGCGGTCGACTTTTCCGGTGGTGGCGCTCAGCGGTAGCTCATCGAGGATTATCGCTCGGCTCGGCACCTTATAGGCGGGCAGGTTGTTCCGGCAGAACTGAAGAGCGTCCGCGACATCGAGCGGGGCGTCGCCTGAGATGACGATGGCTGCGACGACCTCTTGTCCGTAGATGTCGTCAGGCAGGGCGACCACACAGGCGTCAGCGATGTCGGGGTGTGAGCGCAGGGTCCGTTCGACTTCGGCCGGCGAAACATTGCTGCCTCCCCGGATGATCATGTCGGACAGTCGGCCGACCACGTGGACATAGCCGGCCTCGTCGACGCGGACCAGGTCGCTGGTTCGGTACCAGTTGTCATCGGTGAGCACCGCACGAGTCTGTTCTTCGTTGCGCCAATAGCCGAGCATGACCCCAGGGCCGCGTCCCCATGCCTCGCCGATCTCGCCGGCTGCCACCTCGTGTCCGTTGCTGTCGACCACCTTGAGCTCAGAATGCGGAGCGACAACCCCGGCTGCTCCGGGTATCGGCTCCGGGCTCTGGGCCGGGTCGTACGTCACCAATGGAAAACATTCGGAGGCGGAATAGTTGTCGAAGATCGGCACTCCGGTGTGTGTCACCCATCGTAGGAAGGCACGTTCGTTACGCGGCTCACCGGCGGACAGGCAGAACCGAAGCGATGTGAGGTCGGGTGTGTCTGCGGTCTCGTCCAGGTAGTTGACCAACTTCACAAACATCGTGGTGACCCCGGGCAGGAAGGTCGCACCGTGCGTCGATATCGCCTCGACCAGCACGTCCGGCCGCGCTCGGCGTAGCGCGATCACCGACCCTCCGCGCACCAGCGTCGCCATGGCTGTTGTGTCCAGACCGTAGAGCCAGGCCATCGGCAGGGCCACCACGGTGCGGTCGGACGAGCCGAGATGCCACATCGCTGAATAGGTCATGGCTCCGTTATGGAGTGCTTCATGGGAGATCATGACGGCCTTGGGCCGACTCGTGGTGCCAGAGGTGAAGCAGATCAGGCCGAGCCGTCCACGGTCTGTGTCCGGGTTCGGCAACGTGTCCTGCCGAGTCGGAGGAATGTCCGGCTCGTCGTCCGAGACAGAGGCGAGCGGCAGCGCAGGGGCGGCCTCCTCGACTTTCTGTCGAGTGTGCGCGTCCGTAAGGACCAGTACGGGATCACTGTTGGTCAGGCAGTATGCGAGGTCGGGCACGGTGGTCGACGGGTAGATGGTGACAAGCACGCCTCCGGCGCGCCAGATCGCCATGGCGAAGACGAGGAAGTCAGCGGAGTTCTCCGCGACCAGGGCGATCCGGTCTCCCGCGGCGACACCTGCCCGCCGGAGGCTGTGCGCGCGTGCCTCGACGTCGGCCCACATCTGCTGATAGGTCAGCGTGGAGAGACCATCGATGATCGCGATGGCGTCAGGCCGTTGCCGAGCCTGCTGTTCGATCTCCTCGACCAGTCCCCCGGGCGAGTCATCGGCTGAGGCGACTCGGGCCGTAGTCGTCACCGTGGTTTCCCTTCGTAAGTCACGAATTGTGCGTGAAGTCGTTGTGCACGGACTGCCCATCGACGGTTCTATGAATTCCGCGCCTGCGCCACGGAGCGGGTCTGTGCCACACCTCCTCTGGGGGAGTCGGCCGTCGGATTGCTGCTCGGGACGGTAGTCAGTGGCCAAGAGGCCAACAACTGGCCGGTTTCCTGTAATCGTCACCATGGGTTGTGACTTTTCCAGGGCCCTGCGCCCAGCAGATGAAGTAGGCGGCCTCGCACACAAGTTGACCGTCCTTCTTGCCTTTTCGTCGAAGGGGGGAGAACGACACGTGCGCCGCCGGCGCCTGCTTCAGCATGTGCCGGGCCCGGGGCAGTGCGCCTCGTGCCCGGGCCCGGTGCCGGCCCGCTCCCGCCCGCGGTACCGGTTGTGCTGCCGCTGGACGCCGGCGCTCTTGCGGACCGGTCAGCCCGGGAGCAGGACAGTCGGCTGTGAGCCGGGGGTGTCCGGCTCACAGCCGTCTATTCGGCGGTGCTGGTCAAAGCGGTGCGCACCTCGTCCGGCAAGGGCGAGGCAGAGCCCGTTTCGGCATCGCAGTGGACGGCGACGACTCTGCCCCGAGCCGCCGGCCCATCCGGACCGTGGACCTCGAACCGGTAGGCCAACGAGGTGTTTCCCAGCCGCTCGAGGAACAGGCGGACGGTGATGCACTGGTCGAAGAAGAGACGGCTCAGGTAGTCGACCTCATGCCGTACCCGCGGCATGCGGCCGTAGAGGTGCCCCAGCCCGCGGCTGCGGAACAACTCGGCCTCGGCGGACTCCACCCAGCGGATGATGGCGGTGCCATGGTGATGGCCGGCGGCGTCGGTGTCATGCCACTCGACCCTCCGTTGCATCTCGACGTCGGCCTTGTGAGCGCCATGAGGCGTTCGCGATGAGGTTGTTTCGGTGATGGCCACCGGGCCTCCATTGAAGGGAACTCAAGTCGTGCGCCGCATCGGGAGCGCTGCCTCTTCACACGTAACTCTACGGCTGCCCAGCGATGGTGCGGCCTCAACCGCGCGACCGGGCACAGTGCCGTTTCCAGGCTGCCGACGTGACGTCTGTGGTTCTGCCGGGTGTGCGGCTCAGGCCGGTGGTGTGTGGTGTTGCCGGCTGGTGCCCGCGGTGTCGGCGCGCGGGGTGTGCTCCCGGTTCCACTTGTCGCTGTGCCGGAGGGCGCGGGCCGCTCGTACGGCCTCGGTCCCAAGGGGCGGTTGCCGATCAACCGTCAAGATCGGCCATGCCCGAGCACGAGGAATCCCTGTTCAGCGAGCAGGGATTCCGTGTGCCGCGACGCGCTCAGGGCTGGGGTGTCGTCGTCCCGGTCCTGGCATGCAGGCCCGGCCGGTCCGCGGCTAGATGCTCTCGCAAGTCGCACGGCTCGTCGACGATTATCTGGGCGAGTACCTCTGCGGACGTGGGGCCGGTGGCGATCCCGAAGGAGTGCCCCGTGTTGACGTAGAGGCCGTCGATCTTGTCGACGATCGGCAGCTGGTCGGGGGTGGTACCCACGAGCCCCGCCCACAGGCCGGTGACTCCTAGCTCGCCGAGCTTGCCAGTGCGGTCAAGCGCAGTGTTGATCATGGTTTGGGTGGCCGACAGGCTGATGTGGGGGTTGAGCGAGCCGCGGCCGTCCACACTGTTGCCGACGAGAAGCGACCCTTCGGTGCTCTGCGCGAGTGTGTCGGCGTACCCGAGATCGCCGGCGGTCATGTTCAAGGGGGGCGGCTCCGGGAAGGCCGCGGGGTCGTGCCCGGGGAGGTCGGTGAGGGCGCCGCAGTCGGCCACACCTCGCGGGCCGTGCAGGATCGGGCCGGGTGCGGCGGCCACGGGCTGTGTGACCAGCTGACCGACCCGCGTCGTATGAATGGGCAGGTCGATGCCCTCGGAGCGAAGGTTCACCGACCAAGCTCCCGTGGCCCACACCACGGCGTTGGCATGCACCTCTCCGCGCACCGTACGAACGCCCACAACCGTGTCACCCCGTCGCATGGTCCCCAGCACGGCGGTGTTCTCATACACGCGCACGCCCCGGCGCAGGCATGCACTGCCCATGCCGCGGGCGAAGGCCTGTGCGTCGATCTGGGCGTCGTCCGGGCAGTACACCCCGCCGAGGGCGGTGTCAGGGAGGATCGGCGACAGCTTCCGCGCTTCGCGGCGGGTCACCATGGAGACCTGGAGTCCCGCCTTCTTGCGGTCCTCGGCGTAGCGCTCCACGTGTGCGACCTGGGTGTCGGTCTCGTAGAAGAAGAGCCCACCGTTGCGACGGAACTCGAAGGTCGGGCCCAGCTCCCGTTCCAGCGCGGCATATGCCTCACGCCCTCTTCGGGCGAGCTCCAACTCCGTGCCTGTGCGGCGCACCTGCAACCACAGTGAACCCGGGTTGCGGCCCGTAGCGCCGAACGCGAAGAACCGCTGTTCCACAATGACGACGTCGAAGCCCCGCTTACGCAGCTCGTATGCCGTGCAGAGACCGATGATGCCGCCCCCGACCACCACGATGTCCGCAGAGTCCAGTCCTCGCGCCGTGCCGCTTCCAGCACCGGCAAAGGAAGCTGCACCTCTCTCCCTCATACCGCCTTCTCGCCTTCATTGAGCCGCGAAAGCGGCACACGCGGCCATCGAAACAGGGCGCGCGGGCCGCCGAGCCACCACAAAACCGCAGAGGCCGGCCTCGGGGCGCTCACTCTTTTCAAGGACACAAACCTATAGGCGCAGTCAGCCTGCCTCCTCCGGGAACTTACTGAAGACCGGGTCGAATCATCGTGATATTCACAGTCGTGCCTGGCAGGGGTCGCACTAAACTGGCGGAATCTGGACTGCGGTCGGCAGATGGAAGACCATCACCGCTTAGCCTCGATCTTTCGTGACGGTCCGTCGGTTTCTCTGGCGGGCCGTTTCGGTCGTCCGGGCTGATCACGGGCAGGTGTATGGCCCGGCTGTCGC
>NZ_JBEPAP010000124.1:0-7016 GCF_040298665.1 Streptomyces sp. NPDC001508
GGCAAGGGGCAGATCTTCGTGAAGGGTGAGGTGATCAAGACGGTGCCCGAGTCGAAGATCGTCGAGACCCTCATCGAGGAGGCGATGAAGATCGCCGAGCAGATGGAGTCCGAGGGCGTGGCCTCCGGCGAGCCGTCGGTGTCGGTCGCCGGCTGACGCCCGCCCCGAGCGCCCGGTCGCTCGCCGTGGCGCCGCCCCCTACAGGACCACCTCCCGCCCATCTCGGAGTCCCCCTACGGCGTTCGGGGCGGCGGAGTCAAGAACGGCGGTCTGCGGCCGGGCAGTTGGAACGACGCTGCATACGGCCGCGTCACCGGCAGCCGTACGCACGCCGACACCACCCGGTACCTCCACGTCACCACCCGCCCCCCGTCGGCGACCAGATCCGCGTCCCCGACGACGGTCACCGCTGCGAGCCAACCCGCCGTGTCCGACGGCCACTTCACCACCCACAGCACCAACGAGGGTGTCCTGCCGGCGAGTTACGCCCTCAATGTCCCTGAGTGACGGCGGCGACATACGGCGTGAGGCGCGCGCCCGGAGCGCCGGAGAACCCGAGGCATCCGCTTCATGGGCCCCCGGACCGGCCGTGAGCCCGCGGCAGCAGGCTCGCCGAGGCCACGACCTGCTCCGCGCGGACCGTGCCCGCACCCGCGCATCCACAAGATCCAGGACGGCCGCGGCCGTCCCGGCATCGGCCGCGGCCGTCCCGTCACTCGCGGCCGACCGACCGCCCCGACCGCACCGTCCCCGTGGGGCGGCGCGGCACAAATTCGGCGGGTACAGTGCGGAGATCAGCAGAACCCCCAGGGTGAGGCCCCGCACGTGTTGACCCAGACCACCTCACGGGTGCTCGAACCGAGCGACCTGGACGCCGCGCTCGCCGTCCTCGACCGCGAGCCCGTCGCGAACGCCTTCGTGACGTCCCGGGTGCAGGTGGCGGGCCTCGATCCGTGGCGGCTCGGCGGGGAGATGTGGGGCTGGTACGAGGACGGCATGCTGACCTCCCTGTGCTACGCGGGCGCCAACCTGGTGCCGATCTGCGCCACCCCGAGGGCCGTACGCGCCTTCGCCGACCGGGCCCGGCGGGCCGGCCGCCGCTGCTCCTCCATCGTCGGCCCCGCCGAATCCACCGCCCAGCTGTGGCGCCTCCTCGAACCCCACTGGGGCCCGGCCCGCGAGATCCGCGCCCACCAACCGCTCATGATCACCGACCGGCTGCCCGTCGACATCGCCCCGGACCCCTACGTCCGTCGCATCTGCAAGGACGAGATGGAGACGATCATGCCGGCGTGCGTGGCGATGTTCACCGAGGAGGTCGGCGTCTCCCCGCTGGCCGGCGACGGCGGACTGCTCTACCAGGCCCGGGTCGCCGAACTCGTCGGCTCCGGCCGCTCCTTCGCCCGGCTCGACGGCAACGGCAGGGTCGTGTTCAAGGCCGAGATCGGCGCGGCGACCGACCGGGCCTGCCAGATCCAGGGCGTCTGGGTGGCCCCCGAGTACCGGGGGCGGGGGCTTGCCGCCCCCGGCATGGCGGCGGTGCTGCGCTACGCGCTGGCGGACGTGGCCCCCGTGGCGAGCCTGTACGTCAACGACTTCAACACCCCGGCCAGGCGCACCTACGTGCGGGTGGGCTTCCGGGAGGTCGGCGCTTTCATGAGCGTGCTGTTCTGAACCGGCCTGTGCCGAGGGGACCGACGGGAACGCCAGAGCCGCCCGACCCGGCCACGCCTGGGTCCGGCGAGACGGGCACGGGCTGAGAAAGCCGCCCGAGCCGGCCGATCCCACATACCGAACAGTGCCCACAGGGGCAGTTGATCCCCTTGTGCCTGGCCCGCCTGAGCGGGCGTGCGTGGGTCGGAGGGGCCGGGCGTGAATGAAAGAGTCGGCCGACCACATGCCGGACAGTGCCCACAGAGGCAGTTGAGCCGCCTGCGCTCGCTGAGCCGCTTGAGCGGGCGCGCCTGGGTCCGAGGGGCCGGGCGTGGATGAGAGAGCCTGCCGAGCCCGCCGATCCCAGGGGGCACGACAGTGCCCACAGGGGGGCTTGAGCCGCTTGGGCTCGCTGAGCCGCCCGAGCCGGCCACGCCTGGGTCCGGGGAGACGGGCACGGGCTGAGAAAGCCGGCCGAGCCGGCCGATCCCACATGCCGGACATGCCATGGAGGCAGTTGAGCCGCCTGCGCTCGCTGAGCCGCTTGAGCGGGCGCGCCTGGGTCCGAGGGGCCAGGCGTGGATGACAGAGTCGGCCGACCACATACCGGACAGTGCCATGGAGGCAGTTGAGCCGCTTGTTAGGTTCGAGGGACCGGCGATGAGAGAGCCTGCCGAGCCCGCCGATCCCAGAGGGCCCCACCGTGCCCACAGAGGCAGTTGAGCCGCGTGGGCTCGCTGAGCGCGCCGAGTCGGCTGTGGCCGGGATGCGTTTCCGGGTCCTGCGGGACGTCTCTCGGCCACGAGGGACGCATGGGCCCCGCGGACACCCGAAACACCCCTGTAGGCTCCGGGCCATGGACCTCGTGATCGGCCCCTTGGACCTCCCCGCCCACGTCGACGAGGCCCTAGCCGTCCAGGCCGTCGCCTTCGGGCTGGGCGCCGACGAGATCGCCGTGCGCCGCCACATCGTCCTGCGCCACATGACCTACCCGGGCGCGCGGGCCTTCGGCGCGATGGTCGCGGGCCGGCTCGTCGGATTCGTGTACGGCATGCCCAACGACCGCACGCACTGGTGGTCCACCGTCGTCGAGCCGTACCTGCGGGCGCAGGGCCATGACCAGTGGCTCGACGACTCCTTCGTGATCACCGAGCTGCACGTGCACCCGCGCTACCAGAACCGGGGCATCGGCCGCGCCCTGATCATCACCATCACCGACGGCGCCGCCGAACCCCGGTCGATCCTCTCCGCGATCGACACCGACAGCCCGGCCCGCGGCCTGTACCACTCCCTCGGCTACCAGGACCTGGCCCGCCAGGTACTGTTCCCCAGCGCGCCCAGGCCGTACGCGGTCATGGGGGCGCCGCTGCCCCTGCGGCGCCGCCGGCCGGGAATGGATTTCCGGCCATGGCAGCCGCCCGGCTAACCTCCTAGCCATCACCCTTCCCCGGCAGGAGTACGAGAACGATGGCGAACGCACCGGTCCAGCGCATGTCCCAGTTGATGGCCAAGACGCTGCGCGACGACCCGGCGGACGCCGAGGTCCTCAGCCACAAGCTGCTCGTCCGCGCCGGCTATGTGCGCCGCACCGCCGCCGGCGTGTGGTCCTGGCTGCCGCTCGGCAAGCGGGTCCTCGCCAACGTGGAGCGCATCGTCCGCGAGGAGATGGACGCGATCGGCGCCCAGGAGGTGCTGCTGCCCGCACTGCTGCCGCGCGAGCCGTACGAAGCGACCGGCCGCTGGGACGAGTACGGCCCCGAGCTGTTCCGCCTCCAGGACCGCAAGGGCGGCGACTATCTGCTCGGCCCCACCCACGAGGAGATCTTCACCCTGCTGGTGAAGGACCAGGCGTCCTCCTACAAGGACCTGCCGGTCATCCTCTACCAGATCCAGAGCAAGTACCGCGACGAGGCCCGGCCGCGCGCGGGCATCCTGCGCGGGCGCGAGTTCCTGATGAAGGACTCGTACTCCTTCGACCTGGACGACGACGGCCTCGCGCGCTCCTACGCCCTGCACCGGCAGGCGTACCAGCGGATCTTTGACCGCCTCGGCCTCGACTACCGCATCTGCGCGGCCACCGCGGGCGCCATGGGCGGCTCCAAGTCCGAGGAGTTCCTGGCCCCGGCAGGGGCCGGCGAGGACACCTTCGCGGACTGCCCGAACTGCGAGTTCGCGGCCAACACCGAGGCGATCAGCTACGAACTGAAGCCGGTGGACGGCTCCTTGGTGCCCGCGGCCGAGGAGATCCCCACCCCGGACACCCCGACCATCGAGACCCTGGCCGCCTCCCTCGGCGTCCCGGCGTCCGCCACCCTGAAGAACCTCCTGGTCAAGGTCGACGGCGAGATCGTCGCCGTGGGCGTACCCGGCGACCGCGAGGTCGACCTGGACAAGGTCCAGGCGCACTTCGCCCCGGCCGCCGTCGAGTTGGTCACCGCCGAGGACTTCACAAGCCGTCCCGACCTGGTCCGCGGCTATGTCGGCCCGCAGGGCCTGGAGAAGGTGAAGTACCTCGCCGACCCGCGGGTGGCGCCGGGCACGGCGTGGATCACAGGCGCCAACAAGGAGCACACGCACGCCAGGAACGTGGTCGCCGGCCGTGACTTCGAGGTGGACGAGTACGTCGACGTCGTGGTGGTGCAGGAGGGCGACCCGTGCCCGAACTGCGGCACCGGCCTCAGGCTGGACCGCGCCATCGAGATCGGCCACATCTTCCAGCTGGGCCGCAAGTACGCCGACGCCCTCAAGCTCGACGTCCTCGGCCAGAACGGCAAGCCGGTACGGGTGACCATGGGCTCCTACGGCATCGGCGTCTCCCGCGCGGTCGCCGCCCTCGCCGAGCAGACCGCCGACGAGCAGGGCCTGTGCTGGCCCGCGGAGGTCGCACCGGCGGATGTGCACGTGGTGGCCGCGGGCAAGGCCCTGCAGACCGAGGTGGCGCTCGACGTCTCCGAGCAACTGGCCGCGGCGGGCCTCCGCGTCCTGGTCGACGACCGGGCCGGGGTCTCACCGGGCGTGAAGTTCACGGACTCCGAGCTGATCGGCGTACCCCGCATCCTGGTGGTGGGCCGCCGCGCGGGCGAGGGCGTCCTCGAACTGAAGGACCGCAGGACCGGCCACCGCGAGGACCTGACCGTCCCCGAGGCAATCACCCGCCTGACCTCGAACTGACCCCTCCGGCACCAACAGCGGAATCCTTCCGCCACCCGGACCACCCCGACCGGTCTTCCGGCCGGGGCCCCGGGCGCCGTCCCCGAGTCGGACACCCCAGCCCCCCATCCGAACCGACACGCGCATCCCGCGGAGGCCGCCGCGGGCACCCCACTGGGGAAGGCCGGCGGTCTCCGTCCGAGGCGATCGCGGGCTCCGCCGGGGCTGCGGAATCTCCCGGTCCAGCCACCCTGAGGGCCCGCCCGGACCGGCACCGGGGGGCCGGGGGATTCCCGGCCGAGTGGGGCTGCGGATCTCTTGGGAGGCGGCTGCCTGGACGATTCGTCGGGGCCGTAGCGGAATCCTTCCGGCACACCGGGCGATCCCGACCGGGGCCCCGGACCCCTGGGTCAGACACCCCATCCCCCCATCCGAACCGACACCGCGCATCCCTGCGGAGGTCGCCGCGGGAAGTGCTCCGGCCGGGGGACCTCTCGTAAGGCGGTCCGCTCGACAACTCGTCGGGAGGGGCCGCAGCGGAACCCCCTGGGGAGGGAGACGAAGAGCCTCCGACCCCTCTGGGAGGGAGACCACGAGTCTCCGTCCGAGGTGGCCGCCCCCAGAGATGCCGGCAGCCCGGAATCTCCCGGGGCGGACACCCTGAGGGTCCCTCCGGGCCGGCAGCGTGCCATCTCTTCCGTGGGCTGTCGCGGAACCCCGCTGGGGGCCGGAACCCGGTGCGCACCTGGCCCGGTTCGGCCGGCCCTACAGCCAGGTCGCGAACTCCAGGAGCAGTTCGGTGTCTTTGGTGCGGCCCGCTCGGCGGGACCGCAGGGCGGACTCCACCGCGCGGAACAGGGTCCAGCCCCGCAGCCGGTCCTGTTCGACGTCCAGTGCCTCGGCGAGCCGCTTCACCCGGCGGCGGGTGGTCGCCGAGCCCGACGGGGAGGCGATCAGGTCCTCCACCCGGTCCCGGACCAGCCGCGCCAGATCGAAGGCGCACTCGCCGACCACCGGGTCCGGCCCCACCGCGAGCCACGGCATCCGCTCCCCGGCGAGCACCTTGCTCTGCCGGAACGTGCCGTGCAGCAGGCGGTGCTCGGGCGGCGCCGCGAGCAGTTCCTCGCGGGCCGTGAGCGCCGCGTCGACCAGCGGCAGCACCCCGGCGTCCGCCTCGGCCCGCATCGCCGCCGCCTGCCGCCCGGTCCGCTCGGCCACCGTCTCGAAGGGGTGCCCGGCCACACCGCCGGGCGGCTCGACCCACAGCCGCCGCAGCGTCCCGGCCGCCTCCAGCAACGCCCGCGCCTCCGGCAGCGAGCGCACCGACACATCCGGGTGCAGCCGCTCCAGCAGCAGTTCGCCCTCCGTCACGAAGGGCTCAAGCAACTGGACGGCGCCCAGCCCGCCCCAGTGCGCGAGCGCCGCACGCTCACTCTCCGGCCGGGCCCGGCGCGGCGCCAGCTTCAGCACGGCCGGGTACCCGTCCGCCCGCCGCACCAGCAGCACCAGGCTGCTGCGCCCGCCCGGCACCTGCACCCGCTCCACGGTCAACTCGCGCAGTGCGACGGCCTGCCGGGCCGCCTCGGGCAGCTTCTCCAACCAGTCGTCGACGTCCGGTGCCGTCTCACCGAGCGCGCGCACCAGGCGGCGCGGCGGTTCGAAAGACATGCGCGAGTCGTTCCCTTCCTGCTGTACGGGGCTACGGCGTACGCGTCGCCGGAGCCCGGCCGCTCCCGGTCGTCTCGCCGGCCCGTTCGGCGAGACCAGGGAAGGCTACGCTCTCCCCGCGCCAGCGCACCGCACGCACCGCGGCTTCCCGCAGCGCCGCCGCGGCCGAGCCGCGCTGCCGGCCGGAGACCGCCCGCACCAGGTCGGAGTAGACACCGGCGACCCGCTCCTCCAACTCGGCGGCGAGCCGCAGCGCGGCGGCCGAGTCCGGCACCGGGAACGGCAGCGCGTAGGCGGCACTCGCCGCGACCGGCTCACCGCCCCGGTCGCGCACCGCGCGCGTCAGCGCGTCCCGTCGTGCCCGGTGCGCGTCCCACGCCGCCCGCGCCTCGGCCCGGCGCCCCGCGGCGATCCGCCCGCCGACCACCCCGTACCCGTACACCGCCGCGTGCTCGGCGGCCAGCGCCGCCTGCAGTGCCGTCAGCCCGCCGTCCTGCGTCTCGCTCATCCGGCGCCCTCCTTCCGCGCTGCCCGGCCGGCCGGGC
>NZ_JBEPAP010000125.1:0-6975 GCF_040298665.1 Streptomyces sp. NPDC001508
CGGCGCCCCGGCACCCGAGCCCACCGGCCGCTCGCTCCCGGAGCCTGCCGCTCGTTCCGTCCCCGAGCCTGCCGCGGGGCCCGCCCCCACGCCGCCCCCGGGGCCCGTCGCCGCGCTGCCCGCCGTGCCCGCGCAGCGGCGCGCACCCGAGGCGCCGAACGCTCCGGCGCTGCCCGCGCCCGCCATCGGGCCGCGCAGGCCCTCACCGGCCGGCTCCAAGGAGAGCAACCGCCGCAAGCTCGCCGCGGCACGCGAGGTGCTGGCCCGGCACGCCGTGCGGCTACCGGAGGCGGTGGCGGCGATCGAGCCCGGGCCGGAGGCGGCCGTGCCCTCGGGCGCTCCCGGCACCGGCTCCCCCGTCGGCACCGAGTCCTTCACCGCCGGCACGCCGACCAGCACGGATTCCCTCCCTCCCGCGGGGGCCGGTGGCCGGGCCGCACAGGCCGTGGCCTTCGCCCGGGCGCAGATCGGACGGCCGTGTGTCTGGGGTGCGACCGGGCCCGGCTCGTACGACTACGCCGGCCTCACCCAGGCCGCGTGGAAGGCCGCCGGGGTGTCCCTGCCGCGTTCGGCGCAGGGCCAGGTCCTCGCGGGCACCCCGGTGGCGCTCACCGGCATCCGCGACGGCGACCTCGTCTTCTTCTTCGACAACGACAGCCACGTCGGCCTCTATGTCGGCGACGGCATGATGGTGCACGCCCCGGGCCCCGGCTCGGCCGTCCGCGAGGAGTCCATCTACGGCGCCGGCGAGTCGGCGATCCACCGGGTGATACGACCGGCATGACCCCGTGTAGGTTCCCAGCTCCCGTGTCCTTTTCCCACGAACTGTGGCCACTCGGCGGCCCCGGTCGAGACTGCGCAGGCCAGAGACACGGCCTCAATGAACAATCCCGAGGATTTAGACACGGCCGTGAGAACGAGCGGCTGGACACGCCGTGAGACACCGCGAGAAGTCGCAGGTCACGGCGTCGCTTTAGGACACGAGCAGGGAGAACCTACACCCCGTGAGCAGCCACGTTCCCAGGCGCCGTCCCGGCGGGGCATAAGGTCGGCTTATGAGGTCATAGGGCGGACCCGCGTACCAACTTAGGTGTGCCTTAGCTTAGGCTTCCCGTTCGAGTCGCCCGTTGTCGCTCGAAGGGAACCTGATCATGCCGCGCCCCCTGCGGGTAGCCATCGTCGGAGCCGGCCCCGCCGGGATCTACGCCGCCGACGCCCTGCTCAAATCCGAGGTGGCGGCCGACCCCGGCGTCTCCATCGACCTCTTCGAACGGATGCCCGCGCCCTTCGGTCTGATCCGGTACGGCGTCGCTCCCGACCACCCCCGTATCAAGGGCATCGTCACGGCCCTGCACCAGGTGCTCGACAAGCCGCAGATCCGGCTGTTCGGGAACGTCGACTACCCGCGCGACATCGGCCTCGACGACCTGCGCGCCTTCTACGACGCCGTGATCTTCTCGACCGGCGCGACGGACGACCGCGAGCTGCGCATCCCGGGCATCGACCTGGCCGGCTCGTACGGCGCCGCCGACTTCGTCTCCTGGTACGACGGCCATCCGGACGTGCCGCGCACCTGGCCCCTGGAGGCCGAGAAGGTGGCCGTGCTCGGCGTCGGCAACGTCGCGCTCGACGTGGCCCGTGTCCTGGCCAAGACGGCGGACGAACTGCTGCCGACGGAGATCCCGCCGAACGTGTACGACGGTCTGAAGGCCAACAGGGCCCGGGAGATCCACGTCTTCGGCCGCCGCGGCCCGGCCCAGGCGAAGTTCAGCCCGATGGAGCTGCGCGAGCTGGACCACTCCCCGAACATCGAGGTCATCGTCGACCCCGAGGACATCGACTACGACGCGGGCTCAATCGAGACCCGGCGCGGGAACAAGCAGGCCGACATGGTCGCCAAGACGCTGGAGAAGTGGGCGATCCGCGACGTCGGCGACCGGCCGCACAAGCTGTTCCTGCACTTCTTCGAGTCGCCCACGGAGATCCTCGGCGCGGACGGCAGGGTCGTGGGCCTGCGCACCGAGCGCACCGCGCTCGACGGCACCGGCAACGTCAAGGGCACCGGAACCTTCAAGGACTGGGATGTCACAGCGGTCTACCGGGCCGTCGGCTATCTGTCCGAGAAGCTGCCCAAGCTGCCGTGGGACCTGGACTCCGGCACCGTCCCGGACGAGGGCGGCCGGGTCATCGAGGAGAGCGGCGCGCACCTGCAGTCCACGTATGTCACCGGCTGGATCCGGCGCGGTCCCGTCGGTCTGATCGGCCACACCAAGGGCGACGCGAACGAGACGGTCTCCCACCTCCTCGACGACCACGCGAACGGCCGTCTGCACACGCCCGAGTCACCCGCGCCGCAGGCCGTGGACGCGTTCCTCGCCGACCGGAACATCCGCTTCACCACCTGGGACGGCTGGTACCGCCTGGACGCCGCCGAACGGGCGCTGGGCGAGAGCGAGGGCCGCGAGCGCGTCAAGATCGTCGAGCGCGAGGACATGCTCCGGGAGAGCGGGGCGTAAGGCACCGAACGCGGTGGTCGTGGGCTCGGCGCGCGCTGACGGCGCGACGGGCCCAGGCACGCGCCGCGGCCCGGTGGGGCGTCACCCTTGGTCGTCGCGCCGTCCGCGAAGGGGCCGCCGGCCGCGAGGGCCCCGTGAGGCAAAGGCCCCAGCGGCGAAGGGTTCGCCGACGAGGCGGTGGGTGGCCGCGCGTCCGGGTGCGGATCGTCTCGGCGGCAGCCGGGCGTGGTCGGTCCCGCCGTACAGGTCGCGGCCGTCGAGCCGGTACAGGTTCGGGTTCTCGGTCGCCCGCGACGGCCCGGAACCGCGGTCGGCCCTCGCCGAGCGTGAACGGGGCCCGCCCCTGAGCGGATGGGCGGGCGGGCCCCGTCCGGCACCCCATTGTCGTATGCCGCGACAGCTCACCGGCATGGGTGAACCAGGGCCGTGAGCGGTGCACCGCACACACCCCGGGCGCGCCGCACACACCCCGGGCGCGCCGCACACACCCGGGTGCGCCGGGCACACCCCGGATATGCCGAGCGCTCCCTCGTGCGCCGGGCGCTCCCCGTGCGCGTGGGCCGGGGCGGAACCGGCGCCGTGCGTCCACCGGCCCCGACCCGGCCGCCGGGCCGCGTCCCGCAGCGGTGATACTGGAAGGCGCACGCCGCCTCCACCGCAGATGGGCCCATGTCGAACTCCGCCAGCGACCGCTCCCCGATCCCCGACACGGTGTGGCAGGCCCGCGGCCGCCATACCGGCACCTCCTCGGAGGACGTCCTGCGCCGCACCCTGCGTCGGCACAAGGACGGCAAGATCCTCGACGACTTCGCCGAACCCCCCGTGCCGCAGGACACCGCCCGGCGGGTCTTCGAGGCACGCTGGCGGGTCGACGGCGAGGTGCCGGTGCGGGCCAGGCTGACGCTCCTGCCCCCGCGGGACCGGGCGGACGGGCGCGAGTGGCTGCTCGTGGCGGAGGCGGAACGGCCGTGGGAGGACAGCTGGCCGTCCCCCGCGACCATGTTCTGGCCCGACACGGACGACGTCCCCTGGGACCACCACCACACCGTCGCCGGACTGCGCCTGCGCGACATCAACCCGGTCCCCGCGGACGACAAGGCCATGCGCCGGGTCTTCCGCGACGCCCCGCGCGGGTCCTGGTCCGTCCATCTGGTCGTGCACGAGGCCATGACCCCGGACGAGCGGGGCAGGCTGCCGCTGGCCCGGCTGCTGCCGCCGGGGCTGCGCCATCGCGTCCTGGAGCACCGGGCCGCGCCGCACCAACTGCGCGCCGTCAACTGGGCGCTGCGCGAGCAGGGCGTGGAGGTGCCACGCGGCGGGGCCGTCCTGCTGCCGCCGCGGCCGGCCCCGGACGGCTACGACGCCATGGAGTACGCCGTGCGCAACGTCTTCCTCGACGGCTCGGAACCCGCCGAACTCCTCGACGCGCTGCGGCGCTTCACCGCCCTGCCGAAGCCCGCGCCCGAGGGCGCCGCGGAGACGCTGGCCGACCTGCGCGACAACTGGACGCTGATGACCCTGGAGGAGCAACTGGCCCGTGAGCGCGGGCTGGTGGCGATGTACGCCGAGGCGCTGGAGGCGATGACCAGGTCCCGCGACCTGTACCGGGAGGCCGCGGAGCAGGCCCATGAGGCACTGGCCGCCTACCGTGACGCGCCCGCCCCGCCGGCCGAACGGCCCGAGCCTGCCGCCCCGCCTGGAGCGTCCCCGCTCAGGCAGTTCACGCGGACGTTCGCCCGGCTGACGGGCGGCGCCAAGGTGCCGCGTACCCGGGGCGGGGACGACGCCGACGAGGTGAAGGATCCCTCCTGAACCGTGGCGAAGCGGTACGGCGGCGCAGGACCGGGAAGGCGAAGGGATAGCCGGACAAGGGCGGGAAACGGACAGGAGCCTCCATGGACACGACCACGACCGTGCTTCTGGTCGCCGCGGTGCTCGCGGCCATCGTCCTCGTCGTGGCCCTCGTCCTGCTGGTCCGGCTGGTCCGCGCCCGGCAGACGCTACGGCGGGCCGGGCTGCCCACGGGGCCCCGCTGGATCTTCTGGGGCGCCGTCCTCTATCTGGTGCTGCCGACCGACCTGCTGCCCGACCCGGTGTACCTCGACGACATCGGCGTACTGCTGCTCGCGCTGCGCAGTCTGCGCGGCGGCTCGACACTGCCGACGGACGGCACAAAGCCCTGATCCCCTCCCCGCACGCCGGGCGCGGGCGTGACGCCTCTCCCTGATCTGCCTGATCTGCGTGGTCTCCGCCAGCGGACGACCTCGCCGCACCTGGGGTACGCGGCGAGCACGGACGAGGGCGGACGGAGCAGACCCTGCCTGCGGCGCCGTGCGGCTCGCGCTCAGCCGAGGGCGCGGTCCAGGTTGAAGGCGGCGCTGATCAGCGAGAAGTGGGTGAACGCCTGCGGGAAGTTGCCCTGCTGCTCACCGGTGCGGCCGATCTCCTCCGCGTACAGGCCCAGATGGTTGGCGTAGGTGAGCATCTTCTCGAACGCCAGCCGGGCCTCCTCGAGCCGCCCGGCGCGCACCATCGCCTCGACGTACCAGAACGAGCAGATCGAGAACGTGCCCTCGTCGCCGCGCAGTCCGTCGGGGCTGGCCTGCGGGTCGTAGCGGTAGACGAGCGAGTCGGAGACCAGGTCCTCGGTCAGGGCGTCCAGGGTGGACAGCCACTTCGGGTCGGTGGGCGCGATGAACTTGGCGAGCGGCATCATCAGCAGGGAGGCGTCGAGGACGTCGCCGTCCTCGTACTGGACGAAGGCGTGGCGTGCCGTCGACCAGCCGCGGTCCATGATCCGCCGGTAGATCGAGTCGCGGCTCTGCCGCCAGCGAAGCAGGTCGGCGGGCAGTCCGCGCCGGTTGGCGAGGCGGATGGCGCGTTCGATGGCCACCCAGCACATCAGCCGCGAGTAGAGGAAGTTCTTGCGGCCGCCCCGGGTCTCCCACACCCCCTCGTCCGGCTGGTCCCAGTTGTCGCAGACCCAGTCCACCAGATGGCACACGTCGTCCCACTGGTCGCTGGCGATGGGCTGGGCCCACTTGTCGTAGAGGTAGACCGAGTCGATGAGGGCGCCGTAGATGTCGAGCTGGAGCTGGTCGGCGGCGGCGTTGCCGACCCGGACCGGAGCGGAGCCCTGGTGGCCCTCCAGGTGCGGCAGCTCGCGTTCGGGCAGGTCGGCGCGGCCGTCGATGCCGTACATGATCTGCAGCGGCCCGGCGGCACCGCCGTCGCCGGCGCTGATGTGGGTGGTCAGGAACCGCATGAACCCCGCGGCCTCGCTGCTGAAGCCGAGCCGCAGCAGCGCGTAGACGCAGAAGGCCGCGTCGCGCACCCACACGTAGCGGTAGTCCCAGTTGCGTTCGCCGCCGACCTGCTCGGGGAGGCTGGTGGTCGGAGCGGCGACGATGGCGCCGGTCGGCGCGTAGGTGAGCAGTTTCAGGGTGAGCGCCGAGCGGTGCACCATCTCGCGCCAGCGTCCGCGGTAGCGGGACTGGTGCAGCCAGCGGCGCCAGTAGGCGACCGTGGCGGCGAACTCGTGCTCGGCCTCCAGCTGGGCGCAGCCGCGGGGTGCCACGGCGTCGCCGACCCGGTCGAGGGCGAACACCGCGGACTCGCCCTCGGCGAGCTTGAAGTCGGCCCGGACGTCCATGCCGTCGCTCTCCAGCGCGACGGTGGAGGTGAGCCACAGGGACAGCTCCGGGGACTCGAACAGGGCGCTGCCGTTGCGCAGGACCACGGCGTGCGGGTCGGCGCCGTAGTTGAACCGTGGGGCGACCCGGGCCCGGAAGGGGACGGCTCCGCGGACGCACACGACGCGGCGGATCAGGCGGTGCCGGTCGCCCTCGGTGGAGCGCGCGGGCTCCGCCGACACCGGCATGAAGTCCTGGACCTCGCCCACGCCGTCCTCGGTGAAGAAGCGGGTGATCAGCACGTTGGTGTCGGGGAAGTAGAACTGCTTGGTCCGGGCCGGTACGGCGGCCGCCAGCTCGAAGGCTCCGCCGCGCTCGGCGTCCAGGATCGCCGCGAAGACGCTGGGGGCGTCGAAGGACGGGCAGCAGTACCAGTCGATCGTGCCGTTGCTGCCCACCAGGGCCACGGTCTGCAGGTCGCCGATCAGGCCGTGCTCGGCGATCGGCAGATAGCGGGGGTTGCCGGGTTCGTCCCGGCGGAACGGCGTCTCGGACATCACGGCAGCCTCCCGGAGAACGGGCGTGCGGGCTGCTTCCAGCTTAGGAGCGAAGCTTTTCCCACGACACGACCACGGACGTGACGCGGCGCCACGGGGCGGCGGCGCGACAGCCCGGTGGGGCGGCGGGGCGGCGGCCCGGTGAAGGAGCGGCGAGGCAAGGCGGCGGCAGTGCCGCGAGGCGGGCGGCGGCGCGGCAGCGGGGTGGCGGGCGGCGGCCCGGTGGGGCGGCGGGGCGGTGACCCCGGTGAGGCAGCAGTGAGGCAAGGC
>NZ_JBEPAP010000126.1:0-6933 GCF_040298665.1 Streptomyces sp. NPDC001508
TCTCCACGGCGCGTGCGGAGCCGGCGTGCGTCGCCTCCTGGATACGGCGCCGGAGATCCGCCAGCTTCCCGGCGGTCGTATGGATGTCGATCTCGGGCTGTTCTGTGGGCGTGGCGCTCACCGGATGGATCCCTTCTGGCTGTCGCGGCCGACAGCAGGGGTCGACGGCGGGGGCCTGCGCGGCAGATTGCAAGCAAGTGTCATGGAATGCCTCGGAAATGGTGGGCAACCGCTCCCGGAGAGAGGGCCGCTTGTTGTGTCAGAAGACGCTGCGAGGGGCGTACACGCCCCAGACGTCGCGCAGGGCGTGGGACACCTCGCCGACGGTGGCACGCTGTCGCAGCGCCTCGCGCATCGGCGGCAGCACGTTGTCGGTGCCGCGGGCCGCGGCGCGCAGTGTCTCGAGGGCTCGTCCGACGGCGTTGTCGTCCCGGTCCCTGCGCAGCGCCGCGAGACGTTCGCACTGGTCGCTCTCGATCTGTGGATCGACACGTAGCGGTTCGTAGGGCTCTTCCTGACCGATGACGTACTTGTCGACCCCGACGACGGTCCGTTCCTCGGTGTCGATCTCCAGGGCGATCCGGTACGCGGACTTCTCGATCTCGGACTTCTGGAAGTTCTGCTCGATCGCGGCGACGGCACCGCCCCGGTCCTCCACCGCCTGGATCAGTTCCAGGGCCGCGGCCTCGACGCCATCGGTCATGGACTCCATGACGTAGGACCCGGCGGACGGGTCCACGGTCTTGGTCACATCGGTCTCGTAGGCGATGACCTGCTGGGTGCGCAGGGCCAGTCGCGCCGCCTTCTGGGTGGGCAGGGCGATGGCCTCGTCGTAGGAGTTGGTGTGCAGGGACTGAGTGCCGCCGAGGACCGCGCCCAGACCCTGGAGCGCGACCCGGACGAGATTGACCTCGGGCTGCTGGGCGGTGAGCTGTACGCCGGCGGTCTGGGTGTGAAAGCGCAGCATCTGTGACTTGGGGCTCTTGGCCTTGAACTCGTCACGCATGATGCGGGCCCAGATACGGCGGGCGGCGCGGAACTTCGCGATCTCCTCCAGCAGCGTCGTCCGTGCGACGAAGAAGAAGGAGAGGCGCGGCGCGAAGTCGTCGACGTCCAGGCCCGCGGCGATCGCCGTACGCACATATTCCTTGGCGTTGGCCAGTGTGAACGCGACCTCCTGCACCGGGCTCGCCCCGGCCTCCGCCATGTGGTAGCCGGAGATGGAGATGGTGTTCCAGCGCGGCAGCTCCCGGTGGCAGTAGGCGAAGACGTCACTGATCAGCCGCAGGGACTGCTTCGGCGGGAAGATATAGGTGCCGCGGGCTATGTACTCCTTGAGTACGTCGTTCTGGATCGTCCCGGTCAACTGGTCACCCGTGACGCCCTGTTCGGCCGCGACGAGCTGGTACAGCAGAAGCAGCGTGGAGGCGGGGGCGTTGATCGTCATCGAGGTCGACACCTTGCCCAGGGGCAGGCCCTGGAAGAGTGTGCGCATGTCCTCGATCGAGTCGATCGCCACGCCGACCTTGCCGACCTCGCCCCGGGCGATGGGCTCGTCGGAGTCGTAGCCCATTTGCGTCGGCAGGTCGAAGGCTACGCTCAGGCCGCCGGTGCCCGCGCTCACCAGTTCGTGGTAGCGCTCGTTGGACTCCTTCGCCGTCCCGAACCCGGCGTACTGCCGCATCGTCCACGGCCGTCCGGTGTACATCGATGGATACACCCCCCGAGTGAACGGGAACCGGCCCGGAGCGCCCAGTTTGGTGTCCGCGTCGAAGTGTGACAGTGCCCGACCGTCGTAGACCGGCTGGAGCGGCAGACCGGACTCGCCTTGTGCAAGGGAATCCACGATGGAACCTCCGACGGTACTCGATGTCATTAGAAAGGTACTTAGTTCCGACACTCTGGGCAAGTGGCTTCCGGGGGCCGGGACGGGGAAGGATGTGCGGTCATGAGCAAGCCACCTGCACGGATGCGACTCGCGGACGCGGCGTTCGTCCTCTTCGACGAGCGCGGATATGAGAACACCACCGTCGACGACATCGCCGAGCGTGCCGGAGTGGGGCGTACGACGTTCTTCCGGCACTACCGGTCGAAGGAAGCGGTCATCTTCCCCGACCACGACCGGCTCCTGGAGCTGATCAGGGACCGGCTGGCGACCTCCAGCCACAGCACCGCACTCGTCGCTGTCTCCGACGCGGTCCGCCTGGTGCTGCTGCACTACGTCGACGAAGGGGACCTCGCGCGCCGTCGCTACGCTCTCACCAGCAAGGTGGCCGCTCTGCGGGACCGGGAGATCGCCAGTGTGGCCCGATACCAGCGGCTGTTCCGGGAGTTCATCGCGGACTGGATGGGAGACCCGACGGAGTCGGCGTCACTGAGGGCCGAACTCATGGCGGCGTCCGTCGTCGCGGCCCACAACCACGTGCTGCGCCGATGGTTGCGAGGGGAGTCGTCCGATCCCGTCGTGGAGGTCGACGAAGCGATGCGTGAGGTGCTGGCCCTGTTTCCGGCGCCCGGGTCCCAGGCGGAGAACGGGCGCGGCACCACCGTCGTCGCGTTCCGCAGTGGACAGGACATCGAAGCCCTGCTCCCCGCGCTACGGCGCCTCGTCGAGGGGTAGTCGTGTGCGGGAACCTTGGACGGGCCGGTCCGCCCGCCCCGCGTGCGCTGACAGCACCGGAACGAGAACGGGCAGCGCCGACGGGAGAAGCGCCGACGGGCCTGAGGAGACGAATACCTCAAGCGCCTCAGTGATGCCGCGCACACACGGTCGGGGACCCCGCTTGCCGCGTGTTGGCTTCCGGCCGTGATCTCTTGGACGGTGGGCGCCCCCGAACCCGTTCCCGCAGCGGCATGGCCCGGACAGACGGCCGGGCCCGCGTCTTCCGACAACGCTGAACCACCGGGGCAGAGGTCCTGCGACGTGAGCCGCCCGTGACCACCTGGCGCCGCACGACTGCGCACCCCACTCGACTGGGCGTCGTAGAACTGCCGGTCGGCGCACCGGTGCTGCTGATGCTCATGGGCAGCGGTTCCGACCTGGCGGTCTTCTCGAACCCGGAGCAGATGTGCCCGCACCGGGCGAACATCCGCCAGCATCTGGCCTTCGGCGCCGGTCGCCACCGCTGCTCCGGCGCCTCTCTGGCGCGCACGGAGGCGGCGGTGGTCCTACGGGCGGCAGCGCGCAGCCTTCCGGACATTCGACCGGCGGACGAAACAGCGGAACCCCCTTGCTCGGCCTGCTGTCGTTCAGGGCGCCACTGCAGGTGACGGTGAAACCGCGATGGGCGGCATCGGCGCCGACGTGTGGGCCACGCTGAGCGCCGTATGCATGTGAGGCCCCGGTGACCGCGGGCACTTTCCAGAGGAGTCACCGGGTGCCTCGGGGGTGGGAAGTGTGGCTGTCCCGCCCATCGGTTCGACCGGCCCGACCGCATGTGGCGATACGACTCGGAGGAGAGCGATGAGCGGTGGGCGCCGGTACGGGATCCGCTGCCGGTGCCGTCATGGACGCCGAGCCGGGGCGGGCGACCGCAGAGAAAGCGAGCGCAGCCGTTGCCGCTGGTCCTCGCCGTGAGCGTCCGCGGCGGCGCGCTGACGGGAATTCTCAGAAGCCAACCGCTGGGCCTGCCGCTTCCTCGTCCCCATGGGGCTCGGCAGCGGCGTGCTGATGTCGCGGGCCAGACGGAAAGCGTGGTGGGTCATCCGCGTCGGCGGTGTTTGTCGGCTGCTTGGAGACGACCTGGCCGATCCTGCCTCCCACGGCCAGATGCGGGCGACTGACTGACGGTGCAGCAGGTCGGGGAACAGCCGTAGCCCCGGACCACTTTCGCTCGATTCCGCTCAGAGCCTTCATCGCGATGTCCAATCGTTCGGGCGGAGCACGTGTGCGGCTACGCCGTGGGGCGGTCGGGTCGAAGAGGGCCGCCCGGCGGCACGGCGCGGCTTGTCAGGGCAGGTGACGCGCCGCCGGACGGAGTCGGTGGGGAGCCGTTGTCAGGTGAGGTGGTGGTACGGGACGGCTCCGTCGCCGACCGTCCGGCGGTACGCCTTTGCGGCAGAACAGGGGGCGTACCGCCGGACGGAGTGTGAGGGGCCGAAGCCCGCCGAGTGGGATGCTTTAACTTTATGCTTCCACAGTAGACATGGAGGCTTTTTGAATGCACAAGTCATACGGCTTAAACTGAGCAGGATGCTCAAAACGCGAGGGTGGGAGAGAGATCCCATTGAGCACGGTGAACAATGAGCGAGCCTTTGACACACCGCGATGTGTGAAACCTGCGCATCGGCGGACGACGAGATCGAGTCGAACTACATCGACGCACACGGCGCGAGCGTGGCCGGGTCCACCTTCACCGAACTGCCCGACTTCCACTCAACAATGGCCCGAAGAAACGGTGCCCTTGCCAGTGGCGGGGCCGAAGCCGGCAAGCCAAGGACCGCCGCTCGTGCGGCCGCCGAGGTCGCACGGACGCGCTGCTCACCTCGAGGGCACGCTGAGAGGTACCGGCGCAGGTCGTGTCCCGCCGGGTGGTGTAAGCGATCATGCGCCTCGCCCTCCGGAACCTGGCTCGCGAGGATCTCTCCGTTGCGCTCGGCACGCGAAGCGGCCCGGTCAGGCGCCGGGAGCGCCCCGGTCGTTCGAAGTTCCCGCTGTGGCCTGCGAGTTCTGGTCCCTTGATCGGCTACACCACTCGGCGGGACGCCATCCCGGCGCATTACAGCAGTTCCTCGCCCTGCTGGGGAGTGGCCGCCGAATAGCCGAAGGCGGTGACCCGCTCATCGGCTGGACGACCGAAGGCGATGTCGTTGCAGGTGGTGACGGGCGAGGAGCCGAGGCGCGGGCAGTGGCCGACGGCCATGATCACTGAGCGATTGCCACTGGTGACGGCGCTGCCCGTACACCCGGGTCCGTACCGAAGGCTTCAGGCATTCACGGCCGCGGACGCTCAGGCCGACGTGTTCGTGGGGCGCGAGCGTGAGGTCAAGTGGCTCCGGGACGGTCGACGTCCGGCCGGCGAGTGCAGCCAGCCGCTAATGGGAGACAGCCGTTGACGACACTGAACTTCTGTCTGAACTCTCCTCTTAGGGGTCTCTGTGCTAGTCCCGGCAGTACGGGGTGGAGGTCGGTGCCCCCTGTGGGCAGCGGCCGGTCACACTGCCTGCTGGACCTTGGTTGCCGGTCAGGCAGATCAGGTGGACGTACTCATTTCGGTCGCAGGTCAGCCGACAAGCACGATGTCCAGGGTGCGCGGCCCGTGCACCCCCTCTACCCGGTCCAGCTCGATGTCGCTGGTCGCCGAGGGGCCGGAGACCAAGGTCAGCGGGCGCGTCGGGACCAGGCGGTCCAGAGCCTGCGGTACGGAGGAGACCACCTGGTCGGCGACGCGGACGACGCAGATGTGGTGATCAGGGACCAGGGTGATCCGGCGGCGGCCCTGGTCGGGAGAGCCGTCCAGGACGATCGTGCCGGTCTCGGCGATGGCGACCGCGCACCCGGTGACCACGCCGTCGACACGGTCCAGTTCTTGCGGGGTACCGTCCGGGCGGTCCGGGACCCGCGTCACCTCCGTGTCCGCCAGCCAGCGCTCGTCCAGTCCGGGCGGGACGAGGACGGTCTTCGAGCCCCGCTCGCCGAGCAGGTGGGCGATGAGCCCGGGCAGCCCTGCGGCGTCGCTTCGGTGAACGACCGCCCTGTAGTCCACCAGGTTCTCGGCCAGCAGATCCACCGTCTCCTCGACACCCCGGTCGCCGTGCTGCCGTAGATAGTCCCGCGAAATGGCCTGCTCGTATGGCACGTCCTGCGGCGGCACGTCCGCCAGGGCACGCCGTACCCGGTCCAGTATCCGGTCCCTGCTGCTCACTTCGTGTCGTCCTTTCGGTCTTGCCCGCCCTGTTCGCCATGGGTGCGCTGCCACCAGTCGCGGAACGGTTCCGCGGGGAAGGCCGGCAGATCCCGGGTGCCGCTCCATGCCTTGCCGGGGCCGGGCAGGCTCCGGGGGTGGAAGCGGCGGGTGCGGGATGCCAGCCGCTGGCCGCCGCGCAGGAGAGTCGGGTGGGAAAGGGCCAGGCGGGCCGCGCGCATCGCCGTCCGCTCGGCGGCGTGGCCCTTCGCGGGCTTGAGCACCACCTTGTTGCCGCCCAGTGTCGCATCGCCGCCCTGGGCGACCCGTTCGCGCAGGTGCACCAGTACCTCGGGGATGTCGATGGCGACTGGGCACACCTCGTAGCAGGCGCCGCACAGCGAGGACGCGTAGGGCAGGGAGGCGTCGATCTCGCTGGCGGTGCCCCGGAGTTGGGGGCTCAGGATCGCGCCGATCGGGCCGGGGTAGACCGAGCCGTAGGCGTGGCCGCCCGCCCGTTCGTAGACCGGGCAGACGTTGAGGCAGGCGGAGCAGCGGATGCAGCGCAGCGCCTGGCGGCCGACCTCGTCGGCGAGGGTGTCGGTGCGGCCGTTGTCCAACAGCACCAGGTGAAAGGTGCTCGGTCCGTCCTGGTCGGTGATTCCGGTCCATATGGAGGTGTACGGGTTCATCCGCTCGGCCGTGGAGGAGCGGGGGAGCGTCTGGAGGAACACCTCCAGGTCCCGCCACGTCGGCACGATCTTCTCGATGCCGACGACCGAGATCAGCGTCTCGGGCAGGGTCAGGCACATCCGGCCGTTGCCCTCGGACTCCACGACCACCAGGGTGCCGGTCTCGGCCACGACGAAGTTGGCGCCGGAGATACCTACCTTGGCGCGCAGGAACTTCTCGCGCAGGTGCAGCCGGGCGGCCTCGGCGAGTTCGGCGGGCGTGTCGCTCAGCCTGGATCCACCGCGTGAAGGTCGGTCTGGGGGCGGGGAAATGGGAAGAGGTGCCTGCTGACCTGGGATGATGGGAGTTCCTACGCCCTCATCAGTCCCACGAAGCAAGGCACCTCTGAAGTGAAAGT
>NZ_JBEPAP010000127.1:0-6782 GCF_040298665.1 Streptomyces sp. NPDC001508
ACCCGCGCAGGTAGCAGTCACCCTTCGCCCGCTGATCCCGCCGCGGCACCGAAGCGAACACATCCGCCACGAACCCGGCTAACTCCGACCGGAGATCCTCCACTTGCCGCATGTCCATCCACCCACCGTGCCTCCGGACGAACACAACCGGCAAATGACACCTAACGGAGCCCTACTAGATAGCGGACCAGCTTGCGTCGGCACGTCGAACGGCACGAACTCAGCCTGCCCCCGGGCGATCACCTGCCGGACACGTCCCGTCACGAGATCGCATTCGTCCACCACGAGCGCGACCTCGGGGTCGTTCTTCACTCGGTCGAACAAACGGGTCCACGGGCCCGTCAGCACCCAGAACGCGCCGTCCTCCCACAGGAACCAGACCGGGCGCACGGTGGGTCCACTGGTGGCAAGGCGAGCGGTGAGCGGCTGCTGCAGGAACGTGTCCACATCGAAGCTACGAGATGTCACCTCGCCAATCCTGTGGTGCCACGCGTCTCCTGCCTACCGCCCTCCGACCCAGGACCACGGCAGCACGGCAGCACGGCAGCACGGCAAGAACGTGACACGGCCCGATGCCCCAGGGTGGGGAATTACGTGACGTTAGCCCTGGGGAAAACCCGGCTCTGGCGCTGATCTTGTGACCTGTCCCTGGGCGATTGCGAGCGCTGCGAGAGCCGAGAGGCGGTCATACTGATGACAGCGGGAACCCTGACTCGGTAAGTTAGTGATCTTCGGCTGGCGCAAGCTCCCGGAGTCCCTGAAGGTGAACGTCCGTGATGAACCTCGATCAGCCCCGCGCACGCCTTCGTCTCGACGCCGCACTGGACGGCCTGGCCGTCACCTTCCGCGGGATGACCGCTCGCCCCAACGAGTACAACTGCGACTGCCACTGGGGCAGCGCGGAAGACCTCGCGCAGCTCAAGGTGGCGGACGCGGAGCTGGACTTTGATCTCCTGCAGCGCACATGGCAGGCAACCGACTGGAGAGATCACGCATCCGTGCTGCGCCGGATCCTGCCTCAGTTCGCCTCGGCCCTCGTCAGCGGCCGCATCGAACCTCTCTTCGGCATGGAGAGGGTCGGGCTTGCGTTCGCTCTTGGCAACTGGCGAGAGTGGCCTACCGAGCAGGCCGCCACAGTGGAGGAGTTCCTGCAGGCCTGGTGGGCGTACACGCTCACCGATCCGGATCCCGCCGTGCCTGCGCATGACCTTCTTGTCCTGACCGCCGAGGCCACGGGCACGCTGAGCCAGTGGCTCGACGCCTGGGAATCACTGAGTGACCCTGTCGCAGACGGACACCTGGCCGAGGCGGCAGACCACTGGGAGTACGACCTGCTCGGTGACCAACTTCCCTGGAGTGCCTGGGAGAACGAGGAAGAGATGCGCGCCGAGCTGACTGCCTGGCTTGTCCGCCACGCGCCTGCCCGGCTCCGTGCCCATGGCGCACCGGAGGACCTCCTTCACCGGATACGGCTCCTCGGCGTCACTGGACCCGACCGCTGGGAAGACCCGCACTGGCCCGGCCACCGCTACTGACCTACCGAACCTCCCTCTCCACCGGCCAGGCTGCGTCACAAGATCTGCGACAGAGCCGAAAAGCTTGATCGTCGACACGCCCGGCGCCTCACCGATGTCCCCGCCTTCACGGTCATGGTGGGCTCGCTGCTGCCGTACCACTCCGGCGTGAGCGCCGGATTGCGATCTCTCGGTTTCGGGACAGTGGGGTGAGGGACAGTGGGGTCTGGGTGTGTTGTTGCTGGTGGGTGGCGGTTTCGGGGTGTGGGTTCACTGTCATGAGGGTGATATTTCCGGGGGTATCGCTGTCGTGGGGGTGTTATCGCGTGCGGGGTGACGCTGTCTCAGTTTTGTGAGTTCTGATCCGCTGGCCGGTGGGTGGTTGGTGTGTGTGCGACGGCGTCGCAGCCAGGCGGTGCGCGCGGGCCGGTCGTGATGTCGGGTTTGGCATGGCACGCCCTGGTTCGATGGCGGGCGTCGGGAGGGGACCCGCTTCACGGTACCTCGTCGGCGGACTGTGTCACTGGGTGGAAGCCCGGGGAGGGATTCTCCCCGGGCTTCCCGGCTGTGGTCCGTAGCGGCGGCAGCTCTCTGCGTCAGGATGCCGCGCTGAACGTCGCTCCTAGCTGGCTGAGGAGTCCGACGTAGTCCTCGAGGTGCCAGCTCTGCACGATCCGGCCGCCTTCCACCCGGTGGATGTCGGATGCGTTGAACTCGACCTGCCTGCCCGTCGCGGGGATCCCCATCATCTCGGCCTTGTGGGTGCCCCGGGCGACGGTACGTACCGCCGCCCGGTCGCCGGAGACGACAACGTCCTCAATGGTGATGGTGATGTCGGGGAACACGTGGCGCAGGAAGGCGATCGTTTCCTTGAACCCCTCGGATCCCGCACTGACGTTGGGGGCCAACGGGTTGTTCTCCCAGTCGGGCGCCAGTACTTCATCGACCAGCTTCGGGGTCCACGACCAGTACGGCGAATCGGGTAGCCCCGACGAAGTCCTGCGCAAGTTCCAACTGGCCGGTGACCAACTCGCTGACCGGATCCATGACTTCGTACGACGCGGCGCCGCCACCTGACACACCAGGAATCCGCTGCAGGAGCCCGGTCACCCGCCACCCGCCCCACCGCTGGAAGACGACTCCTATGACGATCGACAACACGCTCCGCCCCCGCATCGTGGCCACCCGGACCCTGCCGGACACAGTGCTCGCGCGACTGCGTACGGTCGGTGACGTGTGGGTCTCCCCGCACGACAGACCGCTCAGCCCCTCGGAGCTGGGGCGCGCCGTCGCCGGGGCGACGTCCGTGGTCACGATGCTCAGCGACCGGATCGACGCCGCTGTACTCGCCGCGGCCGGCAGCGGCCTGCGGATCGTGGCGAACACGGCCGTCGGCTACGACAACCTCGACGTCAGAGCCATCGCCCGGCACGGAGCGGTGGTCACCCAACACCCCAGGCGTCCTGACCGATGCCACGGCAGATCTCACGCTCGCCCTCCTGCTCGCGGGGACACGGCGCGTCGCGGAGGGCGACCGCCTGGTGCGCTCCGGGGCGGCGTGGACCTGGGATGTGTCGTTCATGCTCGGCACCGGGCTGCAGGACAAACGGCTCGGTGTCATCGGGATGGGCCATATCGGCCGGGCCGTGGCCCGGCGCGCTGCGGCCTTCGGGATGGAGATCGTGAACTCCTCACGTCGCGACTCCCGTCCTGAAGCGCTCTCCCTCCCGGTCGGGCTCGACGAGTTGCTGGAGACCTCGGACGTCGTGTCTGTGCACTGCCCGCTGACTTCGCAGACCCGGCACCTGATCGACGCGGTCGCGCTGGAGCACATGAAGCCCAGTGCGTTCCTCATCAACACCGCCCGCGGAGCGGTCGTGGACGAAGCGGCACTGGCCCAGGCGCTTTCGACGGGCACGATCGCCGGCGCTGGCCTCGACGTGTACGAGAACGAGCCCGATGTGCATCCCGGGCTGCGCACACTCGACAACGTGGTGCTCGCCGCCCACCTCGGTTCCGCGACGGTGGAGACTCGCGCGCGCATGGCGGAGCTCGCGGCGGACAACGTCGTTGCCGTCCTGTGCGGCAGGGACGCGATCACGCCGGTCTCGGTGCCGTGATGCGGACAGGCCGCGACGGCTCCGTCAAGCCCCCTCACCGCGCCGCACGGGTCGCCGCCGGTGCCAGAGCGCAGCCTCATTGGCTGTCCGGATGAGAGGAGCAGGGAACTCCCTGCGCCGGTCGGCGCAGGGAGCTCTCGCGCCGAGTGGTCCGGGCGGAGAGGCGGCGGCGGAGGGAACAGGGCCGTCTCATCTTTGTGGTGTGGCGCGGTGGGGCGGGGAGTGCGCGGGCAGCTTCCACCGGACTTCGTCGTTGTCGTGATGGTGGTGCCAGGCGGTCACGAGGCGGGTGCGGACCAGCTGGTCGAGGAGGTCCTCCAGTTGCTGGGGCGGCTGCCCGCACTGGTGGGTGAGGGCATCGAGCTCGCCCCCGCCCGCCCCGGCGGTGCTGTGGGCGGCGAGGGCGAGTGCGGTCAGCCGCAGGGCGGAGGGCAGGGCGGGCGAGAGGGCCAGTGGAGCGGGATTCAGGGCCCATTGGGCGGCACGGATGCGCGCGGTGCGTCCCGGGGCCTGGTGGAGGACGGCGGCGTCGAGCAACTGTGCCTGGACGGGGGAGCCTCTGCGTCTGGGGCGGTGCAGCCAGCCGGCGTGCTCCAGCTCGAGCCACAGCTCCGCGCGGCCATGCAGCCGCATGCCGCGCAGGAACCCGTGGGGCATGCGGATCTGCCCGTGGCGGTCAGCGCGCAACGCGCACTGCAGGGCGAGCAGCCGGGCTGCGGGGGAGGAGAAGCGGGGCAGCGCTGTGGCGAGGTAGGTGAGCATTTCGCGTACGCGCTGCTGTTCTGCCGGGCCGAACGCGGGCGTGTTGCGCGCAGGGCGCGCCATGCCGGCGGCCGGCTGGGCGCGGCCGGTGCCGAGCAGGGTGGGCGGTACGACGGCGGTGTGGCTCATCGCCGCCGCGCAGGCGGCGCAGGCATCGGCCAGCCGCCACGCGCGCCCGCTGCGGTCGCAGGTCAGGGCGAGCAGGACGGGTCCCGCGCAGCCGCGGTGGCGCGGGTGCCAGTGGCAGCCTCTCGTCCGGCACTGGCAGGTGCGCAGATGCCCGGGTAGCGCGTCCGCGCGGGCGTGGCGGGCCAGATGGGTGAGGGCGGCCGAGCGGGCGGAGGCGGCCGGCAGGACAGGGCTGTGTGCGCAGCGGGGGCAGGTCAGGGCCGGTCCGCCCGTCTGCGGGCGCAGGTGCACCGTCCAGATCCGCTGCACCGCGGAGTGTGTGCTGGCAAGCCGCATCGGCTCGTTGTCCCTCCGGTCTGGTCCGCGTCGGCCTCGTGCGGTGGTCTCCCGGTACGCACGCGGGAGCCGCCCGCACCGTAGTGCAGATCTCTGCACTCGCGCAGTGCGAGTGTCCAGCGCGTCCACCTGCAGCGATAGTGCAGAAATCCGCACTGACAGGGCAGGTGTCTGCACCGTCCGATGGTGGGGTGACGATCTTGCCGCCCGACCCGGACCGCGACGCCCTGCGTGTGACGCTGGCGCGGCTGAGGAACGCGCGCGAGTGGACCTTCGACGAACTCGCCGGCCGCAGCGGCCTGGCCCGGCGCACGCTGATCGACCTCGAACACGGCCGAGCCGCAGGCACCGTCACCACCTGGCACGCCCTCGCGCACGCCTTTGATGTCCCCATCGAGCAGCTGCTCGGCTCGCTCTGCGACGACCACACCCCGCCCGGGCCCAAGGGCGCCTGACTTCGGTCGCGTCAGGCCTGGCGCGCCGCGTAAATCACCCGAACCGGCGAGCACGCATAGAACGCATACTCGTCGACTCGTATTGCCGTTCTATAGCGCTGGGCCGCCCGAGGGACTGCCCGCCCGCCAGCCCCACCCTCGGGGCGTGTCGCCTGGCACGGTCCTCGCCATGCGCCCCAACTCCACGCCCGGCTGCCACTGGGACGGCAGCCCCCGCACCGCCCCGGCGCGCCGTCCGCTGCGGGTGGCCGCCACCAGCCCCAGCCGCCTGCTGCGTGCCGGTCAGTGCGGCCGCTGCCCCCGGTGCGGCAACCGCATCGACCTCTACCCGCGTGCCGACGGGCGGCCCATCGCCCTGCATCCCGCCGAACTGGCCACCGCCCACGTCCCCGCCTCCTGCCACTGGCAACCTGAGCTCCGGCATCGCCCACCCGCACAGCGACGGCAGAGCATGGTGCCGCATTCCGCACGCCGTGCTCTGCCCGCAGCGCACTCCCCTCTGCCGGATCTGCCCACCCCTCAAGTCGGTGCGCCGCCAACTCGCCGTACGCACTCGCCGCCTGATCGACACCGGTGTCTTCACCACTCCCACGGCTGCCCCCACCAGTACAGCGCCTGACGGCCCCGACTGCCCGCTCGTGCGGATGCTGCTGGGCCACTACCTCGCCGACAGCCCCCTGGAGGCCATCCGCTGCGTAGCCCAGACCAGCCACCGAACCCGCTGCCCCCGTCCCGTCCTGGCCCCGGATGCCCCGCCCGGATCGTGGAGGCTGCTGCCTATCGGCCACCGACGCGGCCAACTCGCCCTGCCCGAGCAGACGACGGCCGTCTACGACCTCAGCCAGCTGCCCCATGCCGAACAACGGCGCTGGCGTATCCAGCGCTGTCCCGCGCACGCCACCACCCATGGCGCCGCCGGCCTGGCCCTGGCCGGATGGCAGATCTTCGATCCTCTTCTGCATGCCAAGCACCTGCGTACCGGTCTGCCGTACCCACCGGCACACGGCAGCAAAGAGAGGTGACGATGCCGCACCACGCCCTGGAAATCCTCCTGACCCGCCCGTTGGTCCCGGCTGAACTCCGTGACGCCGCCCGCGTGCTGCCGCTCGCGACCAACTACGACACCACCCGCCTCATGACCCTCGTACGCGCCAAAACCCCCGGCCGCGCCGCACACCGGCTGCGCCAGCACCTCGCCACCCGGCTCCCCGTGGACGTGATCACCACCCACTACCCGGACGCCGACGGGCAGGTCCTGCTCAACCTCGCCTTCCCGCCCGCCGTCCACGCCACGATCCGCCAGGCCGCCCAGGAGACGGGGCAGAGCCCGGAACTCTTCGTGAAGCTGGCCCTGCACCGTGCACTGGCCCAGCACGCCAGCGACGAGGCCGACCGGCTCGACCGGGCCGTGCAGCAACTGCTCGCCGGCACCACGACCGCACACCTCCTGGCAGCCGTCGGCCACG
>NZ_JBEPAP010000128.1:0-6650 GCF_040298665.1 Streptomyces sp. NPDC001508
CAGCAGTAAAGGAACGACGTCGATTCCCCCTGGCCCGAGCCAACTTCGCAGAGGTCGCCGCCAAGAGAGGTCCGAACGCACGGCAGAGGGGCTACCACGCTTAGCGTCAGCTCTTGTTCTCGCCGAGAGCGGCGCGGAGCCAGTCCAGTGAGCCCGTTGCCAGCACGGCGTCGGCGAGCGCATGGCCGCTCTTGGTGACGATCCGGCCGCGGCTGTTGTCGATCCACCTTTGAGCGTTGGCATAGCCCTGGTCGCGGTACTCGATGCCCTGGATCATGCACTCCAGTTTGTCCGCGTCCCGCGCGCACTGCGCTTCCGCGGACTCCTTGGCTTCGTACTCGGCAACCACTTCCTTGACCGCGTCGGCGAGGATTGCGGGCATGCCGGCGACTTGGTCGGCGGTGATCGCCTCGGGGTCGGCTTCGCCCGCTGTGTACTTCTTGCCGAGGTGGTTGACGTCGCCGGTTCGGGTCTCGCCGGTGTCGTGCCAGACAGCGAGGAACGCGGCCCGTGCGGGGTCCGCGCCTTCGAGCTTCGCGATGACGGTTGCGATCAGGGCCGTGCGCCAGGAGTGATCCGCGACCGACTCCGGGTCCTTGACTCCGGCCATCCACCAGCCGCTGCGCTTGGTGTTCTTGAGCGTCCCCGCCTCGTACAGGAAGTGCGCCACCGCGGTCAGTTCGTCGGACACCGTCGGGCTCCTCTCACGCCTCGGCGAGGCGGATCGCGTACCGGATGCTCTCCAACTCCCGCCGTCCGCGCGGTGAGAGTTCACCGCTATCCAACATGATCGGGAGACGATCGCGTAGGGCGCGGGCTGCCGCTCCCGATCGCAGCAGGTTGGGGCGGACCTGGAGCAGCGACCACACACTGTGGATGTTGAGGTCCACGTAGCCATGCTCGGGTGCGATGCCCTCGACGAGGTGAGCGAGGAGCCGGTCTCCGGGCCACGGTCCGAGGGAGCCGTCCGCGATGAAGTCGTCCGACAGTTGGGGCACGTTCGTCTCGCCGACCCAGTACGCCCAGTAGGCGAGGTTTGCTGACTCGCCGGCGTCGTCGTCCTGGAGCGCGCTGTCGATGAAGCACGCCATGCGGTCGCGGTCGCCTTGGCGGGCTGCGACGGCGGCGACGCTTCGGTTGTTAAGCCAGGCGGTGAGCCAGTCGCCTGGCCGTTCGGTTCGCTGTTGGTGGGTGAGCCAGTCAGCGGTGTCGGTCGCCTGGTCGTAACTGGACAGGTAGAGGGACTGTCGCCGCAGCAGGAACTGTTTCGGTCCACGGGCTTGTTCCGCTGTGCGGCGCATCTGTTCAAAGAAGGTTCGGCGCTCGGCGGCGGTCAGCTCCGGTCCGGACGGTGCCGGTCCGCGGCGCGGCCGAGAACGTGCAGGAAGATCGCGTACTGTGCGCGGCGGTACGCCGTTGAGCGGCCATGCCAGAACTTCGGCGAGTTCGCGCTGCATCACCATCGAGCTTAGGGCGGCGTCCTCGACGGGCGCGTCTTCGTCCAGGGCCGACGCGAGAAGGACGTCCGCCTCCAGAGCGCGTTCCAGCGCCTGGAGCAGGGCGGGGGAAGTGCCCATCTGCATCAGCCTTTGGCGTAAGCCGAGCATCTGCGCGACGGGTACGGCCGTCAAGGCTCGCCGGCCTGTCTCCCACCCGGCGACCGTGTCTGGGGAGACCTTGAGATGTTCGGCGGCCTCGTCCTGCGTGTATCCGTGCTGCTCGCGTATTACCCGCAGGACGTAGCCGCTGAGGAGGCCGGTTCGTGGCCGCTGGCCCTTTGCCGTACTGGCGGTCAGGGTTTGCCGAGCGCTTGGCTGCATGGGAATCCCAATCCCGGCGGTTTACAAGAAACCACCCGTACTCGCAGTCACTTCAGGGTCACGAGCCGTCCTTCTACGGTCGTTCGTGACCCTGAATCGAGCCTATTGGGAGGCCGTGACACATGGGCTCCGTTCTGCATAGTCATCACACGACGGTGTCAGCTCAGACAGCGGTGACCTGGCGCAATACGTCCTCATCTTGGTCGTGCCGGCCGTCCGCCTCGCCGCGTCCCTCTCGACCGAACAGCCGTGCTCGGCAAGTAGATCACCGGGCCCGGCCCCGCCTCCCGTGCAGAGATGATCCGCACCACTCTGCGCCGAGGTGATACCGGCAGAGGCGCGTGCCCTCCGGGCCGGTATCGGCCGCTGACCTCGTTGACCTGCTCCGGTGGTTCGTGACCCTCCTTGGGGGCGACCGGAGCCCCCGGCCCGGCACACCCGACCCCGTGATGCCCTGCGGTGTGCCGGGCCGCCACCATCGTCTCGACATAGGAAGGTTCTCGATTGTGCTGCCTCCGGCACCGCCAGGTGTTGTCCCGTACATCGCCGGATGGAGTGAGGAACGGCTCCTGACAAGCCCGATCACCCGCCGCCGTATCGTCCCGGGGATCGGGTACGTGGATGAGACGCCGTACGACCGGGACAGTTTCGGTGTGCTGTGGGCCCGGTACGCCCTGCGGCCCAAGCGGCGCCGGGGCAGCCCGCAGCTGAGGAACGTCCACCCCTACCGGCAGCGTCGGGCGATGCTGAACATGATGTGCCAGGTCTGCTCCCGTATGCCGCCGGACCCGCACGGTCCGCATCTGTTTCTCCTGCGGGACTCTTGTGGCGCGGTCCGGGAGGGGGAGCGGACGACGAGTCCGCCGGTGTGCGTGCCGTGCGCCGGGATCTCCATCCAGCTCTGCCATGCCTTGCGGGGTGGGCGGTTCGTGGCGGCGTGGGCCAGGCACGTACCGGCGTGGGGAGTCGTCGGCCCCCTCCACCACCCACAAACGCTCCAGCCCATCGCCGGGTGTCACATGGAGCAGGTGAAGTACGCGTCGGAGTGGGCGCCGTGGGTCCGTGCCGCCCGAACGATGGTGGAGCTTCGCGGGGTGACACCGGCGGACTTGGACCGGGAGTTCGCGGCCCTCGGCCGTGACCGTCTGGAGGAGGAGTTCGCCCGGGTCGCGGAGCTGACGGCGGTCACCTGCCCCTGAGACACCTGCCTCGGGCCGGTCGCGGCGCCGTGACCAACTCCCTTGGTGCAGGACCCGCACCCCTCCCGTGTGGCTCCCGGCCCGAGGTGGGCCCCACGTCCCGGCTGACTCTCCATGGAGAAGTGACGGCAGCCCGGGACACCGGCCCCGGCCGACCTGTACGGCCGGGGCCGTCATGCCCCTTCATCCGCAGCTTGCGTCCCTTCTGGGAGGTTCCATTGACCGCTCGATCCCTCATCACGAACGAGCAGGCAACGTCCTGCTACTTCCGCACCACCGTGGAACACCCGTACCGAAAGGCGCTCATCCAGATCTGCGAGCCCTGCAACGAGTCGTGCAAGCACTGTTTCGTGTCGGCGACCAAGCGCGGCGACTACATGGACTGGGACGCTGTCCGGGACCAGCTCATCCCGCAGCTGATCGCGGCCCGGGTCAACCGGATCACGATCACCGGGGGCGAGCCGTTCATGCATCCGGACCTCATCCCCATCATCGACGACTTCCGGGAGACCGGTATGTCGGTCGGCGTGTGCACGAACGCGACGATGGTGACGGACGAGCAGATCGCCACGCTCGCTGAGCTGGACGTCCACATGAACGTCAGCCTCGACGGGTTCTCAGCTGACTCACACGGCGTGTTCCGTGGCCGCCCCGAGGGGTTCGCCGAGACCGTCGACGCCGTCGAGCGCTTCGCCAAGGCAGGCATCCTCCAAGGGCTGCTGTGCACGCCGAACAATCTCGCCGAGGACGAGGAATATGGGCAGCTCTGCGAGTTCGCCAGGCAGCAGGGCGCCAAGTACGTACTCCTCAACCCGCTCGGCGAGATGGGCCGGGGCGCGTCCAAGTCCTCACAGAGGCTCCGCAGGCCGGACGACCACATGCGGCACATCCACGGCCTGACGATGCCGTTCGGCGACGACGACCTGGACGTGGTGCACATCAGGTTCCCCAACGATGACAAGCCGTTGGCCGGCTGCGAGGCGGGGACGATCATCTACGTGTTCACCAAGGGCGAGGTGACCGTATGCCCGTACCTCGTTTTCGCCGCGCGGACGAGGGCGAGCCAGCACCCGGACACCGATTTCATCGTGGGCAACGTGTGGCAGCACGACGACATCGCCGAACGCCTGGATGCATACGATTTCCACAACCGGTGGAAGGTGGGTGACAACCCGACCTGCGGCGGCTGTTCCCTCTCGGACGGCTGCGGGAAGGGATGCCCGGCCGCGGTCGTCGCCTCAGGACAGCGGATCGGCGCTGTCGACACGGAGCTGTGCCCGGTCGTGCCCCGGCAGACCCGCATGCTGCCCGTGGTCGGTGTGTCATGAGCGGCCAGTTCGTCACCATCGACGGCCCCGGCGGGGTGGGGAAGTCGACCGTCGCCGCGGCCGTCGTGGAGCTGCTGCGTGCCGAGGGCCAGCCGGTGTTCCAGACGCGGGAGCCGAGTGACAGCCCGATCGGCCAGCTCGCCCGCCACGGCACCGAGGAATACCGGGGGATGAGCATGGCGTGTCTGATCGCCGCCGACCGGTACCGGCACGTCGAGCAGGAGATCCGGCCGGCGCTCGCCCGGGGCGAGATCGTCGTCTGTGACCGATACATCGCCTCGTCGTTGGTGCTCCAGGTGATGGACGGCGTCCCGCGAGACTCGGTATGGGAGCTGAACAGGCATGCCGACATGCCGGACCTGGCCGTCATCATCAACGCACGCGTCGACCAGATCACGAAGCGGCTGGGTGCCCGGGGCGCGCACAGCCGGTACGAGCGTGAGCCCGGCGGTACCGAGCGGGAATGCGGCCACTACTACGAGGCGGCTAGGTTCCTCATGGCAGCCGGGGTCTCCGTGATGCAGTTGGACGCGTCCGCAGCCGACGCGGAAGGTGTCGCCTGCGCTGTCGTCGCGGGGATCAAGGAACGATGGACGAGGGGCCGCTCATGACCACCCTGGACGTGCTGACGTTCAACCTGAACAATCCGAGCCGGGACCGCGCTCAGCGGCAGTTGGAGTTCCTGGCTGCGCGGCCCGAGCACGCTCTCGTCCTCACGGAGACTGCCGACAGCGCGGGGTGCGACCTGCTCGCTTCCCGGTTCGCGGTGGCCGGCTACGAGGTGACGTTCCCGCGGCCGGGCCGGGGCGAGCGGGGTGTCATGGTCGTCTCGCGCTTGGCGACCCGCCCGGATCCGGGCTTGGTGATGGGGTACCTTCCGCACCGCGCTGTGTCCGTCACCGTCGACACCGACGAGGGGCCGCTGGACGTCATCGGCATCTACGTGCCGTCGCGCGACGCCACCAGAACGAAGACCATCAGGAAAAGCCGCTTCCTTGACGCCTGCCGCGCAGCGCTGCCCAAGGGGGAGGGCTTGCGGGTGATGATCGGGGACTTCAACATCCTGGAGCCCAGCCACACGCCCCGGTACCGGTTCTTCCAGCAGTTCGAGTACGACTTCTACGCGTGGCTCGGTGAATCCGGATACCTGGACGCCTTCCGCGCCTTGCACCCGGATGCGCTGGAGTACTCGTGGGTGGGGCGTACCGGCGACGGCTACCGCTACGACCACGTGCACGCGTCCACAGATCTGGCGACCGCGCTGATCTCCTGCGCGTACGTGCACGAGGTGCGCACTGCCGATCCCCGGCTGACCGATCACTCGGCTCTGACGGTGTCCTTCGCGCTCCGGGCCACCGCTCCGCTGCTGGTGTCCACTCCTGCGGCTCGGGCCGCCGCTCTGTTCTGACCGACGTACCAACCAATCTCCGACCGAGGGAAAGCATGGACAAGACACAGTGGGAGACGATCGGCCGCCTCGTGGAGTGGCTGGACAAGGAGAGCCCTGTAACGGGCGAGCAGGCGAAGACGATGCGCGTGCTCAAGATCGGGGAGGAGTTCGGCGAGGTGGCCGAAGCCCTCCACGGCGCTCTCGGAGCCAATCCGAGGAAGGGCCGCTCCCACACCTGGACGGACGTCGAGAAGGAGCTGACGGACGTCATCGTGACGGCCATGGTCGCCCTGGCCACGATCGCGCCGGACCCGCAGCGCGTGTTCCAGGAGCGACTGGACGCCCTGGCTGACCGGGTGATGCCGGAGCCACAGGGCTAGGAAGCCTCCCCCTGTTAACCCTTTCGGATGACTATTTGGGGTGGCCGTAGGTGGGCCTGGCGGCGAGACGTGCCGCCGGGCCCACTGTGTTATACGGCCGGAAACGGCTTGCCGTCTGCATCTATGACTGCTTTCTTGCCGAGCCCCTTGATGCACGAGGAGTGTTGGCGGCGCGCGCCCGCCTATGCCGCGTGCCTGCTCGTCGCACGTGCTCCCAGTCCATGTTCCCGTGGGAACATGGACCCCCCTCCGGCTCGCTCTAGTCGGGTCTGGTCCCGGCTGGTCCGGTCTCGTCGGGTGTGCCCCACCTGCGAGGACAGGAAAAGTGCAGGTCAGCGCGCTGACGCCTGCCGGTTCAAGTCCGGTTCCGGGCACATCCCGCACGACGGCGTCTGACCAGCCCGAACACCTGTCAGGCGCCGCTCTTTTTTCCGTTCTGGCGCACCGCGGGAGCACGACTCGGCACCGTCCCGGCATGGCATAGACGGCAAAGCGGAAGAATGCCGACGCTGGGATCACATGGGCCGAGCGAA
>NZ_JBEPAP010000129.1:0-5734 GCF_040298665.1 Streptomyces sp. NPDC001508
GCCGAGGGGGATCTGGAGTACATGGGCCGCGCCGATCACCAGGTGAAGGTCCGCGGCTTCCGGATCGAACCCGGCGAGATCGAGAACGTTCTGACAGCCCATCCGGCGATCGGGCAGGCCGCCGTGGTCGCCCACCATGACCAGCCCGGCAGCACCCGCCTGATCGCCTACGTCGTCCCCGACACCGACGAAACACCGGCAGATCTGCGTGAGTTCGTGCGGCGGCTGTTGCCCGACTACATGGCACCGTCCACGTACGTCACCTTGGACCGGCTGCCGTTGACGGCCAACGGCAAGCTCGACCGGGCCGCGCTGCCCGAACCCGATCCGGGCGCGCGGGCGGATGTGCCGCGTCGTGAGCCGCGGACCGAGCGCGAGCGACTGCTGGGGACGCTGGTCGCGCAAGCCCTGGGCGTGGACGAGGTCGGGCCCGACGACGACTTCTTCGCGCTCGGCGGGGACAGCATCGTCTCGATCCGGCTGGTCAGCCTCGCTCGCTCGGCGGGTGTCGGACTCGCGGTCCGGGACGTCTTCGAGCAGCGGACCGCGGCCGGACTGGCCGAGGTCGCCGATGAACTGGCCGTGTCGGCACCCGACCCCGACGACTCCGGCGTGGGAGGGATGGAACCGACCCCGATCATGCGCTGGTTCGACGCGCGCGGCGGCGACATCGACGCGTTCCACCAGGCGATGCTGCTGGAGGTGCCGGCCGAGCTGCGCCAGGACCACCTCGTCGCGGCCGTTCAGGCACTCGTGGACCACCACGACGCGCTGCGGTTGACCCGGACACCGGGCGGTCAGGGCAACGGGGCGTGGTCGCTTGAGGTGGGTCCGGTGGGGTCCGTGTCGGCCGCGGACCTGGTACACCGTGTCGAGACCGCCGACGCCGCCGTCGACGCGACGCTGGTCCGCGCACAGGCGGAGGCGGCGTCCGCCCGCCTGTCGGCCCAGCGTGGCCCACTGGTTCAGATGGTCTGGTTCGACGCCGGACCGGCCCTACGGGGCAGGCTGCTGGTCGTCGTCAACCATCTCGTCGTCGACGGGGTGTCCTGGCGGATCCTGCTTCCCGATCTCATCGCCGCCTGCGAGGCCGTCGGGGGCGGTCGTCCCCCACGGCTGGACCCGGTGGGCACCTCCCTGCGCCGCTGGGCGAGTCTCCTCACGGTCGAGGCCCGGCAGCCGGCCCGCACCGCCGAGGCGGCGCTGTGGAGCGAACTGCTCACCGCGGCCGACCCACCGCTGACCACTGGCCGGCTCGATGCCACGCGGGACACCGTGGGCCGCGCCCGCGAACTCACCCTCTCCCTGCCACCCGAGGTCACCACCCCGCTCCTGACGACCGTGCCCACGGCCTTCCACGCGAAGGTCGACGACGTCCTGCTCACCGCGCTCGCCCTGGCGGTCGCCCAGTGGCGCCGGACCCACGCACGCGGGCGGCACACGGCTCTTCTGGTGGACGTGGAGGGACATGGGCGCGAGCAGATCGTCGAGGGCACGGACCTCTCGCGCACCGTGGGGTGGTTCACCTCGCTGTATCCCGTCCGCGTCGACCCGGGCCCCCTGGCGTGGGAAGAGGTCGTCGACGGCGGGGCGCCGCTCGGACAGGCCCTGAAACGGGTCAAGGAACAGGTGCGCTCCCTGCCCGACCGGGGCATCGGCTACGGCCTGCTGCGGCACCTCAATCCGGAGACCGGGCCGGAGCTGGCCGGGCTCGCCGTACCGCAACTCGGATTCAACTACCTCGGCCGGTTCCCCTCGGCGGGCGCCCCGGTGGTCCCCGGCCGCCCGGAATGGGCCGTGGCCGCCGAGACAGGCCTGCTGAGCGGCGCCGACCCGGCGACCGCCCTGGCGCACGGGCTCGAGGTGAACAGCATGGTCCACGACGCCCCGGACGGGCCGGAACTGGAGGCCGTCTGGACCTGGGCGCCGGATCTCTGGACCGAACCGCACGTCCGAGCCCTGGCCGACCACTGGTTCCGAGCGATCCGCGGACTGGTCCGGCACGTCGAGCGCTCCGGCACCGGCGGCCACAGCCCCTCGGACTTCCCCCTGACCGAACTCAGCCAGCACGACATCGAGCAGCTCGAAGCAGCGTGGAGGGTGCAGAAATGACGTCGTCGGGCCTGGAAGACATCCTCCCCCTCTCCCCGATGCAGGAGGGGCTGCTGTTCCACTCCCGCTACGAGCAGGACGGCGCGGACGTCTACGCGGTGCAGCACGTCTTCGCCATCGAGGGCGCCCTCGACGCGGCACGGCTGCGGGCCGCCGTGCTCGCGCTCGTCCAACGGCACCCGAACCTGCGCGCCGGCTTCCGGCAGGTGGACTCCGGCCGGACTGTACAGCTGATAGCACGTCAGGTCGACGTTCCCTGGGACGAGTTCGACCTGTCGCCGCTTCCCGATGCTGACGCGGAGGGGGAGCTGGCCCGGCTCGCCGCCAAGGAGCACGCCCGCCGGTTCGACCTGGCCGAGCCGCCCCTGCTGCGCTTCTCCCTGGTGCGCCTGGCCGCCGAACGCCACCGCCTCATCATGACCACCCACCACATCCTGCTCGACGGCTGGTCGACGCCACTGCTCGTGCGCGAGTTGACCACGCTTTACGACAGCCAGGGCGACGCCACCGTGCTGCCCCGAGTGGCCCCCTACCGGCAGTATTTGGGGTGGCTCGCGCAGCAGGACCAGCCGGCGGCGGAGGCCGCCTGGCGGGAGGCGCTCGGCGGGCTCGAGCAGCCGACGCTGCTCACCCCGGTGGATCCGGGCCGCCCCGCACTGATGCCGGAGCGGATCACGGTGGAGCTGGACGAGGACCGCACGGCAGCGCTGGCCGACTGGGCGCGCCGGCACGGGGTGACCCTGAACACCGTGCTCCAGGCCGCCTGGGGGCTGGTGCTGAGCCGGCGCACCGGCCACGACGACGTCGTGTTCGGGGCCGTCGTGGCAGGGCGCGACCCTCAACTGCCCGGTGTCGAGAGCATGGTGGGTCTGCTGATCAACATGGTGCCGGTGCGGGTGTCCCTGGACCCGGCGCAGTCACTGCTGACCACCGTCGAACAGGTGCAGAGCGCGCAGTCGCGGCTCACCGGGCACCATCACCTCGGGCTCGCCCCCATCCAGCGACTGACCGGTCTGGGCGACCTCTTCGACACCTCTCTGGTCTTCGAGAACTACCCGTGGGACGAGCCCGGCGAGCGGCCGGAGACCGGGCTGCGGATCACCCCTGACCTGGGCCGCGGGCGGGACGCGACGCACTATCCACTGACCCTGATCGCCGCCCCTGGCCGCCGTCTGTACCTTCGCCTGGACTACCGCGACGACCTGTTCGACCGGGCGACGGCCGCCGGGTTCGTCGACCGGCTGATCCGGGTGCTCGACCTCGTCGTCATGGATCCCTCCCGGCCGATCGGGCGGATCGATCTGCTGTCCGCAAAGGAGCGGGCGGCTGTGCTGGGGGTGCCTGCGGTTGTTGTGGCGTCGCGTGCGACGTTGCCGGGGTTGTTCGAGGCGCGGGTGGCGGCGGCGCCGGGTGCGGTGGCGGTGGTGTGGGACGGGGCCAGGCTGTCGTACGGGGAGCTGAACGAGCGGGCGAACCGGTTGGCTCATGAGCTGCTGGGGCGTGGTGTCGGTCCGGAGGACGTGGTGGCTCTGGCTCTGCCTCGCAGTGCGGATCTGGTGGTGGCCGTCCTGGCGGTGCTGAAGGCGGGTGCGGCCTACCTCCCTGTTGATCCGGCCTATCCGGCTGCCCGTGTGGCCTACATGGTCACCGACGCCGGGCCGGCCCTTGTGCTGACGACGACCGAGCACCGTGCCTCGGTGGAGGCGGCGAGCAGGACGCCCGTACTGCTGCTGGACGGGCTCGACGTGACGGATCGGTCCGCGGACAACCCTGTCACCGCGCTCACGCCCGATCATCCCGCGTACGTCATCTACACATCCGGCTCCACCGGCCGACCCAAAGGCGTCGTCATGCCCGCGGGTGCGCTGGTGAACCTGCTGGAGTGGCACCACGAGGCGGTCGGTGGCGAACCCGGCACGAGGACCGCGCAGTTCACGGCCATCAGCTTCGACGTCTCCGCGCAGGAGATGCTGTCGGCCCTGATGTACGGGAAGACCTTGGTGATCCCGGACGAGGACGTCCGGCGGGACGCGGCCCGGTTCGTCGAGTGGCTGGACGAGCACGAAGTGGAGGAACTGTTCGCGCCCAACCTCGTGCTGGAGGCCGTCGCCGAGGCCGCCGTCGAGCAGGGACGCGCGCTGCCCCGGCTGCGGACCATCGCGCAGGCCGGCGAGGCCCTGACGTTGAGCCGCGTCGTCCGCGAGTTCCACGCCTCGGGACCAGAGCGCGTGCTGCACAACCACTACGGCCCCACTGAGACCCACGTGGTCACGGCCCACACCCTGAGCGACGACCCCGACAGCTGGCCGCTCACCGCGCCGATCGGCGGGCCCATCGCCAACACCCGGGCCTACGTGCTGGGTTCGGGGCTGGAGTTGGTGGCGCCCGGCGTGGTGGGGGAGCTGTACATCGCGGGATCCGGGGTGGCCCGTGGTTACTTGGGCAGGCCCGGTATGACGGCCGAGCGGTTCGTGGCGGACCCGTACGCCCCCGAGCCCGGTGCTCGTATGTACCGCACCGGTGACCTGGTGCGGTGGAACCAGGACGGCGAGCTGGAGTTCGTCGGCCGCGCCGACCACCAGCTCAAGATCCGCGGCTTCCGCATCGAGCCCGGCGAGATCGAGAACGTCCTCACCGAGCACCCCCACATCACCCGGGCCGCCGTAGTCGCCCGCGAGGACCAGCCCGGCAGGACCCGGCTGGTGGCCTATGTCGTGGCGCGGGAGACCCTGCGGCCCGAGGAGGCAAGGGAGTTCGTGCGCGAGCGGCTGCCCGAACACATGGTGCCCTCGGCCGTCGCACTCCTGGACAGCCTGCCGCTGACGGCCAACGGCAAGCTGGACCGGGCCGCCCTGCCCGCGCCGGACTTCGCGCCGACCGGATCCGGACGGGAGGCACGCACGCCGCAGGAGCAGATCGTCTGCGACCTGTTCGCACAGGTGCTGGGGCTGCCGAGGGTCGGCGTCGACGACGACTTCTTCGAACTCGGCGGCCACTCGCTGCTGGCCACCCGGCTGATCGCCCGCATCCGGGCCGCCTTCAGCGTCGAGATCGGCCTGCGCACGCTCTTCGAGGCACGGACCGCGGGCGCGGTCGCGGCCCGCCTCGACACCGCCGGGCCCGCACGGCTCGCCCTGACCAAGCAGCAACTGCCCGACGCGGTGCCCCTGTCGTTCGCCCAGCGCCGGCTGTGGTTCCTGCACAAGATGGAGGGGCCGAGCGCCACCTACAACATCCCACTGACTCTGAGGCTGAGCGGCGAGTTGGACCGTGACGCGCTGCGTGCCGCTCTCGGCGACGTGGTGGCCCGGCACGAGAGCCTGCGGACGGTGTTCCCCGAAGCCGACGGCACCTCTTACCAGCACGTCCTCGACAGCGTGAGCGTGCAGCTGCCCGTCACCGACATCACCGAGACGGAGCTGCCGGAGGCCCTGAAGTCAGCGGCCCGACACCCCTTCGACCTGGCGACCGAAATCCCCCTGCGTGCCGAGCTGTTCCGCCTCGCTTCCGACCGCCACGTCCTCGTCCTGGTCGTGCATCACATCGCGGGTGACGGGTGGTCGTTGGGCCCGCTCGCCGCCGACCTCACGCGTGCTTACACGGCGCGGGTGGAGGGGCGGGT
>NZ_JBEPAP010000130.1:0-5105 GCF_040298665.1 Streptomyces sp. NPDC001508
GACACCCGGCGATCGCCGCTGCCCGCACCCCGCAGAAACACCCGGAACCCGCCCGACACCCTTGATCAGAATTCACGCGGTGGATCGAGGCTCAGCGGTCTACGAGGGAGGGCTTACCACGTTGGGCTCGTTCCTCGGTGCCGAGGCATCCAAGCCCAAAGGACAGGGACGATGCGACTCGGCCTGGGTATGGAGCACCGCAATCTGGATGACTGTCGAGGCTAAGTCCGAGCAGCACTCCGACGGCCTTTTGCCACTCCACGACATCCGACAGGCGAACACCCAGCTCGATCAGCTGGCGGCGGATCGCTCCATGGATCACCCGCCCGCTGGCAGTCCGGCGATCATCGTGTCGGATCGCCTCACCGTCGACCCTCAGCACGCCCACGCCGCGAACCCGAACGTCTACCTTGCCTCGACCGAGATCATCCAGCAGATCGCTGGCGACATCTCCACTGTGTGGAGCGACCTGCTCACCAGCGCGACTGGAATTCCGGCAGAGCAGACACTGCGACATTACGTCCGCTCGGTGATGACGGAACACGGGTGCCTGCCGAGTCAAGTCATCGACCGTCTCACGCAGAACCGGATCCGTCCGGGCGACTGAGAGTGCGAGCGTAAGTCCGACCGCCAGCGGCCGTCTCTGCCCTGGCGCGGAGGCGGCCCGCTGCACGACGGCCCACCGGTGCCCCGCGGGGCAGTTTGCCTCACGGTACGACGCACGCATCAGCCCGAGCCCCGCGCGACGATTCGGCGGCCTACTATCGGTCAACTCCCATGCCTGATGGCCAGATTGATCCTGGTCACGGCCCGAACCGCAGGTAGCCTTACCGAGCCCTGGAGTCTTCTGCTATTCGCCAGACCACACCAGAAAGGGGGCGAGCTGCCATGCCCGACTTCACCCCGACCCCGGTTGATATCTCGGCGGGCTGATCCATGCCGTACGCCCCTTGGGTCTTCGCCATCCTCGCCAAGATGCCGCCGGATGACCCCACGCTCACGTACGACGACGCGTTCAAACCGGTCACCGGTGGTCCTATCGACTGGGGGCTGGTCGATGACTTCCTCGATGCCGCAACAGCCGCCGGCATCGAATGGCTTGACCCGTGGTTCGTCCACCCGTACCGCAGGAAGCCCGAAGGCGCCTTGATCAGGTGTAGCCACGGCGACGGCACCGAAAGCCTGTGGACCGGCGTACACATCGCACACCACCAGCCGCCCACGTCCACCCCGACATGGGGCGACGCCATTTGCTGGACCTTGACGAGCATGACCGCTCTGTCGAAGGGAATTGCAACGATCCGCCGCTCTGCCCGTGGCCCCGTCGGTGTCCCCGCCGCCGAATACGAGTCAGATCATGACCCCGAGGAGACCAAAGAGGTGAACCCGGAGGAGCACGTGCCCGAGGGAGGAGCGGCCCCGGAGGTAAACATCCCGAACGAGGCGGAAGGCGAAGGGGTCGCGTCTGAAGGCGGGCCGCCCCCGACCCGGCAGAAGCTTGGAAAACGGCAGTACAGCGGCTGGGTGAGCACCATCCTCACCCATCTCGGAGAAGCCTCAGACGCACCATTCGAGGGAGATATCGGATGGGGTAATATAGCTGATTTCATTGACATTGCCCACGAATCCGACATTGAATGGCTATGGGATTGGAAGGTCCTAGCGTTCTGGGAATGCGAAGGTTTTGATCGGGCAGGAGGAGGGTCCTTGGCTCGACGTAAAGAGCGCCCACTACAACCTTCATTCTCCCTCGGGGAAGATCTCCATCGCGCAGGCTGTCGCCCGCTTCGCTAATGCTGAGCACGGCGGCATCGTCGTAATCGGTATGCGCGGCAAGAAAGGTCTCGGCGGTGAGACCATTACCAGCATCTGTCCAGTGCCAGTGGATGGTCGGACGCTCCGCAGCTATCAAACCGCGATCGAGCAACATTTGTATCCACCGCCGGACTATCTCGACATCGAGGTGGTGTCAACTGATGGAGGGGGCCTGGTAGTTCTCCATATCCCTCCACAGCCTGAGGAGCACAAGCCGTTCCTTGTCCACGGAGCGATCGTGGATGGGAAGGTTGAGGGCGCCTTCATCAGCATCGTTCGGCGTCGTGGTGAATCGTCGATCCCGATTACCGCTCCAGCAGTGCACGCCACCTTGGCAGCCGGCCGGGCGCTCCTTCGGCGCGGGGAGCTACCTCAGGATCCAGGATGACCATCACCGTCCCGCACAGCACGACGGCCGCAGCGGGGCCGCTCCAGGGAAACTACTGTCCAGTCTGCGGCGGTTGTACGCCCGTGAGCTTGTGGGCGTGCTCGGCCAGGAGCTGGACCCGCGCGGTGTGGCCTACTACCAGTCCACCCACGCCGACGCCGCGGCGCTCGACGGCAACCACAACACCGCCACCAGAGCCCTGAACGCCTCCCAGACCCAGATCGAACGCACCGCCAGCGCACCCCCGCCGCAGGATCGCAGGACCGCCCCTCGAACATCTGTTGGCCCCTCCCTATGACGAGGGGGTCCCCGACTGGCGCAACAGCACGTCCGCAGGGAGGGGCCTGAATGACCTAGCTGGCGCCAGCTGCTGACCTCCAGGAGCGGCGAGATGTACCGGCCGCTGATGATCAGGCTGGTGTCTCGCGAGACATAGTGATTGTGGAGAACACTTCGCACGCTAGGCAGGCTCACGACCGCTCGGCAGGGCGACAACGGGGCTACGGGGCCGGTCTCGGTCACCGCGGAGCTTCTTGGGCGGTGCTGGCCGCGATGCCGAACTCAGCCGACAGTTCGACGATGCCCGGCACCCGGCTGCCACGCGGATAGGTCCCGTCGGCGATCCGCTTGCTGATGATCTCGGCCACCTGCCGCCACACGGGGCGGGAACGATCAAGCTCACTCACCCCGCGAACGAATGACCACGGTGTCCCGCACTACCGGTGTAGTTCCGCCTGCCGTCGCCCGGTCCCCGTGGGCCCACCCTCGTCGGGTGTGGCCTCATCATGGCGAGCGAGATAGAGGTATCGATCTTGCATGCCGAGGTGGAAGCACCCCCAAAGAAGGCCCTCGGTTCCCGTCCCCCTCCTCGCACTCTCTTCAGAAGAGCCGCGCCCTTGGACTAACGAGTCTCGCTGTTCCCAATGAGCAGTTCGCCGGTGGCAGACAGGAAAGATCCACGAACTACTGGCCAGTGCGCACTGTGACATGCCAATCTAGACGACCGTGCCGGTAGCGCTGCAGGTCAAAGTGATGATCGACTCGACCGGCGGGGCTGCGCCGCTCGGTCGGGCGCATCCTTGTGTTGGCGGAATATGAGGCCGGGGCGGAAATCTTCGCCCGTCTCTTTGCTTTCCCGCTCGGGTGCTGCAATCGATCCCCATCGCCCTTATTTTCCGGACCGGAGGATTCCGTGGTGCCTTCGGAAATGACCGTAGGAGACCTCATCGACAGGCTGTCCGCATGTGATCGGGCCGCGCCGGTGCGTCTGGCGATGAACCCGTTTTTCCCGATGTCGCACCGTGTGGCAGACGTTTTCGAAGCCCGTGGCGAATTGGGGCGGTCGGTGGTCTACCTGGCCGAGAGCCGGGATCCCGAAGGCCAGCTCGGTGTCCTGCCTCCTGAGGTGGCCGTTGCCCTTGCCTGGCAGGCGCCTACAGAGACGCCGCCGCGTCGGCCGCGCCGCGCCGCTCGCAGACGGTAGACGCGCAGCACACATCCGACCCGCTTGGAGGCGCCCATGTACCCCGATTCGCCACTCGACTCCGCCGGCCCGAGCGGCCGTCCGCCCGCGTACTGGGTCGGCCCCCGGCATCTGGCTGGAGACGACGGACGTCTGTATGACGCCGTCGCCGACACACTGACCCGCCTGGGCTGGACGAGCCTCACGATCGTCCGGGGCCGTCGAGAGCCGGACGAGGCGCCGGGGGAGCAGCAGGTCCTGCGCAGCACCGTTCTGCACATCAGTCCTGACTCTCTCCGGTGGGCACAATGGCTCCTGCCAGACGAGCCGTTCCGCTTGGGCGATCGACCGATAGCCTGGCAGGTGTCGGCTCGCGACGCTGCGAGCAGCCCACTCGCTCAGTGGTCGGCCTACTTCACATCCGAAGTCCCGGGTGAGGTTCTCTCCGACTTCCTCATCGCCCTGGACGCGCGCGAGCGACCTGCCGTTCCATTTGCCGGCCCTGAGCTGGTGCTCGATGTGGTCATCTCGCATGGTTGGGTCCGCCACCCTGATCAGCCCGACCGCCTTGCGGCGGACACGACCTTCAGCTCCCAGATCAATTTCGGTGAAGTTCCGCCTCTCATCCAGGATGCCGACCCGCGCAGCCTGTGGGTGGAATTGGAGGAACCGGGACCGTCGGGATGGCAGGCGTGGGCCGAGCCCACCCCAGGCACCTACTTGTGGGCCGCGTCTTTCAGCCCCAGCGTGCCCAACGACCTCGTCGCAGCCTTCGCTGCCTCCCTCAGCTCCGCCGCACCGGTCCGGCGCCGGCTGTTGCCGGAGAGCACGCGGAACCTGTTGCTGCGCGCCCCGGCCGGATGAGCCGTCCGGGCCGTCCCTGCCCTGCCGGCCTGGCGCCCCCGCTCCATGAAGTCGGGCTTCGTGTTGCCGATCTCGTGTCGACTTCGGCCGTACCACGGCCGGTTCGCCAGATGTGCCACGGCGCCCTCGCCTTGTGGCCGAGGGCGCCATGGTGTGTGTCGGCGTCACCTGTGTGCTGTCGCCTTGGTGAGCGCTGTTTTGACGTGGCGGTCGACGAGAGCGGGAGAACCGTAGACGACTACCAGCATGGTCCCGACCCGGACCGCGGTCTGCTTGACGATGGTGTCCTTCCCGCCGGCGGACAATGTGAGGAGTTGGCTCCATCGTTCGTCGCCGAGCTGAGGCGTGTTCACCTCGTGTGTGGCAATGTCGACTGTCGTGCTGCCGACGAGTACTTGGTAAGCCGGGCAGTCGACCATGGCGTCGAAGCTGCGCCTGGTGCCGTGCGAGAACTTTTCGGCGGTATCGCTGTACAGGTCCTCTGAGCCTCGATCCACCGCGTGAATTCTGATCAAGGGTGTCGGGCGGGTTCCGGGTGTTTCTGCGGGGTGCGGGCAGCGGCGATCGCCGGGTGTC
>NZ_JBEPAP010000131.1:0-4783 GCF_040298665.1 Streptomyces sp. NPDC001508
TGTCGTCGTTCGGGATCAGTGGCACCAACGCGCATGTCATCCTCGAACAGGCACCCGCGGACCCCGCACCGCACCAGCCCACCCCCACCGGACCCTTGCCGGACATGCTCGCACCCGCGCCCGCCGCCCCCTGGCTGATCAGCGCGCGGACCGAGGCTGCCTTGCGGGACCAGGCGCAGCGGCTGCGCGCCTTCGCCACGGCACACCCCGAGTACACCGGCCCCGACATCGCACACTCCCTGGCCACGGCTCCCACCCAGCACGCCCGTTCGGCAGCGGTCGTCGGAGCGGACCGTGGCACCATGCTCGACGCCCTCGGGGCACTGTCCGACGGCCGCCCTTCCGGACATGTGATCCACGGTCCCGCTGCCGGAACCCGGGCCGGCAAGGCCGCCTTCCTGTTCAGCGGGCAGGGCAGCCAGCGCCCGAACATGGGGCGCGAACTGTACGAGACGTACCCGGTGTTCGCGACCGCCTTCGACGCCGTCTGCCGGCGTCTGGACCCGCTCCTGCCACACCCCGTGAAGCAGGTGCTCTTCACCGAGGGACAGGCCCCCGATGGCCTGCCCGCCGGTGTGCAGGCCCCCGGTGTGCAGGACACCGCCCTCCTGGACCGGACCGTGTTCACACAGGCGGCCCTGTTCGCCGTGGAAGTCGCGCTGTTCCGGCTCCTGGAGCACTACGGACTCGTCCCCGACTACCTGCTGGGCCACTCCGTCGGCGAACTCGCCGCCGCGCACGCCGCGGACGTCCTCTCCCTGGACGACGCCTGCGCCCTCGTCGCCGCCCGCGGCCGGCTCATGCAGTCGGCACCTGCCGGCGGCGCGATGGTCGCCGTGGAGGCCGCCGAGCCGGAAGTGCGGCAGGCCGTGGCGGCAGCGGCCGGCCGCCTCGCCGTGGCGGCCGTCAACGGGCCCGCCTCCGTCGTGGTCTCGGGCGACGAGGACCTGGTGGCCGAACTGGCCGCCTCCTGGCGCGAGAAGGGCCGCAGGGCCACCCGCCTCCAGGTCAGCCACGCCTTCCATTCGTCCCACATGGACGGCATCCTCGACGAGTTCCGGCAGGTGGCGGCCGGCCTTGCCTACTCCGCTCCGCGGATCCCCCTGGTCTCCAACCGCACCGGGCAGATCGCGTCCGCCGAGGAGCTGGCGTCCCCCGAATACTGGGCCGAGCACCTGCGGCACACGGTCAGGTTCGCCGACGGCATCCGCACCCTGCGGCGCGCCGGTGTGACGTCCTACCTGGAACTCGGCCCGGACCCGGTCCTGTCGGCCATGGCCCGGACCTGCCTGGAAGGGACGGGCGACCACATCGCCGCCCCCCTCGCGGTCCTGCGCGGCGGTCACCCGGAAGCGCACACCCTGTCGACGGCTCTCGCCCACGCCGCCGTGCACGGTCCCGCCCCGGACTTCGGGCGTCTTTGCGCCCAAGCGCGTCGGGTCACCCTGCCCACATACGCCTTCCAGGGGCGGCGCTACTGGCTCGACACCCCCGAGGCCACCGGGGACACGACCGGCCTCGGGCTCGACGATCCGGGTCACCCGCTGCTCGGCGCCATGACCAAACTGGCCGAAGGCGACGGCATGCTGTTCACCGGTCGCCTCTCCCGCCGCACCCACCCTTGGCTCGCCGACCATGTCATCGCGGATACGGCACTGCTGCCCGGTACCGCGATGGCGGAACTCGCCCTGGCCGCCGGCGACCGCTTCGGCTCCGACACGCTCCGCGAACTCGTCCTTGAGGCGCCTCTCGTCGTACCGGAAAAGACGGCCGTGCGGCTCCAGGTGAGCGTGGGCCCCGCCGACTCCGTGGGGGAAAGGCCCGTCACGGTCCATTCGCGCCCGGAGCCGGACCACGCGGATGCCCACGGCACGCCATGGACCCGGCATGCGTCGGGCACGCTCGCCGCGCCCGTGGAAGGCGGTACCGACCCCGCCGTGACCGGCCGCGCACGGCCGCCCCGGGGCGCGCAGCCGATGGACCTCGACGGCGCCTACGAGCGGCTGGCCGACGTGGGCTATGCGTACGGTCCTGCGTTCCAGGGACTCGTCAGGGCCTGGGAACTCGGCGATGCCCGGTACGCCGAGGTCTCCCTGCCCGAGGAGCACCGTGCGGACGCCGCCCGGTTCGGCGTCCACCCGGCCCTTCTCGACGCGGCCCTGCACGCCTTGCTCGTCGCCGCTCCCGACACCGGGACGGACGGTGGGACCCTGCGGCTCCCGTTCTCCTTCGACGGCCTCACCCTGCACGCCACCGGTGCCACATCGCTGCGCGTCCACTGGACGCCTGCCGGCGCCACCGGCGCCCGGCTCACCGCCACCGACCCCCACGGCCACCCGGTCGTCTCCGCCCAGAACGTGGTGCTGCGCCCGGCCGGTGCCGGCCTGATCGCAGGACAGGACGGCGCCGCGCACCACGAAGGGCTGCACCGCCTCGACTGGCAGCACGTTCCGGCCGCCGACACCGACGCCCTGCCGGCCCCCCAAGGGCACTGGGGCGTCCTCGGGGCCGGCCCCGACGGCCGGCACACGGCACTGGAGGCGCCGGGTGCGACCCTGGCCCGGTATCCGGATGCCGACGCCCTGGAAGCCGCCCTCAGCGCAGGCGGGCCGAGCCCCGACGTGCTCGTCCTGCCCTTTGTCACCGAGGCCGACCCGGGCGCCGACCCGGCCGCGGCGACACGCAGCGCACTGCGGGCCACCCTGGCCCTGACCCAGCGGCTGCTCGCCGACGAGCGCCTGGCGACCACCCGGTTCCTGCTGCTGACGCGAGGCGCCGCGACCGTGGCCGACGAGGACGTACGAGACCTTCCCGGTGCGGCCGTACGGGCCATGCTGCGCACGGCCGAGAGCGAGCACCCCGGCCGGTTCGTCCTTCTGGACGTCGAAGCGCCGGACACCCCGCCCGGTGGTGACGAAGGGGAACCCGGGGTCTCGCCGCGCACGCTCGCCGCGGCCCTGGCCGCCGGCGAACGCGAACTGGCCCTGCGGGGTGGCACGGCGTACGCCCCCCGCCTCGGCCCGGTTCCGGTCTCCCGCCCGTCCGAGGCGTCGCCGCCCCGCCGGCTCGACCGGGGCGGCACCGTCCTGATCACCGGTGCCGCCGGTGGTCTCGGCACCATCCTCGCCCACCACCTGGTCGCCCGGCACGGAGTGCGGCATCTGCTCCTGACGAGCCGGCGGGGCCTCGCGGCCGACGGGGCCCCGGAACTCGTCGCCGCCCTGACAGCGGCGGGCGCCGAGGTCGCCTTCACCGCCTGTGACGTAGCGGACCGCGCCGCCCTCACGGAGCTGCTTGCCTCCGTGTCCGAAAAGCACCCGCTCACCGCCGTGTTCCACGCAGCCGGGGTGCTGGCCGACGCGACGCTGGAGAACCTGACGCCCGGCGACGTCGACGAGGTGGTGCGGCCGAAGGCCGACGCGGCCTGGCTCCTGCACGAACTCACCGCGGACGCCGAGCTGTCGGCCTTCGTGCTCTTCTCCTCTGTCTCGGGCCTCCTCGGCAATCCCGGGCAGGCCAACTACGCGGCGGCCAACGGCTTCCTGGACGCCCTGGCACTGCACCGGGCCGCACACGGTCTGCCCGCTACCTCGCTCGCCTGGGGCCTGTGGGGATCGGCCGCCACGATGGCCGGGCCGCTGACCGAAGCGGACCGGGCACGGTGGGCCCGGCAGGGCATCGCCCCGCTGACCGTGGAGCGCGGCCTGCGGTTGCTGGACGCCGCACTCTCCACCCCCGACACGCTGCTGGTACCGGCCGAACTGGACCGGGCCGGGCTGCGCGCCCCCGGCAGCACGGTCCCCGCACTGCTGCGCGCGGTCGTCCGGCCCAGCCGGCGGCGCGTACCTGCCGCGCAGATAGGCGCCGCCGGCGAGAGCGGCACATGGTCCGCACGGATGGCGGCGCGGACGGAATCCGAACGCCGCAGGGCCGTGGAAGACCTCGTACGGGAGACCGTCGTCGGAGTTCTCGCACTGGACGGCCCCGAAGCCGTCGACTCCGGCGCGGCGTTCAAGGAACTCGGCATGGACTCGCTGTCCGCCCTTGAGCTGCGCGGCCGGCTGACGACCGCGACCGGCATCCGGCTGGCGGCCACCACCGTCTTCGACCACCCCACCCCGTCGGCCCTCGCCGGCCACCTCATGAGGGAGGCCGCCCGGCTCTCCGGCACGACGGACCCGACCGGCTCCCCCAGCGGGCAGCGGGCGGCCGACGGGGCACCGGACGACGACCCGATCGTCGTCGTCGGCATGGCCTGCCGCTACCCGGGAGACGTGCGGACACCACAGGACCTGTGGCAACTCGTCGACACCGGCACGGACGCCATCGGCCCCTTCCCCGAGAATCGCGGATGGAACGTCGGAGCGCTGTACGACGAGGACCCGGACCACCCCGGCACCTCCTACACCCGGCACGGGGGCTTCCTCTACGACGCGGACCGGTTCGATGCCGAGTTCTTCGGGATCAGCCCGCGGGAGGCCGTGGCCATGGACCCGCAGCAGCGGCTGATGCTGGAGGCCACCTGGGAGGCCGCCGAAAGCGCCGGGATCGCCCCCGACACACTGCGCGGCACCCAGACCGGTGTCTTCAGCGGCGTGATGTACAGCGACTACACCTCCCGGCTGCACACCGCACCGGAGAACACCGAGGCGTACCGCTTCCTGGGCAACGCTCCGAGTGTGGTCTCCGGGCGGGTGTCGTACACGTTCGGTCTTGAGGGTCCCTCGGTGACGGTGGACACGGCGTGTTCCTCGTCGTTGGTGGCGGTGCACCTCGCGGCGCA
>NZ_JBEPAP010000132.1:0-4706 GCF_040298665.1 Streptomyces sp. NPDC001508
TTGGGTGCGGTGAGTCCGTTGCTGGCGCCGTCCTGGTTGACGGCGGAGCCGCGTAGCACCGCCAGGACGGGGTGTCCGTTGCGGCGGGCGTCGGAGAGGCGTTCGACGAGGAGCATGCCGACGCCTTCGCCCCAGCCGGTGCCGTCGGCGTCGGCGGAGAATGCCTTGCAGCGTCCGTCGGCGGCCAGTCCGCGCTGGCGGCTGAACTCGACGAAGGTCGTCGGGGTCGACATGACCGTGACACCGCCGGCCAGCGCCATCGTGCACTCGCCGCGAAGCAGCGCCTGCGCGGCCAGGTGCAGAGCGACCAGCGACGACGAGCACGCGGTGTCGATGCTGACCGCCGGGCCTTCCAGACCGAACGTGTAGGAGATGCGACCCGAGGCGATGCTGCCCGCGCTGCCGTTGCCCAGGTGCCCCGCCACCTCTTGCGGCGCGTGCTCGAAGCGGGATGCGTAGTCGTTGTACATCACCCCGGTGAACACGCCCGTGGCGCTGCCGCGCAGCGACGACGGGTCGATGCCCGCCCGCTCGAACGCCTCCCAGGAGGTCTCCAGGAGCAGGCGTTGCTGCGGGTCCATCGCCAGCGCCTCACGCGGCGAGATCCCGAACAGCGCCGCGTCGAACTCCGCCGCCCCATGCAGGAAACCGCCTTCACGGACGTACGACGTGCCCGGCGCGTCCGGATCGGCGTCGAAGAGATCGGCCAGCGGCCAGTCCCGGTTTTCGGGGAACGACGTGATCGCGTCGCCGCCCGAGCGGAGCAGCCGCCACAGAGCCTCCGGCGTGTCGACTCCGCCCGGGTAGCGGCAGCTCATCGCCACGATGGCGACTGGCTCGGGGTCCCGGTTCTCCACTTCCTCCAAACGCCGACGCGTCTGCTGGAGTTCGGCCGTGACGCGCTTGAGGTAATCGAACAACTCTTCTTCGCGTGCCATGCAGTATCACCTGGGGTCAACGAGTGGGACGGGGAAGCGGGCCGCGCGTGGAAATGGATCAGAGGTGGCGGTCGATGAAGCGCATTAGTTCTTCGGGCGTACTCGGGTTGAGGAACTCCTCGCCGGCGGTGTCCTGTTTGGCAGCTGCCTGATGCGCGGGTTCGCCGTTCCACAGGGCGAGCAGAGTGCTGAGCCGCGCGGCCACCGCATCGCGGTCGGTGCCGGGACCGGCGCCCGGGGTTGTGCGGTCGCCGTCGCCGACACCCGAAGCGACGTCCTGGGCGGACCCGGTGGTCCCGGTGGACCCCTTGGATCGGGCGGACCGGGGGCGACCCTCCGCGCCTTTGATGAGGGCTTCCAGCCGGTCGAGTTCGGCCAGCAACGGATCGATGGTCGTCGCCGGTGGCACGTCCAGGGTCAACTCGTCGCCCAGCCGCCCGGCGAGTGACTCCACCGTCGGGTGGTCGAAGGCCACCGTGGTGGGCAACAACAGACCCGCCCGGGCATTGAGCCGGTTACGCAGCTCGACCGCGGTCAGCGAGTCCAGCCCGAGATCCAGGAAGCCCTTGCGCGGGTCGAGAGACGCTGGGGAAGGGTGACCGAGGACAGCCGCCGCCTCGGCGCGTACGATCTCGACCAGCAGCGCGCCTCGCTCCGTGGCGCCCAACGGCGACAGCCGCTCCCGCAGGCCGCCTACGGACCCGCCACCGGCAGAGGAGCCAGGGATCGCGGATGGCAGGAAGCCGCGCAGGACCGCCGGTGCCTCGGATCCGGACGGCTCACCGTAGGCGGACTGGAGGACCGCACGATCCAGAACAAGCGGAACGACAGCTGGTACGTCACTCGCCAGCGCCCGGTCGAGCATCGCGAACGCCTCGTCCGCACCAAGCCTGCCGATCCCGCCTCGCGACAGCCGACCACGGTCGGCCGCGCCGAGCGTCGCCGTCATACCGCCGTCGATGTCCCAGGGGCCCCAAGCCAGAGACAGAGCGGGCAGCCCTGCGGCACGCCGTACCTCGGCGAGCGCGTCCAGGAACACGTTCGCCGCCGCGTAGTTGGCCTGGCCGGCAGATCCCAGCACACCTGCCGCCGAGGAGAACAGAACGAAGGCGGACAGACCTAGGTCCCGGGTCAACTCGTGCAGGTGCCAGGCAGCGCCCGCCTTTGGACCGAACACGCCCGTGAGGGAGCCATCCGACTGACTACGGAAGGTGGCGTCCGCGACCACACCCGCACAGTGCACCACCGCGGACAGGGGACGCTCCGCAGGTATCCGCGCCAGAAGGTCCATCAACGCGGCACGGTCAGAGACGTCACATGCGACGAACTCAGCCCGGGCGCCCAACTCCTCCAGTTCCTGGACCAGTCGCTCAGCACCCTCTGCGGCCGCACCTTGGCGGCTCACCAGCAACAGGTCCGTGACCCCGTACGCCGCGATGAGCCGCCGCGCCATCAGACCACCCAGGCCACCGGACGCGCCCGTGACCAATACCGTGCCGCCGCCCCAGGGCTGTGACGTGTCGTGATCCGACCGAGCGGGGGAGTCCATACGGACCAGCCGAGGAGTGAAGCAGTCTGCCGACCGCAACGCGATCTGCGGCTCGCCGGTGAACACTGCGGACGGCAGAGCCCGCCACGCCTCCACGAGTCCCTCGGCCTGTGCGTCTGCCGGAAGATCCACCAGCACCAGTCGGTTCGGATGCTCGAGCTGCGCCGCACGCAGCAGGCCCCACACCGAGGCCGCCGCGAGCCGCACACCCTGATCCGTCCCCGCTCCCGCTTCCTGGATGGACGCCGCACCACGCGTCACCACCAGCAAATGCGTCCGCGCGGAGTCCGGATGCTCCAACCACTTCTGTACGGCGTCGAGCACCCTGCCGAGGACACTGCGGGCCGCCTCCGCGGGATCGGCGGCGTCCGCGTCCGGATCCGGGACGGTGAACACCACCGCGTCTGGCGGCGGCTCGGACGCTTCCAGGACATCCACTGGCTCCTGGGCCTCGCTGTGGACCGTGACCAGCACCTGCCCGGATTCGGCGAGCGCGTTCCACGCGGCCGCTGGCGGGTCTCCGAGGAATAGCCAGTGTTCCAACTCGGGTTTGACGGCGCCGCTCAGGAGCAGCGGTTCCCAGCTAAGAATGAAGGGCGCCTCGGCATGGGCTGCCCGGGCCTGCCGCAGTTGTCCCTCGGACACGGGGCGTCCCACCAGCGACGCGATGGTCGCCACCGGAGAGCCTGACGAGTCGGCAAGGTCGAGGCAGACGGTACCCGGACCGTTCCGACGGAGTCGTACACGCAGCTTACCGACGCCAGCTGAACCTCCGGAGAACAACGAGACGCCCGTCCAGGCGAACGGCATAACGGCCCCGTCAGCTCTCTCGGCCTTGGTCGTGTGCAGGGCAGCGTCGAACAAGGCCGGATGGATGAGAAACTGGTTCTCTGTCTTTCCGGGCATATCGACCGGGCCGACTGCGGCGAACAACTCGTCGCCGCGCCGCCAAACCGTCTGGAGTCCTTGGAAGGCGGGCCCATATCCCAGTCCGGTCGAGGCCAGCTCCGCGTAGAAGTTACTGATCTCCACCGGCTCCGCGTCACGCGGCGGCCACTCCGCCGGCCGCCAAGCCGTGGTCCGGCCCGCTTCGGAGAACGCCTCCGTCAGCACACCCGTGCAGTGCCGGGTCCAAGCGGCCTCGGGCGGCATGCCCTCGGCTCGGGAGAAGACCTCCACCCGACGGTACCCGCCGACGCCGGAACCAGGCTCGCAGACCTCCACGTGCAGGTGTGCGGCGGACCTCTCACCAAGGACGAGCGGCTGGTCCAGCGTCAGCTCGGCGAGGTGCGGCGCTCCGGTCTGACGCCCCGCATACAGTGCGAGTTCCACGAACGCGGTGCCCGGCAGCAGCACACTGCCCATGACCATGTGATCGGCCAACCACGGGTGTTCTTTCAAAGACACCCGTCCGCTGAGCACCGTACGACCCGAGGACGGAGAGGTGAGGGCCGCCTTGAGGAAGGGGTGGTCTGTGTCGGTGAGGCCTGCGGATGCGACGGTGCCGGCTGGGTTGGTGGGTGGTGTGTGGTGGAGCCAGTAGGTGTGGTGTTGGAAGGGGTAGGTGGGGAGGGGGGTGTGGGTGGTGGTGTTGGTGGGCCAGGTGGGTGTGTGGCCGTGGGTGTGGAGTTGGGCGAGGGCGGTGGTGAGGGTGGTGGTGTCGTTTGTGGTGGGTGTGAGGGTGGGGATGGTGGTGTGGTTGATGTGGGGGGTGAGGTGGGGGGTGGGTCCTATTTCGAGGTAGGTGGTGTGGCCTTGGTTGTGGAGGTGCTGGATGGCTTGGTGGAAGCGGACGGTTTCGCGGGTGTGGCGGAGCCAGTAGTCGGGGGTGGTGAGGTGGTCGGGGTCGGCGGGTTGGCCGGTGAGGGTGGAGATGATCGGCAGGCGGGGGGTGTGGAATTCGATTGATTCCAGTGTGTGGCGGAGGTCGTCGAGGATGGGTTCGATGAGGGGTGAGTGGAAGGCGTGGCTGACGTTGAGCGGTTTGACTTTTCGTCCTGTTGCGGCCAGTTCGTTGGTGATGGCTGTGACGGATTCCTGGTCGCCGGAGATGACGAGGGCGTTGGGTGCGTTGATGGCGGCGATGGTGGCCTGGCCGTGCAGGAGGGGGGTGACTTCGTCTTCGGTGGCTTGGATGGCGGTCATGGTGCCGTCTGGGGGGAGGGCTTGCATGAGGCGGCCGCGGGTGGTGATGAGGAGGGCTGCGTCTTGGAGGGTGA
>NZ_JBEPAP010000133.1:0-4267 GCF_040298665.1 Streptomyces sp. NPDC001508
TGAAAGGTCCGGGAGTTCGCGCCTTCCGCGCCCCTGATTCCCATGAACCCAAGGATGGAGTCCCGATGACGAGGGTATCCCCTCCCGGGGTTCCGGGAACCGTCGACGCCGCCGTTGCCAAGGGCCTACATGCCGTCGGAAGTCGGCTGGGGGCTCGCGGGCTTGATCCCGGCGGTCAATCGGACCAGTGCCTGAAGCTGGATCTTCTCGGCGGCCTCCCATACGAGACACTCAGTGTCCCCGTACTGTGGCAGGGGCACCTGGGGGCGCTGCCGTGGGTACTGCCGCAGCACCAGTCGCTCCATGACTCGGGCCTGCCAGCGCGGCACCTTGACCTTCTGCAGGACAACGCCTCCGTGCGTCTCATGGTCGCGCACGCGCTGGTCGAGTCCGATACCGACCTTGACGAATCGCTCGCCGCACCAATCCGGGAAGGCAATCAGGTAGACCCAGGTCGGGGTCTCGTCGCCGAGTGGGAAGGAACCCAGGTTGTAAAAAATCCACCGGTCAGTCCGCGGCATGCGACCGACTGCGATGTGCCCGCCCGTGTGCCACAGCACGACGTCCTTCAGTGGGATCGTCTCAATCAGGGCTTCAAGCCGGTCGATGAAGTGCATTTGCTGCTTGTGCGGGGTGTTGCGTTTGTGCCCGCACGGACACTTGATGCGGTTTCGCACCTCGGCATAGGAGTGCCAGCTGTACGCGCGAACCCGGCCGCATTCGTCACAGGTGCGTATCTCAACCGGCTCTGGCATGCCTTGATAAGGCCGTTCGCTTGGCTTGCCGGACCACACCTCGATGCGCCTGGCCTGCATCCCCACATGCCCACCCCCGACGCGCATCGTACAGCCGTTCACACTTTGGCAGCGGGGCTTCTGACCGGGTCGGATATGCCGCAGGCTACGCGGGTCGCCCACGCCTGGTCACTGTGCTCCCGGCAGTGGCATTCCCTGCGGGTTGGCTGCACGCAGGTCGGAGTGCTCCAGGGTGCCCGCGTAGCGAAGGGCTGCTTCGATGGAGATTCCGAACAGGTCGCAGAGACGCCGGACGTCACCTCCGGTCGCGTAGATCTCCTGGAGGATGCGGTCCTCTCGCAGCGCCTGCGGCTTCAACTCGGCTTTCGACCAGGGAAAGTTGCGGCTGGCGGGCGTCAGTCGGTGGGCAGTGCGGCGGTTGATGAACAGGTGCGGATTGAGGCTGTTCGGCCATATCCGTGCCCGGTGGTCGAGGTAGGCCCGCAGCCGCGTGAGGACCGGACCGGCCAGGGGGATGACGCGGTCGTCCAAGTACAGCCTTCCGTCCCGCACATCGGTCAGGTGCAGGGCCTGGACCTGCGGGCCGGTCAGCGCGTGGAAGGCGACCATGGCTACCGCGCAAGCGCAGGCCGGGTCGGGCGAGTTCAGGGCCTTGCGGATCGCGTCCGTGGCGAGCGGCAGGGGGACGGTGGTGGAGGCGCGGGTGAGTTTCGTGCCGCGCGTGGGGTCCTGGAAGACCTGTTTGCGGGCCTTGAGGAGCCGAAACAGCGAGCGGAAGCCTTGCTCGGCGAAGTTCCGGTGGGCTCCGCGAGCGGGCAGTCCGGCCAGAAAGTCGTCGCGGGTGATCTCTGCGAGCGATTCGTGCCCTGCTGCGGCCCAGGCGCGCAGGATCGGGGCCATCCCGAGGATGTGCAGGTGCGCGGTCTGCGGGTGCCGAGCTCGTCGGCGCGGTGCCTGCCGGCTGCCCTCGATCATGACGTCGAGCCAGATCTGCAGCTGTTCGGTCATGGCCGCTGGAAGGTCCGCGGTGTGCTTGGCGAAGTAGTGCCGCACCGCGAGCGTCCTGTCGTCGATCAGCAGGCCGGCCGCGTCGAGGATCTCGATGGTGGACAAGGCCGTGCCACCGAGCCGGGGGAGCTCCAATACATCACTGGCGTGGATCTTGGTGCCCGGGGTGCTCTGGAGCGCGTGCAGCAGCTTGATGGAGCGCTTGACCTCGTTGGTGAGCTTCTTGCTCCAGTCGAAGCGGGCAGCGTGTTCACGCAGGACGGCGTCGCAGTGGGCGAGCATGTCCGTGTCGGGGGTGGCGATCTTCCGCTTGAGGGCGACGCGGTTGGCGTAGTTGGGCGGCATGCGAAACAGCAGCAGCTGGCGCCAGCGAACGGGTTCGAAGACTTCGGGCTGCGCCAGCTGAGCCTCCCCTGCGGGGCGCATGCGCACAGCGAAGGCTCGTCGGGTCTCGCCGCGGGCGTACGCGTAGTGCAGGTTGGCCAGGTACAGCTGCTGGCCGTTGCGGGCGACGGCGGAGTAGTCGGCGGCTCGGGATGGTTCCTGCGTCCGGCGCCCCTCTTCAAGGCACAGGCGGCACACTCCGCCGTTGCCGATGGGAGCCCGGCGTCCGCAGACCATGCAGTCGTCCTCCGGGTAGTGGTTGTGCCACCAGCGGCAGCTCCAGCAGTACCAGCTCTGACCCCGCACGACGCCCCAGGCCAGACACCCGCGGCAGGAGCCGGGATGCAGTGGAGCGCCTGGGTGGCAGACGGCGCACAGGCCCTGGCTGAAGTAGTCGCTGGAGCCGCACCCTCGGCACGGTGGCGGATCGATCGGCCCGCCGGGCACGCACGTGTAGCAGAAGTCCATCCGCGGCTTGGTCCAGGCGACCCTGTTGACCTGGCACACCAGGCACTTCGACGGTGGTCGGACGACGGTCACAGTGGCGGCTCCGATCGAGGGCCGCTGCCGAACCGCGGCTTGACGATGATCGACACGTCGGACTCCGCGGAGGCCGTCTGCTGGCGTCGTGGTCGCCGTGCGGCGACCTTCTCGGGCTCCCGGATGAGCAGGGCTGTGGGGTCGCAGTCCAGGACGGCGCAGATCATGTCCAAGTCGTCCAGCCTGATCGTCGTCGGGGTGCCGGTCCACAGCGCTGACATCTTCCCGGCGCTTATCTCCAGCCCGGCCTCCGCGAGGAGCCTGCGCATCTCCGCGGACTTCCAGATGCCGCGCTCTGCGGCCTTCAACCGCAGGTTCCACTGCATCGGTTCACGCCTCCTGTCCGAATCGGGCTTCCATCCGCTGGTTCGCCGTCATCCAGGACTGCTCGATGTGATCACTACGGACGTGGATGTATCCGGTCGTCGTGGACAGCCACTCGTGCCCCAGCAGCTCTTGCAGTGCCTTCAGGTCCATCCCGTCCCCGTACAGCGAGGAAGCGCAGTAATGGCGCAGCACATGCGGTGTGAGTCGCCCGGCCCAGGCTGGCAGCAGCATCTTGGTCTGCTTGGTCAGCGCGGTGCGCAGGGCGTCGTCTCCCACGCGGCGACAGCGGTCCAGGGCCCGGTCGTTGCGCTCGCTCGGCAGCATCGGAGCATCGGGGTCGGACCAGTCGTCCCCGAATTGGTGGCGCACTTCGGCCAGCCACCAGTCGATGAGCCGGTCCGCGCCGTTGATCGCCGGCACCAGGCGGGGCTTGGGGCCACGTCCCCGGCTGCCCTTGCCGAAGCGGACATGAAGCTTGCCGAAGTCGCCCAGGTCCGGACGCCAGTCGCGGATGTCCAGCCTGATCGTTTCGTTTATCCGGAGCCCGAGCCGGCGCCAAAGCGAGGCGGCGAAGTAGTTCCGGGCCGCTGGGAGATACTTCCGTGCCTGGGCCACCGAGCCGCGCCACTGCGTGAACAGGTGGTCAACCTCCGCGTCGGAGGGCGGGACGCGGACCTCACCCTGGTTCCTCCCGGGCGGCCGGTTGAATTCGTCGATGGGCTGCTCGACGATGCAACCGGTCAGGGCGCGAATGTCGCCCTGGTACCGGGCGATCACGAAGTCGTAGAACTGGGCGATCGTTCCGGCCTTGCCCGCCCGGGTGTTGGCACTCCGTCCCTGATGCCGCAGGCCCGCCAGGAAGCGATCCGCATCTTCGCAGGTCGCCGCCCAGATCGGACCCGGAAGCGAGCGGGCGAAGTCGATGATCGCCGATCGGGTGTTTCCCACATGACCGTCGGTCAGGCCGGCCGAGGCCATAGCAAGGGCGTACTGGTCGACGATCTCCTGCTCGAAGTCCTCGAGTTCCTGCTGTGTCTGAGCGCCCCGCGGGGAGGACAGGTTGCGCACCACGGCCAAGGTCATGAGTACCTCAGTTCAGGGATCCGCTGCATACGTCTGGGATACCGACCGAACTTCAGGAATCCCGACGGAACGTCGAATTTCTCACCCCAAGGGGTGAACCCCCCGTGGCCTGCCCTGCCAGGTCAAACAAGCCCCGAGAGCCCCCAGGAACCCACGGTCATAGAGACAAA
>NZ_JBEPAP010000134.1:0-3973 GCF_040298665.1 Streptomyces sp. NPDC001508
CCTTCGAGTACCTGGTCGAGCTGATCAACCCGGCCCGGACGCTGTCGCACCACCCGCTCTTCCAGGTCATGCTCGCCCTCCAGAACGCCCCCGAGGCGAGCTTCCGGCTCCCCGGTCTGACGATCGACGTGGCTCCTGGGCGTACGGGTACGGCGAAGTTCGACCTGTTCTTCAGCCTCGCCGAGCAGCGCGGAGCCCACGGTGAGCCGCAGGGCATCAGCGGTGCGATCGAGTACTCCAGCGACATCTACGACGCGCCCACCGTCAAGGCCTTGTTCGAGCGTTGGCTGCACTTCCTCGACATCGCCACCACCCACCCCGACCAGCCCCTCAACCACATCGACATCCTCACCCCCGACGAACACCGGCAGCTGCTCGGCACTTGGCTGGAGACCGAAACCGAGACCGGCGAGAAGCTGCTGCCGGTCCGCTTCGCCGAGCAGGCCGCCGCCACCCCTGACGCCGTGGCCCTGATCGCCGGGGACACCTCCCTGACTTACGCGGAACTGGACCGCCACGCCAACCGCCTCGCGCACGTCCTGCTGCGCCGGGGCGCGGGTCCGGACCGGGTGGTCGCGCTGGCTCTGCCACGTTCGGCCGAGCTGGTGGTCGCCCTGTTGGCCGTGCTCAAGAGCGGCGCCGCGTACCTGCCGCTGGACCCGGACCACCCGGCCGGCCGCCTTGCCCACGTACTCGAGGACGCACGGCCCGCCCTGCTGCTCACCACGCTGTCGACGGACTCGCGGACGCCGAGCGGTGGTTCGGCGGAACGACTGGTGCTGGACTCTCCGGACGTACACGCCCTGCTGGCCGCCTGCCCCGACACCGACCCGGTCGAGACCGGCCACGCAGGGCCGCCGGCCCTCGAGGCCGCAGCGTACGTGATCTACACATCCGGCTCGACCGGTCGCCCCAAAGGCGTGGTCGTCCCGCACGCGCCGCTGCTCAACTTCCTGGAAGCCATGCGGCGCAAGGTCCCGCTCCGGACGGGGGAACGGCTGCTCGCGGTCACCACGGTAGCGTTCGACATCGCCGCGCTGGAGCTGTACCACCCGCTCCTGTCGGGCGCCACGGTCGTCCTCGCACCCAAGGAGGCCGTCCCTCAACCGTCCGCCGTGCTCGACCTGATCGCCCGGCACGGCGTCACGGTCGTACAGGGCACCCCCTCGCTGTGGCAGCTCCTGGTGGCGCACGAGCCGGAGGCGCTACGGGGCCTGCGCATCCTGGTCGGCGGTGAGGCGCTGCCCACACCGCTCGCGGAGTCGATGCGCACGCTCACCGACGAACTGACCAACCTGTACGGCCCCACCGAGACCACCATCTGGTCGACCGCCGCGGACCTGGCCGGCGGCGCGGGCGCACCGCCGATCGGCCGACCGATCGCCAACACGCGTACCTACGTGCTGGGTTCGGGGCTGGAGTTGGTGGCGCCCGGTGTGGTGGGGGAGCTGTACATCGCGGGATCCGGGGTGGCCCGCGGCTATCTGAACAAGCCCGGCTTGACGGCCGAGCGGTTCGTGGCGGACCCGTACGCTCCCGAGCCCGGTGCTCGTATGTACCGCACCGGTGACCTGGTGCGGTGGAACCAGGACGGCGAGCTGGAGTTCGTCGGCCGCGTCGACCACCAGATCAAGATCCGAGGCTTCCGCATCGAACTCGGCGAGATCGAGGAGGTCCTCACCGACCACACGGACATCGCGCAGGCAGCCGTCGTCGTCCGCGAGGACCAGCCCGGTGACACCCGACTCGTCGCCTACGTCGTAGCCGACACCTCGGCGCGCGACCACGACGAGGCTGTGGAGCAGGACCAGCTCAGCGAGTGGCAGAGCCTGTACGACGCCGTGTACAACGCCGCGGAGCAGACGGCATTCGGCGAGAACTTCGCCAGTTGGAACAGCAGTTACGACGGCCGGCCGATCCCGCTGCCCGAGATGCGGCAGTGGCGTGACACGACCGTCGACCGCATCCGGTCCCTACGGCCGCGCCGCGTCCTCGAAATCGGTGTCGGCACCGGCCTGCTTCTGGCCCGGCTGGCGCCCGAGTGCCAGGAGTACTGGGGCACCGACTTCTCCCGCACCGTCATCGACGAGCTTCGGCGGCACGTCGACGCCGATCCCGTCCTGGCCACGCGGGTACACCTCCGCACCCAGCCGGCCCACGACTTCGGCGACCTTCCGCAGGGCCACTTCGACACGATCGTGCTCAACTCCGTGGCCCAGTACTTCCCGAACGCCGGCTACCTGGAACAGGTCGTCCACCACGCGCTCCGCGCCCTCACCCCAGGTGGCGCCTTGTTCCTGGGCGACCTGCGCAATCCGCGGTTGCTGCGGACCTTCGCCTCCGGTGTGCAGACGGCGCGTGCCGAGGACCCGAGCGACACGGCCGCGATCCGCCGTGCCGTCGAGCAGAGCCTGGTCCTGGAGAAGGAACTCCTCGTCGACCCCGAGTACTTCAGCGCCCTCACCCACCACGTCCCCGACCTGGCGGGCTCCGACATCCAGCTCAAGCGCGGAACCGCCCACAACGAACTCACCCGCTACCGCTACGACGCCACCCTCTACAAGACCGGCATCACCCCCCACCCCCTCGACGACACCCCCACCCGCCCATGGCTCGCTCACGCCGACGCCCAAGCCAACCTCATCGCTCTGAGGCAGCAGTTGGCGGCCGAACGGCCCGCGGAACTTCGCCTGACCGGCGTCCCGAACCCCCGCCTCGTCCACGAACTCGCCGTGCGACAGGCCCTCGAAGACGGCACACCCCTGCCCGACCGCCCCACCGCATCATCAACCTGCCTCGAGGCCTTCCACGCGCTGGGCGACGAGCACGGCTACTGGACCGGCATCACCTGGAACACCCAGGACACCGACGCCGTGGACGTCGTCTTCGCCGACCGGAGCCGGCTGTCCGGCCGCGCCCCCGTCGGCACCTACGCCGCGCTCCCCACCAGCGCCTCCACCGCACCCCTGTCCACGTGGGCGACCAACCCCGCCGCCCGCCGCGGCACCGGTGCCCTGGTCACCAAGCTCCGTGAGCACACCCGCGACCATCTGCCCGACTACATGGTCCCGTCGGCCCTCGTCCCCCTCGACCGGCTCCCCTTGACGGCCAACGGCAAGCTGGACCGGGCGGCCCTGCCCGCGCCGGAGTTCGCGTCGGCCGGGTCGGGACGCGGGGCGCGCACGCCGCAGGAGCAGATCGTGTGCGATCTGTTCGCGCAGGTTCTGGGTCTGCCGCGGGCCGGCGTGGACGACGACTTCTTCGACCTGGGCGGGCACTCGCTGCTGGCCACCCGGCTGATCGCTCAGATCCGTGCCGCGTTCGGCGTGGAGCTGGAGCTGCGTGCGCTGTTCGAGGGTCCGACGCCGGCCGCGGTGGCGGCACTCCTCGACACCGCCGCCCCCGGACGCCTGGCCCTCACCGTCCGCCGGCGACCCGAGGTCATGCCGCTGTCCTTCGCCCAGCGCAGGCTGTGGTTCATCCACAAGATGCAGGGGCCGAGCGCCACCTACAACATCCCGCTGGCCCTGCGGCTGAGTGGTGAGTTGGACCGTGACGCGCTGCGTGCCGCTCTCCGTGACGTGGTGGCCCGGCACGAGAGTCTGCGGACGGTGTTCCCCGAGGCCGAGGGCGTCCCCTGCCAGCAGGTGCTGTCACCCGAGGCGGCCGTCCCGCACCTCGCCGTCCGCCCCACGACCGAGGCCGAGCTGCCGGACGCACTGAAGTCAGCCGCCCGCTACGCCTTCGACCTGGCAACCGAAACACCGCTGCGCGCCGACCTGTTCGAACTCTCGGCGCAGGAGTACGTACTGCTGCTGGTCGTGCATCACATCGCGGGTGACGGGTGGTCGCTGGGCCCGCTCGCCGCCGACCTGACCCGTGCTTACACGGCGCGGGTGGAGGGGCGGGTGCCGGAGTGGCGTGCGTTGCCGGTGCAGTACGCGGACTACACGCTGTGGCAGAACGAGCTGCT
>NZ_JBEPAP010000135.1:0-3889 GCF_040298665.1 Streptomyces sp. NPDC001508
AGTCGTTGGGAGCCTTGTCCGGTGAAGATGAAGGCGAGTCGGCCGCCGTCGGCTCGGCCGGTGATGATGCCCTGGGGTGTGCCGCCGCGGGCGAACTGCTTTAGGAGTTGGGTGCGTTCGGTTAGTGAGGTGCCGGTGGTGAGGACTGCGCGGTGTTCCATGGTGGTGCGGGTGGTGGCCAGGGCGTGGGCGATGTTTTCCAGTGGTGTGTCCGGCTCCAGGGTGGTGGACAGGTGGGCGGCGAGGTTGGCGGCCTGGTCGCGTAGTGCGTTCTCGTTCCGTGCTGAGAGGATCCAGGGGACTGTGGGGAGTTGGTGTCCGGGGCTGGTCTCGGTGGGTGGGGGAGTGGGTTCGGTGGCGGGGGCCTCCTCCAAGATCACATGCGCGTTCGTCCCACTCACCCCGAAGGAGGAGATGGCGGCGCGGCGGGGTCGGCCGGTGTCGGGCCACTCCTGCTCATCCGTGAGTAGTGCTACGTCTCCGGCGGTCCAGTCGACTTCGGGTGTGGGTTCGTTGATGTGGAGGGTGCGGGGGAGGGTGCCGTGGTGCATGGCCATGACCATTTTGATGATGCCGGCGACGCCGGCGGCGGCTTGGGTGTGTCCGATGTTGGATTTCACGGAGCCGAGCCACAGGGGGTGTTGGGGGTTGCGGTCCTGGCCGTAGGTGGCGATGAGGGCTTGGGCTTCGATGGGGTCGCCCAGCCGGGTTCCGGTGCCGTGGGCCTCGACCGCGTCCACGTCACGGGGTTCGAGTCCGGCGTTGGCGAGGGCCTGGCGGATGACCCGCTGCTGGGAGGGGCCGTTCGGCGCGCTCAGGCCGTTGCTGGCACCGTCCTGGTTCACGGCGGACCCACGTACCACGGCCAGCACGGGATGACCGTTGCGCCGCGCGTCCGACAGGCGTTCCACCAGCACGACTCCCACGCCTTCGCCCCAGCCGGTGCCGTCGGCGTCGGCGGAGAACGCCTTGCAGCGTCCGTCGGCGGCCAGTCCGCGCTGGCGGCTGAATTCCACGAACGGCGCCGGGGTGGCCATCACCGTGACGCCGCCCACCAGGGCGAGTGAGCATTCGTCGTTGCGTAGTGCCTGCGTGGCCAGGTGCAGGGCGACCAGCGACGACGAGCAGGCGGTGTCCACGGTCACCGCCGGGCCCTCCAGACCGAACGAGTAGGCGACACGACCCGAGACAACGGCGGTGGCCGTGCCGGTGAGCAAGTACCCCTCGGCGCCCTGCTCCGTGACGGTGTCGCCGCCGCTGCCGAGCGCGGCGCCGATGCCGTAGTACGAGGTCGCGGCCCCGGCGAAGACGCCGGTGCGGCTGCCGCGCAGCGACGACGGGTCGATGCCCGCCCGTTCGAACGCCTCCCATGAGGTCTCCAGAAGCAGGCGTTGTTGCGGGTCCATCGCCAGCGCCTCACGCGGCGAGATCCCGAACAGCGCCGCGTCGAACCCGCCGGCATCGTGGAGGAACGCCCCCTCTCGGGCGTACGAGGTGCCGGGGCGGCTCAGCTGCGGGTCGTACAGCTTCTCCAGGTCCCAGCCGCGGTCCTCGGGGAACTCGATCACCGCGTCACGGCTGGTGGCGACCAGGCCCCACAGTGACTCCGGCGAGTCGGCCCCACCGGGGAAGCGGCAGCTCATGGAGACGATCACGATAGGGTCGTTGTCCGCGGCCGTGCCCGTACCCATGGCCGCCGGGGACGTCGTGGTGTCGACCGCAGCAGAGCCGGTTCCACTCGGCCGCCCGGTGAGCAGGACAGTGAGATGGTCGACCAGGGCGCGGGGTGATGGGTGATCGAAGACCAGGGTGGTGGCCAGATGGAGGCCGGTCACCGCACGCAGACGGTTGCGGAACTGGACCGCGGTGACGGAGTCGAAGCCTAGCTCATTGAAAGCCCGTTGGGGCGCGACGGTGACGGTGTCCGTATGTCCCAGGACGCTGGCTGCCTCCCCTCGTACGAGGTCGAGAAGCGCGTGGTCACGCTCCTTGGGTTTCAGCGCGTACCACCGTCCGGCCCACGTGTCGGCGCTCGTGCTTGCCGCCGGGCCGCCGTCGACCGTGTCCGGTCCGGAGGCGGCCTTGCCCATATGCCCGGTGCCGTCGAGGGCGTCCCGGGCGTCTGGGACCTCGGTTATCAGCGGTCGGCTGCGCGCCACGCTGAGCGTGGGGGCGAACAACCGCCAGTCGATGTCGGCGACGGTGACGGCCGTCTCGTCCCGGTCGAGGGCCTGCTGCAGGGCTTGAACCGCCAGGTCGGGGGACATAGCGGGCAGTCCGATGCGCCGCAGCGCCTCCTCCGCGCCGCCGCTCGCCGCCAGCCCGCCGCCGCCCCACGTGCCCCAGGCTACGGAGAGCGCGTGGCGGCCGCGCTGCCGCCGGCGGAGGGCGAACGCGTCGAGGTGCGCGTTGGCCGCACCGTACGCTCCCTGCTCCCTGCCACCCCAGACACCGGCGGCGGACGAGAACAGGACGAAGACGCCCAAGTCCTTCGCCCCGTGGGCCTCCAGGGCCTCGTCAAGGTGGTGGACACCGAGCACTTTGGCGGCCCTGGCGTCCGCCAGGTGCTCGGCATTGGTGTCGACGAGCGTGACGGTCGGTGCCGTGCCCGCTGCATGGAACACCGAGACGACGGGAGTCCCCGTGGCGTCCAGTTCCGAGAACAAGGTGAAGACGGCGGCCCGGTCGCCGACATCACAGGCCACGATGTCGACACGGGCGCCGTCGCCCGCCAACTCGCGCAGCTCGTCGCGCAGTGCGGCGGCACCGGGCGCGGCATCGCCACGCCGGCCGGCGAGGACGAGATGCTGCGCACCCGAGGACGCTAGGTGCCGGGCGACTTGCGCACCCAGCGCCCCCGTGCCGCCGGTGATCAGTACGGTGCCGTCGCGACGCCACCTGGCCCCGTCCGCCCGCCCCGTCGACGCAGCCGGTGAGGGACTGACGGCGGTGGCGCGTACGAGACGCCGCACGTACACACCCGAGGATCGCACGGCGAGCTGGTCCTCGCCCCGGGCCGTGGCGGCCCCCGGCGCGGTGAGTAGTTTCGCCAGCCGGACGGCTGTGCGTTCGTCGCGAGTCTCGGGGAGATCGATGAGTCCGCCCCACCGATCGGCGTGTTCCAGGCCGGCGGTTTGCCCCAGACCCCACACCTGGGCCTGCCGCTCGTCGAGCAGTGGATCGGACCGCCCCACTGAAACGGCCCCCGACGTGACGCACCACAACGGCGCGGCAATCTCGGAGTCGGCCCACGCCTGTATGACAGCCAGCGTCGACAGGGCAGGATCGTCGGCACCGACCGGTCCCGCCGGCAGAGCGAGGCACGACAGGATGCCGGTCACAGCACCCTCGCTGCCGAGTTGTTCGCTGAACTCCCGGGCCCGGACGACGCGTTCCGCCGCTGCGACGGTGACAAACCGGACGCGCGCTCCTGCCCTTTTGAGTTCCGAGGCGGCGGTGGCGATCCACGGGGACGCGGCCGCGTCCTCGGGTACGACCAGCACCCAGTGAGCCGCACCCGTCGCCGCTTCCTCCCGGTCACCCGACACCTGCGCCGGCCGCCACACGACGTGGTAGCGCCATGAGTCGAGCGTCGCCTTCGTCCGCTGCGCACGACGCCAGTCCGACAACAGTGACAGGGCTGGGCGCAACGTCTCCTTGGAGTCGGCGGACGACGTATCCCCGAGCGTGAGCATCTCGGACAACGCGTCCAGATCTTCGTGCTCGACCGCGTTCCAGAACTCCGACTCCACCGGAGCGTGCCCGGTTGTGTCGGTGGTGTGGGGGGTGTTGAGCCAGTGGTGTTTGTGTTGGAAGGGGTAGGTGGGGAGGGGGGTGTGGGTGGTGGTGTGGGGGTGGGGCCAGGTGGTGGGTTGGCCGTGGGTCCAGG
>NZ_JBEPAP010000136.1:0-3477 GCF_040298665.1 Streptomyces sp. NPDC001508
CCTGGACCCACGGCCAACCCACCACCTGGCCCCACCCCCACACCACCACCCACACCCCCCTCCCCACCTACCCCTTCCAACACAAACACCACTGGTACGAGGCCCGACCGGCCTCCGGGGCGCGCTCTCTGGAGTCTGCGGGGCAGGTGGCGCTGGACCATCCCCTGCTCACCGCTCGTCTGGCACGGGCTGGTTCCGGAGGAGGGGTGCTGCTCACCGGCCGGATCTCCCTGGAGACGCACCCATGGCTGGCCGACCACGTCGTCGCGGGCGTACCGCTGGTACCGGCGACCGTGTTCCTCGACTTGGCCGTCCTCGCCGGGGACGAGGTCGGCTGCGGCCGGGTGGTGGATCTGACGCTGCATGCGCCGCTGGCGTTGCCGGTGCGCGGGGGCGTCCGGCTCCAGGCCGAGGTGCTGCCGGATGGGGCGGATCGCTGGACGCTGCACGTGTACGCCCTGCCGGACGGGGTCGAGGACAGCGGCGTGGACGACGGTATGGACGGTGGCTGGACTCTGCACGCCTCGGGAACGCTCACCGCGGACGGCTCCACGGCAGCGGCTGCAGCCCCGGTGTCCAGCGGCGCCTGGCCCCCGCCCGGCTCCGTCGCGCTCGACGTCGAGGACCTCTACGCCCGGCTCGCCGCGCTCGGTTACACCTACGGGCCCGCATTCCAAGGCGTTTCGGCCGCTTGGGAGGCCGACGGCGACTTCTTCGCCGAGGTCACGCTGGGCGAGGACGAGCGTGCCGACAGCGGGCGCTTCGCGATCCATCCCGTGCTGCTGGACATGGCCGCGCAGAGCCTTCTGCTCATGGCTCTGGTACGCGGGGAGAGCCCGTCGGTCCTGCCCTTCTCGTGGCAGGACGTCACCGTGCAACTGGCGGGTGCCACGTCCGTACGGGTCCGCCTGACCACGTGCGCGCCCGGGCAGTCGGCCCGATTGGAGCTCACCGACCCGAGCGGTGCGGTCGTCGCCGTCCTCGGGTCCCTCGTACTGCGCCCGATGGACCCCGCGGCGCTGTTCCGGCTCGGCGGCACGAACCACGATGCTCTGCTGCGCCTCCACTGGACCGTGGCCGACACGCCTGTCGCCGGCCTGGCGCAGGAGGGGGTTGCCGTCGTCGGCGCCTCGGCCGAGCAGGAACGCTTGCTGCGGGACGCCGGGCTCGATCTCACGGTGTACGAGGACATCGCCACTCTTCCCGCCCCAGCGCCCCGCCTCGTTCTCGCGCTGCAGGACACCGTGCTGGCCGGGCCCGAGGAGCCGTCGGCGGACGATGTACGACTGCGCTCCGGGCGCTGCCTGGCTCTGCTGCGAGAGTGGCTCGGCGAACCGCGTTTCGACCACTCGCGGCTGGTGATCGTCACGCAGGGCGCGGTGCGGACAGCGGACGAAGATGTCCGCAGGGCCCACGGGACCGCGAGCGCCGCCGTCTGGGGACTCGTCCGCTCCGCGCAGAGCGAGAACCCCGATCGGCTGATCCTCGCGGACGTGGACGGGAGTTCGGACGCGTACCGGGCCGTGGTCGCCGCCGCGGTCGGTACGGAACCGCAACTCGCGGTACGGGGCAGGACGGTGCTGGTGCCCCGGCTGGAACGGGTGGGCGCCACCTCGTCGGGTGACGGGGGGGCCATGTTCGGTCCGGCCGGGACCGTCCTGGTGACGGGCGGCACAGGTGTCCTCGGTCGCACGTTGGCGCGGCACTTGGTGGAACGGCACGGCGTACGCCGACTGCTGCTGCTCAGCCGCCAGGGACCGGCCGCCGAGGGCAGCACCGAACTGGTGGCGGACCTGCGGGACGCGGGCGCCACCGTGGTGGACATCGTGGCCTGCGACGTCACCGACCGGGAGAACTTACGCGGAGTGCTCGACGGCGTGCCTCCGGAGCATCCTCTGACCGGTGTCGTACACGCGGCGGGCGTGCTGGACGACGGGATCGTCACCGAACTCACCGACATGCGCCTGGACACGGTCATGCGGCCCAAGGTCGACGCGGCCGTGCACCTGCACGAACTCACGCGCCACCACGACCTGACGGCCTTCGTACTCTTCTCGTCGGCGGCCGGGATCCTCGGCTCCTCCGGCCAGGCGAACTACGCGGCAGCGAACGCCTTCCTCGATGCCCTCGCCCGACACCGACGCGACCACGGGCTGCCCGCGCTCTCCCTTGCCTGGGGCCTGTGGTCCGATCGCAGCGTCCTGACCGCCGGCTTGGCGGACCGCGACGTACGACGGCTGGCGAAGCTCGGCGTCGGCGCCCTGTCGAACGAGGCGGGGACGGCGCTCTTCGACACCGCGTGCGCCACGGCGGACGAAACCGTCCTGGTGCCCCTGCGACTGGAGACCTCAACGCTGACCGCTGCCGAGGCGCAGGACGTCGCTCCGCCGCTGCGCGACCTGGTGGTATCCCGGGCACTACGCAAACCAGCAAGGCCGCCGGCCCGTGAGACGGCCGACGGCGCCCAAGCCGGCACGGTCGAGGGCACACTCGCGCACCTGCCTGCCGCGCAGCGCATGTCGGCCCTGCTGGACATCGTCAGGTCGCGGGCAGCGACCGTGCTCGGGTTCAACGACGTCGAAGGAGTACCGGCTGAACGAGCCTTCCGAGACTTGGGCTTCGACTCACTGGCAGCCGTCGAACTGCGCAACCGGCTCAACTCCGTGACGGGCCTGCGTCTTCCAGCCACGCTCGTCTTCGACCATCCGACCCCGACCGCGCTAGCCCGGCACCTGGGGGACATGCTCTTCGGTACGGTCCCCGAGACCGATGCCGGAGCGGAGGTCACCGGGGAGACCGTCGCGAGCGCGACCAACGACGATCCTGTCGTGATCATCTCGATGAGCTGTCGCTTCCCCGGCGGCAGTGACTCGGCCGAACGTTTCTGGGACGTGATCGCCAACGCGCGCGACACCGTCGCCGACATGCCTGACGACCGCGGCTGGGACCTGGAGAACCTGTACGACCCGACCGGGGATCGCCCCAACACGGTGAGCACAACCAAGGGCAGCTTCCTGTATGACGCGGCGGGCTTCGACGCGGAGTTCTTCGGGATCTCGCCGCGTGAGGCGCTGGCGATGGACCCGCAACAACGCCTGCTCCTGGAGACCTCCTGGGAGGCGTTCGAGCGGGCGGGCATCGACCCGTCGTCGCTGCGCGGCAGCCGCACCGGCGTCTTCGCCGGAGTCATGTATCACGACTACGGCGGCCGTCTCACTGACGTGCCCGAAGACGTGGAGGGCTATCTCATCAACGGGAGTGCGGGCAGCATCGCCTCCGGCCGTATCTCCTACACGTTCGGTCTGGAAGGCCCGGCGGTGACCGTGGACACCGCCTGCTCGTCGTCGCTGGTCGCCCTGCACCTGGCCACGCAGGCACTGCACAACGACGAATGCTCACTCGCCCTGGTGGGCGGCGTCACGGTGATGGCCACCCCGGCGCCGTTCGTGGAATTCAGCCGCCAGCGCGGACTGGCCG
>NZ_JBEPAP010000137.1:0-3101 GCF_040298665.1 Streptomyces sp. NPDC001508
AAGCTGATCTTCGCGTACGCGGAGGCGACGGTCCCGCTGATCACGGTGATCACCCGCAAGGCGTTCGGCGGGGCCTACGACGTCATGGGCTCCAAACACCTGGGCGCCGACCTCAACCTGGCCTGGCCCACCGCCCAGATCGCGGTCATGGGCGCGCAGGGCGCCGTGAACATCCTGCACCGCCGCACCATCGCCGAGGCCGGGGCGAACGGCGAGAACGCCGAGGCGGCCCGGGAACGGCTCATCCAGGACTACGAGGACACCCTCCTCAACCCGTACGTCGCGGCCGAGCGCGGCTACATCGACGCGGTGGTCCTGCCCTCCGACACCCGCCGCCACATCGTGCGCGGGCTGCGTCAACTGCACACGAAACGGGAATCCCTGCCTCCGAAGAAGCACGGCAACATCCCTCTCTAGACCCGTCGGGAGCCGGCATGAACATCAAGGTCGTACGGGGCAATCCGACCCCGGAGGAGCTGGCCGCCGCACTGGCGGTGGTCCGCGTCCGCGCCGCGGCGGCGGCCGCCGCGCCGTCCGGGGCGCGGACCCCCAGGGACGCGTGGTCCGACCCTGCCCGCATCGCCACCACCCACGTCCCCCACCCAGGCCCAGCCACCTGGCCCCGCACCTACTGGCCCAGCTAGAAGCCCGAGGAACCGCACCCGGTGCCGCGCCCCCCGCACCCACCGACCAAGCCCACACCAACAAAAGGGGCGCGAGGAACCGCGCACAGTGCCACGGCACCGGCCCCCAAGCAAACCCCCGCACTCAAGCGCCCCACCCCAACCCCCGCACCCGCCGATCAAGCCGACGACAACAAAGGGGCGCGAGGAACCGCGCACGGTGCCGCAGGCGCCGCCCGCCAACTTGAGTACCCGTACTCAGGCCCCGCCCCCCGCCCCAGCCGCACGCTGGTGGCATGCTGTGGTCGGACCCCGAGAACGAGCCGCCCGAGGAACTGCGCGAGGCGCAGGCCATGTTGCGGCGGCTCGGCCTCCTCATGGCGCTGGGCATGGTGCTCGCAATGATCTTCGCCGGCCTGAGATGAACCTGGGCCCAACCCGAGGGGAGCGAACCGTCGCCGGCCTGAGCTGAGTCCCGGCCGAACCCGAGCGGAGCGGACCCGCCGTTACGCTGATCGCATGACAGACCACCCGCGCCGCCGGCTCGTGCTCGCCTCCCAGTCCCCCGCCCGGCTCGGGCTGCTCAGGCAGGCCGGGCTGGACCCCGAGGTGATCGTCAGCGGTGTCGACGAGGACGCGGTCACCGCGCCCACCCCCGCCGAGCTGGCGCTCGCCCTGGCCGAGGCGAAGGCCTCCGTGGTGGCGGCCCGGCCGGAAGCGCAGGGCGCGCTGGTGATCGGCTGCGACTCGGTGCTGGAGCTGGACGGCCGGGCGCTCGGCAAGCCCGCGGACGTCGAGGAGGCCACCGCCCGCTGGAAGTCGATGCGCGGGCGGGCCGGGATCCTGCAGACGGGGCACTGCGTCTGGGACACGACGAGCAAGCGGTATGTGTCGGCGACCGCCTCCACCGTGGTGCGGTTCGGCGAGCCGACGGACGACGAGATCGCCGCGTACGTCGCCTCCGGCGAACCCCTCCATGTCGCCGGTGCGTTCACCCTCGACGGCCGCTCGGCCCCGTTCATCGAGGGGATCGACGGCGACCACGGCAACGTGATCGGCATCAGCCTGCCCCTGGTGCGCAAGCTGCTGGCCGAACTGGGCGTCGGCATCACGGAGTTGTGGACACTCGCGGAGTGACGCCCGGAGCGGCCGTCGCGAGTATGTCGTCCCGCGGCTCCACCGCCCCACCACGGGACCGCTGGGTGCCGGACCCGCCGGACCCACCGGACCCGGCCCACGGCTCCTCGGCGACCGCCCCCGGACCGTCCGCGGCTTCCGGGGCCCCGCCGGCGCCGGGCGCGTCACCGCCCGCCGACGAGGCCGTGCCGGGCCGCTCGTCGTACGTCATCAGGAGCAGGACGACCAGCGCGAGCACGACGACCATGAGCAGGAACGCGCTCCGGCCCACCAGCCCCCAGGCGAAGGCCCCCAGCAGCCCTTGCACCACGGCGACGCTGATCAGCAGCGCGCGGCCGAGGCCGGACGGGGCCCGGTCACGGAGCGCGACGAGCAGGGCGATCAGGCCGCACAGCGCGAAGTAGAGGCCGAAGACCACTCCGCCGATCTTCGAGGACATCGCCATGGTGCCCGGGGCGAGGCCGGCCAGAAACATGTACTGACGGTCGACGACCATCCCGAGGAACCAGTTCAGCGCGGCGACGAACAGCGCCTCGCAGAAGAGGACGACCGCCACGACCCATGCCACCGGTCTGCGCACCACCGGCCCACCCACTTTCGACCCGCCGAGCAAGACTGCCGTTACCCGAAGTACGTTCGGGGCACCGCGAACGCTACTAACGGGTAAACCAAGGGACAAGGGTTCTGCCGCCGCCAGTGAACCGTTGGGCCATTCGTAGGGACTCCACAAAGAAACGAAGTGCGCCGCAGCACGCTCTCACAGAGACCTTGACCACATGACAGGACTAGGGTTTTCCGGTGGAGTCCTGCGTACCGCGGTGCGACAAGGGCTTTCGCGGGTCGAGCGGGCCTCGTATCACGCTCCGTGTGGGCAAGCTCACCAGTGGGGACGGGTCGAAGTGCCGTGTCGGCAGTCCCTAAACTCGGCTTGTTTCAAGGAGGGAGCCTCAATCGTGCGCAAGGTGCTCATCGCCAACCGTGGCGAAATCGCTGTCCGTGTGGCCCGGGCGTGCCGGGACGCGGGGATCGCGAGCGTGGCCGTCTACGCGGACCCGGACCGGGACGCTCTGCATGTCCGCGCCGCTGACGAGGCGTTCGCCCTGGGCGGTGACACCCCGGCCGGCAGCTACCTGGACATCGAGAAGGTCCTGAACGCGGCGCACGAGTCGGGCGCGGACGCCGTCCACCCCGGTTACGGCTTCCTCTCCGAGAACGCCGAGTTCGCCCAGGCGGTGCTGGACGCGGGCCTGATCTGGATCGGCCCGCCGCCGCAGGCCATCCGGGACCTGGGCGACAAGGTGGCGGCCCGGCACATCGCGCAGCGGGCGGGCGCCCCGCTGG
>NZ_JBEPAP010000138.1:0-2983 GCF_040298665.1 Streptomyces sp. NPDC001508
CGTGCGCTGGCGAGTGCGTTCGGGTGCGCCCGGGTGGTGTGGAACGACTGCCTGCGCGACCGGAAGGAAGCACACGCGGCGGGGCTGCCGTACGTGACGTCGGCCGAGCTGTCCCGGCTGCGTATCACCCAGGCCAAGCGCACCGCCGAACGAGCCTGGCTCGCCGACGTGTCGGCGGTCGTCCTGCAACAGTCCCTGCGGGACCTGGATGCCGCCTACAAGAACTTCTTCGACAGTCTCAAGGGCAAGCGGCAGGGCCGCAGGGCGGGCCCTCCCCGGTTCAAGTCGAAGAAGGACACCCGGCAGTCGATCCGTCTCAACACCAACGCCTTCTCCCTGAAGGGCGACGGCACGGTGTACGTGGCCAAGGTCGGCAACCTCAAGGTCACGTGGTCCCGCCGGCTTCCGGCAGCCCCGACTTCTGTGACCGTCACCAAGGACAGCTCCGGCCGGTACTTCCTCAGCTTCGTCGTGGACACCGAGCCGGACATCCTGCCCGAGGCAGAGACCGACGCCGGTCTCGACCTCGGCCTGTCCGCTTTCGCCGTACTGTCCGACGGCCGGAAGATCGACAGCCCGCGCTTCCTGCGCCGGGCCGAGAAGAAGCTCAGGCGCCTTCAGCGGGAGCTGTCCCGCAAGGCCAAGGGATCGAAGAACCGGGCCAAGGCCCGCATCAAGGTCGCACGCCAGCACGCCAAGGTCGCCGACCGACGCCGGGACTGGCACCACAAGGCATCCACACAGATCATTCGCGACAACCAAGCGGTGTACGTGGAAGACCTCGCGGTGTCCGGTCTCGGCCGCACCCGGCTCGCCAAGTCCGTGCACGACGCGGGATGGTCCACGTTCGTCCGGATGCTGACTCTTAATGGGTTTAGTCAAGCTGCCTGAACCTCTCCTGCTGCCTTCTCGCGGGGGTTGTACTCCTTCTCGTAGAGCCGACCGTCCCGGAGCATGGCCCACAGGATCGACACTCGCTGACGCGCGACAGCGATAACGGCCTTCTTGTGGCGGCCCTTGTCGTGGGTGTAGCCCTTGTACTTGCGCTGGTACATCTCGTTCTCCCACGTCCCCGCGGTCACGCACGCGACTTGGCTCGACATAAAGAACGCCCGCTGGAGGGGGCGACTGTATTGGGTCGGGCGCAGGCGGTTTCCCGCGTTCGATCCGGAGTCACGGGAGACGGGGGCCATCCCTGACGCGACAGCGAGTCGCCCCGCGGTCGGGAACCGTGAGATGTCGCCGATCGCCGCGAGAAGTTCGGCCGCGAGAATCCCGCCGAATCCGGGCATGGAAAGGACGATGGGTGCCTGAGGGTGCTGGGAGAGAAGTTCCTTGACCTTCTTCTCCAGCTCCTTCAGTCGACTGTTCAATGCCATGATCCTTTGCGCGAGTTCGGCTACCAGCTCAGCCGTCAGGTCTTCTCCGCTGGTCGCTGATTTCTGGGCCTTTGCGGCTGTCACGGCCTTCTCCGCGATCGTTGCTGCCTTCCTCACGCCGCGTTTGACGAGCCAGGCTGTGAGCCTGCTCTCGCCCATCCGCCGGATGGCTGCTGGCGTCTGGTATCCGGAGAGCAGGACCAGCGGGCCGTCGGTTCCGGCGAACTCGAATGACCGCTCCAGTTCCGGGAAGATACTGGTGAGCAGGGCCCTCATACGGTTGATGGTCCTGGTGCGTTCGGCTGAGAGGCCGTTGCGGTGGGCCAGGAGCAGCGTGAGTTCCTTGGTGACCCGGGGAGGCGCCGGCACAGGGGCCGTCTGCCGCCGGAGACAGCGGGCGAACTCGGCAATGATGTAGGAGTCCTTCAAGTCGGACTTTCCCTGGCCGCTGAAACTCTTCTTGAACGCTGCGAACTTCGAACCGGTGACATACCGAGGATTTTGTCCGTGGTTGGCCATGACCCCCAACAGTAAGGCCGCTGTTCCGTCAATGAGGTCGAGCGCCCAGGTCACTTGGTCCGCCATATCCATGACCTCTCCGAATGCAGTCAGGATGTCAGACTCAGAGTTGATCACCTTACGGTTCCACAGTGGGTCGCCATCGACGTCGACCACGGTGATCCAGTGGTGTCCTTTCCCCACATCGATCCCGGCCCATACTTGCGGCGGCCGTTGCGTCATCTCGTCTCTCCAGGTCGAACACGAACAGGGAGTGCCGGGCCACCCGTGGAGCAAGTCCGTACGAGCGATCGAGATCGCAGCTCTTAATCAGTTATGGCGAGTGACCAGAAGACTGGCCGACGGAGTCAGCATGAGCCCCTTGACGGGCAGGAGTACAAGAGTCGCATCCAGCCTTCCTGGCTATAGATGCAACGATCATCAGACAGTCGGGACACCCGCCGGCAAGTCCGTACTAGCGATCGAGTCGCCACTCTTAATCAGCAGTTACGGGGGTGTCCCGGAAGGCCGGCCGACGGAGTCAAGGGGGAGCCCTTTGGTGGGCAGGTGGCTTCGAGTCGCATCCGGCCTTCCCGGATGGACGCAGAGCTTACGGCTCGACCGGGTGCCCACCTGCACGCCCGTACTGTAGCGATCCTGATCGCAGCTCTTAATTAGCAGCGAGGGCGAGGAACAGCACCGGTCTCCCGGGGCTACCGCTCATGCCCGATCGAGCCTGCTTGAAGGGTACGGGAGTACAAGGCGATCAAGCACGGCCGCACCTTCGCCAGGGTGGACCGGGCCTTCCCGTCCTCTCAGGTCTGTTCGGCCTGCGGATTCCGGGACGGCCCCAAGCCCCTGCACGTCCGGCAGTGGACGTGCGGCAAGTGCCACACCGTGCACGACCGCGACCACAACGCAGCCCGCAACGTCCTCTTCGAAGGACGCCGTATCGTCGCCGCCGGACGGGCGGAGACGCCAAACGCCTGTGGAGCGCCGGTAAGACGGGCACACGTGCCCGCACAGCGCGGTGAAGCAGGAAGCCACCGGAAGAGTCAGACGACCCAGGCCGGAATCCCTGGACTTTAGGCCAGGGAGCACGTCAA
>NZ_JBEPAP010000139.1:0-2802 GCF_040298665.1 Streptomyces sp. NPDC001508
GTATTTCTCCGCATCGTGCGGCGGAGCACCGTTGGCGATCGTCCGCCAGTACATCGAGCAGCAAAAACGTCCGCTCTAAAAGTGCACGTCAGAGCTATCTTGAGATGCATTCATCCCCGGCGTGAACGCCGGGGCTTTCTGCAAGGAACCCGGTAACCCGCATCGATCATGACGAAGATGTCCATACCACCCGGATGGTGTCCAGCAGCACAGTTCATGAGGCGAAGGTGTAACCCTCATCGCAGAACGCCAGGTCAAGGTCCAGGGGGTGTCAGCCTGCGGAAGACGATCGCCGACCAGATCGCGTCTTCCTCCCAGACATCCATGTACAGGCAGGTACCGCCCTCGTGCAGATGCGCCTCACCTGGGCCGTTCTCCGTCTTGAACTGCCATCCGAGGCTGCGCACTTCACTGCAGCGCATCGAGTCGATTTCGAGCCCCGACCACCGGGCACGGATCCCGTCTGTCAGCGCATCCCGATCGATGTGCCATCCACCCGCATCACCCTCGACCACCGCCAAGAAACGTCATAGCCAGGGTCTACCAGATGTCCCTGACACAGCGCCGATCGACTGTCGACAGAAGTTGGAATGGGCTCACTACCTGAACGTCCGAGATTCCCCGCTTTCCCACGTACGGTTGATCCGAGCGTTACTCGAACTCACAGTCCGGCGACGAAGCCCGCTTCACGCCGTCAGCCGACACTCGTCTTCGGCAGATGCACCGACATGGTCATGCGAGCGAAGCTGCGCAGGTCACAGCGGGTGTGGCACGACCAGCCCTTGATTGCGGCTCCTGACACCTGCGGCCAAGCGGCATCGGCCACCCGGTCCAGTAGACGACCAGGGATCGCCAGCCAGACGGCGGCTTCCCCGCCCCCTTGCCCCTGGCCCCTGTCGGGTAATCGAGCCTGCGTGAACCATCGCGCATAGCCCCAATGAAGCCGCTAGCCATCCCCATGTCGGAGCGCCGCGCAGAGGTCATACCTCTGTCAACCAACTCCCGACGAGCCGACGCTTCGGCCCCAGTGAGCACAGTTGTTCAGCACCTCGTGGGCCGACGCGGCGCAGCGGGGTGGACTCGCGCACCCGGTCCGCGATGCCGGAAGAACGGGTCGTCCTGGGTCCAGGGCGTCTCGGTCAGCGCCGGGGCGACCGCGTTGACTCGGGCCGAGGGGCCGAGGGCGGCGGCCGGCAGCCGCATCATGTGGTCGATCGCGGCCTTGCTGACGGCGTAGGGGGTCGAGCTGCCCGCCCGGGCGGCTGCCCGGGACCGAGGAGACGTTGACGATGTTGCCGGCGCCGGACGCGGCCAGGTGGGAGGCGGCGGCCGACATCTGCCAGGTGCCCAGCACGTTGAGGGAGAGGATCCCCTGCCACACTTGGGCGTCGCCGCGTCGAGGTCCTGGTGAGGGATCACCCGGGCCGTCCCCGCGTTGTTGACGAGGGCGTCGAGCCGACCGTACCGCTCGACGGCTGCGTCAACCAGCTACCGGGCCTGCTGTTCGTCGGAGACGTCGGCCTGGACGTAGACGGCGTGGGGCAGCGAGGCCGCCAGGCGTCGGCCCGCCTCCACCGAGTACGCCGAGTTGACGACGGCCTTCAGTCCCTCGGCGGCAAGCCGAGGGGCGACAGCGGCTCCGATGCCGGACGACGACCCCGGTCACGACGGCGACCTGTTCTGCGATCACGGTGTCCCTCTCCTGTCTCCTGGGAACAGCGGTGGGCCGGCAGCTGCGGCTGCCGGCCCATGGTGACGAAAGCGGGGGATGTGCCCCCTGGCATCTCACTCCACGACGATGGCGATCTTGCCGCGGACGTGTCCTCGGTCCATCTCCTGGTGCGCCGACGCCGCCTGCGCCAGCGGGAAGGTGTGGGAGATCTCGATGCGCAGCTCGCCCCGGTCGAACATGTCGGTCAGTTCGGTGAGGCGTGTGGTGGAGCGCTCCGTGCTGATGGCGAGGACGCCGAAGTCCCCGGCGCGGTCGAAGTCGATGATCGTGCCGATCCGCCCGCGGTCCTCGACGAGTTCGACCGAGGCGTCGAGCGCGGCACCGCCGACGCCGTCGAGCGCGGCGGTGACCCCGCCCGGGGCGAGCGCGCGGACGCGGTCCACGAGCCCGTCGCCGTAGGCGACCGGGACGACGCCGAGGGAGCGCAGGTAGTCATGGTTGTGCAGGCCTGCGGTGCCGATGACGGTCGCACCGCGCGCCTTGGCCACCTGGACGGCGACGGTGCCGACACCACCGGCCGCCGCGTGCACGAGCACGGTGTCACCCGCCGCGACCTTCAGCTTCTCGATCGCCGTGTGCGCCGTCTGCGCCGAGGCGGAGAAGGCGCCGGCCACCTCCCAGGGCATCGAGGCGGGCTTCACCACGAGCTGGTCGGGCGCCACCACCACGTACTCGGCGTGCGAGGCGAGCAGCGCCCACCCCATCACCTCGGCGCCCACCTCGAACCCGACAGCCCCGGGCCCGACCTGGTCCACGACCCCGGCGAAGTCGTTGCCGACCTTCTGCGGGAACGAGCCCGTCAGGCCGGGGATCGACACGATGCCGCGCCGGACCGCGCAGTCGAACGGCTGCACCCCGGCTGCCCTAATGGGACTTGCCGGGTCGGTGAGACTCGGTGCCGTAGCCGCCAGCAGGTGAGCACTCAGGCTGCCTGAAGCATTCGACTTCCGGGGTCAGACCGTGCCCCTGCTGGTTGGCCGGGAGGCCAGACCGTTGATGGGGTGGCGTGCCCGCCGGGCAGTGGGGCGTGAGCACTGGATCCATTAGGCCGCGTGCCGCGCCTTCCGCAG
>NZ_JBEPAP010000140.1:0-2714 GCF_040298665.1 Streptomyces sp. NPDC001508
GTGGCCAGGTGCAGGGCGACCAGCGACGACGAGCAGGCGGTGTCCACGGTCACCGCCGGGCCTTCCAGACCGAACGTGTAGGAGATACGGCCGGACACCACGCTGGTCGTGTTGCCTGTCAGCCGGTAACCCTCCGTGCTTCGGGCGCCAGCGTCGTCGCCGGAGAGCAGTGAGACGTAGTCCTGTCCGTTACCGCCCACAAAGACGCCGGTGCGGCTGCCGCGCAGCGACGACGGGTCGATGCCCGCCCGCTCGAACGCCTCCCATGAGGTCTCCAGGAGCAGGCGTTGCTGCGGGTCCATCGCCAGCGCCTCACGCGGCGAGATCCCGAAGAACTCCGCGTCGAAGTCGGCCGCGTCATACAGGAAACTCCCGGAGGTGGCGAAGCTGCTGCCGGCCGTGTCGGGCGCCGACTCCAGGAGCGCGTCGAGGTTCCAGCCCCGGTCAGACGGAAAGTCGCCGGTGGTGTCCCGACCAGCGCGGACAAGTTCCCAGAGGTCTTCGGGCCCGCGTACCGAGCCTGGGAAACGGCAGCTCATACTGACGACGGCGATCGGGTCAGTGTCGTCGCCCGGACCACTCTTCAACGCTTCGGAAGCGTCCATGGCGGAGCCGTCCGCGGTGAAAGTGTCGGCGAGATGGGCGACGAGCCGGTCCGGTGTGGGGTGGTCGAAGACCATCGTGGCCGGCAGTGGGACACCGAGCGCTGCGCTCAGCCTGCCGCGCAACTCCACTGCAGTCAGCGAGTCGAAGCCCAGAGCCTTGAAGGGACGGTCGGCGTCGACCTCCCCGGACCCGGTGTACCCGAGCACCGCCGCCACCTCCCGCGTCACCTCGGCCAGCAGCCAGGAACGGCGTTCACCGGGCGGCAGCGCACCGAGGCGCCGCCGCAATGCCTGTCCGGGCATCGTGTCAGTGCTGTCCGATACGGCCGACGCGCCGGCCGTATCACCCACGTCGGGTACCTCGGCGATCGATGACAGGAACGGGCTCGGCCGAACCGACACGAAGGTCGTATAGAACGTCTCCCATACCACGTCGGCGACGGTCAGAGAGGTGTCGCTGGTCTCCGTGATCGCCTGCTCCAGGCATGCGAGAGCCAGCTCGGGCCGCAGCGGCAGCAGGCCACGGCGGCGCGAGTGCTCGCCGGCCTCACCCAGCGCCATTCCCGCATCGGCCCATGGCCCCCAGGCGACCGACGTCGCGACCAGTCCTCGGCTCCTACGGCGCTGTGCCAGTGCGTCGAGCTGCGCGTTCGCGGCGCCGTACGCCGCCTGTCCACCGGTGCCCCACACGCCGGACACGGACGAGAAGAGGACGAACGCGTCCAACGCACACCCATGCGTCAGCTCGTCGAGGTGAAGCGCACCCGCCACCTTCGCCCGTACGACCTCGGCGAACTCGTCATCGGACGTATCCAACAGGGGGTTCAACTGGCCGACGCCCGCCGTGTGCACGACGGCCGTCAACGGGACCTCCGCCGGTACGGAATCCAGGAGCCGCTCCACCTCGGCCCGGTCCGCCACGTCGCACGCCGTGACGGTCACTTTGGCGCCGATGGCGACCAACTCGTCCCGCAGCGCTTCTGCACCCGGTGCCTCCGCACCCCGTCGGCCGACCAGGAGCAGGTGCTCCGCCCCCAAAGCAGCCAACCGACGTGCCACGTGACCTCCCAAAGCGCCCGTCCCGCCAGTGATGAGGACGGTGCCGCGCGGCTTCCACCCCGGAGTGCCTCCGGTGACACGCCGCTCAGCAGCCGGGCGCCGCACCAGCCTGCGTACGAACAGCCCGGACCGCCGCAACGCGATCTGGTCCTCGCCGCCGCAGCGGTGGCCGCCCTGCGTCGGGGTCTCGGCCGAGCCCGGCTCTGCCACGTCCCCGGCGTTGGCCAACACCGCCGTCAGACGCTGAAGAGTCCGTACGTCCAGCCGCTCGGGCAGGTCCACCAGACCGCCCCAGACGATCGGACCCTCCAGGGCCACGGCCCGTCCGAGGCCCCACACTTGCGCCTGGGCATCGCTGCGCAGCGGGTCCGACCGCCCCGTCGCCACCGCACCGCTGGTCACGCACCATAGAGGAGCGGGCACACTGTGCTCCGCGAGCACCCGCACCAGCCCGATGGTGGCGACAGTGCCGGACGTCAGCGGGCCGTGATACGCATCAGGGCGCTCGTCCAGTGCGAGCAGCGACAGGATCCCTGCAGGACGCGCCCCGTCGTGCAGCGCATCAGTGACGGGTCCGAAGGCCTCGTCGTGCGGCTGGACAGTGACGAGCCGCACGACCGCGCCGCCCTGAGTGAGGACCTGGGCGAGGGCGGTGCTCACCTCCGGGTCCGGCAGCTCCGCGGGCATGACCAACAACCACGCTCCCCGGAGACCGCTCGTGTCACCAGCTGACGCCGGCACCCACTCGACGCCGTAGCGCAGCGAGTCCACGGCTGACAGCTCACGCTGCCGACGCCGCCACTGCGCGAGAGCGGGCAGCGCCGTGCCCAGCGCGTCCCCACCGTCCGAGTCAACCAGCCCCAAGGTCCGGGACAGAATCTCGGCGTCCTCCCGCTCAACGGCGTCCCAGAACTGTGCTTCACCCAGGTCGGATATCTCAGTCTGCTCTGTAGTGGGTGTGTGGTGGAGCCAGTAGGTGTGGTGTTGGAAGGGGTAGGTGGGGAGGGGGGTGTGGGTGGTGGTGTTGGTGGGCCAGGTGGGTGTGTGGCC
>NZ_JBEPAP010000141.1:0-2628 GCF_040298665.1 Streptomyces sp. NPDC001508
CTGTGGGCGATCACGAAATTCCCCAGGTGGGGCGGGTTCTGCGTCACGTAATTCCCCACCCCCGCGGTCACGTAATTCCCCATGGGGACGAGGGGTGGCGGGGGTCATAGTCCTGGCCGTCGAGAAGACGGACGCTTCCTCGATCAGTGGTTCGAGGTCGAGGGAAGCGCGCGATGGCAAGGAGAACGTTCAACGTGGTCGATGTGACCGAGATCTACGTCCACTGGTATGCGGGCCGTTCCAAGAGCGAGCTGGCCGCGTCGCTGGGAGTGGACCGCAAGACGATCAGGAAGTACCTGGCCCCGGCGGAGGCCGCCGGGATGGCGCCGGGCGGCCCGGCGATGACCGAACAGGACTGGGCCGGGCTGATCAAGGGCTGGTTTCCCGAGCTCGCCGACAGGCGGCTGAGGCAGGTGACCTGGCCCGAGATCGACAAGCACGGCGATTACATCAAGAGCCTGCTGGGGACGGTGACCGTCTCCACGATCCACCAACGGCTGCGGGACGAACACGGGCTGACGGCGTCGGTGTCCTCGCTGCGGCGGTGGGTATCGGCGACGCTGCCCGAGGAGACGAGAAGGTCGCAGGTCACCGTCCTGCGCGACGAGGTCGAGCCGGGCCTGGAGGCCCAGATCGACTACGGCTTCCTCGGCCAGTGGACCAACCCGCGCAGCGGGAAACGGCACCGGATCTGGGCGTTCGTGATGATCCTGGCCTGCTCGCGGCACATGTTCGTCCGCCCCGTCATCCACTTGGACCAGCACGCCTGGACCGAGGCCCACGTCGAAGCCTTCCGGTTCTTCGGCGGCGTCACCCAGCGGCTCGTGCCCGACAACCTGCGCACCGGGGTCGACAAGCCCGACCTCTACGACCCCAAAATCAACAAGGCGTATGCCGAACTCGCAACCCACTACGGGGCGTTGGTGGACCCAGCCCGCGCCGGCCGGCCAAAAGACAAGCCCAGAGTCGAGCGCCCCATGCCCTATATAAGGGACTCGTGGTGGCGGGGACGGGAGTTCGTCTCCCTCGAGCACATGCAGACCGACGCGGTCCGCTGGTCGAGCGAGGTCGCCGGGCAGCGGCAGTGCCGCCCGCTGGGCGGAGCGTCGCCGCGGTCGGTCTTCGAGGCCGTCGAGCAAGCCACACTGCTGCCCTTGCCGAAGACACCGTTCGTGCTGGCCCGCTGGAGTGCGGCGACCGTCGGCCCGGACATCCACATCAAGGTGGGCCGCACCCTCTACTCGGTGCCGTGGAAACTGATCGGTCAGCGCGTCGACGTCCGCTCCACCCAAGCCTTCGTGCAGGTCTTCCACGGTGGTGAACTGGTCAAGACCCATGCGGCACTTGAGCAGGGTAAACGCACCCACAGCAGCGACTACCCGCCCGAGAAGATCGCTTTCCATATGCGGACCCCGGCGTGGTGCCGCACCCAGTCCGCGCAAGTCGGCCCGGCCTGCCGGGCTGTGATCGACGGACTGCTGGAAGTCAACGCGCTCTACCGTCTCCGCGCCGCCCAGGGCGTCCTCGGCCTGCGCAAGAAGTACGGCGACGAGCGGCTGGAGGCCGCCTGCGCCAAGGCCGCCCTCGTCGGCGACCCGTCCTACCGCACCATCAAGGGCATCCTCGTCGTCGGCACCGAGACCGAGCCCGCACCCGAGAGCGCCGGCGACGGCGGAGCCGCCGCCTTCCTGCACGGCCCCACGCGGCTCTTTTCGACCGCCGCGACCCCCGGCATGACGAACGACGACCGTGATGACCACGGTCACGACGAAGGAGTGGCGTGATGACCATCATGGACACCGCCCTGCGCGACGCACTGCGCGCGCTGAAGCTGTCGGGCATGCTGGAGACCCTGGACGCCCGCCTCGCCCAGGCCCACGGCGGCGAGCTCGGACATCTCGAATTCCTCCAGGCGCTCTGCCAGGACGAGATCACCCGCCGCGACACCGTCGCCTTCCAACGCCGCCTTGCCCGGGCGAAGTTCGAGCAGCAAGTCACCCTGGAGGAGTTCGACTTCGCGGCCTCGCCGAAGCTGCCCGCGGCCCAGATCCGTGACCTCGCAGCGCTGCGCTGGCTGCACACCGGAGAGTCCGTAATTTTGTTCGGGCCGGTCGGCGTCGGGAAGACACACGTCGCCCAGGCACTCGGCCACCTCGCCATCCGCCAGGGCGCGAACGTCCGCTTCGCCAAGACCAGCCGCATCCTGGCGGACCTGGCCGGCGGACACGCGGACCGCACCTGGGACCGCCGTCTGCGCGAATTGGTACGTCCCGACGTGCTCATCCTGGACGACTTCGCGATGCGCCAGCTGACCGCGGCCCAGGCCGACGACCTCTACGAGCTGGTCAGCGAGCGGCAGGGCCGGTCCCTGATCCTCACGAGCAACCGGGCGCCGAGCGACTGGTATCCGCTCTTCCCCAACCCCGTGGTCGCCGAGTCGCTCCTGGACCGGCTGATCAACACCAGCCACCAAGTGATCATGAACGGGCCCAGCTACCGGCCCAACAAGCGGCCCCGAGGAGGCGGCACCGACAAGACAAACAAGCCCTCGATCAAGTAGACATGGACGAGGTCAGGACCTGGGGAATTACGTGACGCCAGGGCCGGGGAATTACGTGATCGTTCACA
>NZ_JBEPAP010000142.1:0-2428 GCF_040298665.1 Streptomyces sp. NPDC001508
AAGGGGTACCAACCAGTACAGCCGGAAGGCTCTGACCAGGCTGTTTGACCAGGTCAGAGCCTGCTGATACGGGAGACCCCGCTAAACCTCCACGTCAAACACGGAAGGGCCTCCCACCTGCAAGGACACAAGAAGGAGGCCCTTCCGTGTTTGACGTCGAGTTCTACACCGGTGTGGGCACCACGCTGGAGATGCCGGTGATGCTCGCGCCCGTCCCGAACCTGATCGACTTCTCCGAGAAGAAGATCCTGATCACCGACGACGTCGCCGACACCGGCAAGACGCTCAAGCTGGTGCGCGACTTCTGCCTGGACACGGTCGCCGAGGTGCGGTCCGCCGTGATCTACGAGAAGTCGCAGAGCCTCGTGAAGTGCGAGTACGTCTGGAAACGCACCGACGACTGGATCAACTTCCCGTGGAGCGTCCTGCCGCCCCTGGTGCGGCGGGCGGGGCAGGTGCTCGACGCCTGAGCAGGGGCGGGAAGGGGCGGAAGGGCCCCGGTCGGGTGCCTGGGCCCTTCGGCGGGGTTGTGGTGGGTCAGAAGGTGCCCAGCTTCACGATCGACAGCAGGGCGATCAGCTGGATCGCCGACGCGCCCAGGGCCTTCGGCCACGGCAGGTCGTGGGAGCGGCTGACCATCAGGGTGAGCAGGGCGCCGCACGCGAGCCAGGTGGCCCAGCCGAGGAGCTGGACGAAGCTCGCGTCGCCGCCGAAGAACATGGCGACGACCAGGCGGGGCGCGTCCGTGATGGACATGATCAGCATGGACAGGCCCACCGTGGGCTGCCACGCGCCGTCACCGCCGAGCTGGCGGGCCAGGGTGTGGGTGACCACGCCCAGGACGAACGCGCTGAGCACCATCGCGACGGCGGTGATCAGGACGATCGGGACGGCGTTGGAGAGCGTCGCGTTGATCGCCTCCTCGCGGGCCCCGTCGAAGCCGAAGACGGCGAGGAGGCCGTAGAGGAAGGTCACGATGAGGGCGGGGCCCCACATCGTGTAGTCCCGCATCCGCAGGAACGTCTGGTCGGGTGCGACGACGATGCCGCGCAGCAGTTCCTTCCAGTGCAGGCGCGGGCCGATCGGTCCGGCCGGGGCCGAGCCCGCGCGGTAGGTCCCGCCCTGCTGGTACGGGTCCTCGTCGATCGAGAACGCCTGGGTGTGGCCCGGCTGGTCGGCCGCGTACGGGTCGGGGCCGCCTTGCGGGTAGCCGCCCTGGTGGCCGTAGCCGTCGCCGAAGTACTCCGGGCCGTCGCTGCCCTGGCCCGGGTGTCCGCCGCCCGCCTGCCGCCACTGGCCACCGTCGCCGTACTGCGGCCGCTGCTGCGGGTGCGGGTGCGGCGCGGGGGGATAGCCGTGCGACGGTCCGTACGACTGCCCCTGCCGGCCCTGCGCCGGGCCCTGCGGGGCCTGCTGTCCGTACGGGGGGTTCTGCGGGCGCGCTTGCGGGGCCCGGTCGTTCCGGCCGCCGCGTCCGATCCTGAATCCAGCCACGGCATCGAACGTACCTGGTCCCGTCGAGTGGCGTGCGGGGCCCGGGCGTTCGGGGGCGGCTTTGCGGCCGAGCTGTGACATCCCCTAAGGGACTCCTAAGGGCCCCCGGGGAGAGGCTTAAGGGGTTTCCCCCAGGGGGCGTAGGGGGAGGGCGGGTACGGCGCCGGGAACGCCGGCACGGGGGATCCGGGGCCGGCGGTGGGCCAGCGGGTCAGGAACTCCGAGGTGGAGAAGGTGACCGTCGGCTTCGGCTCGACCAGGCCCCTTCCGGCCCCCGGTACACGGTGATGGTGTCCTTCGTCTCGCCGCGGTACGTCCGCAGCGCCAGGTCGGCCCGTCCGTCGCCGTGGAAGTCGCCCACGGCCAGGACACGGGTGGTGCCGCGGGCGGGCGGGGCGACGGTGACGGTGCCCCGGGCCGCGAGGCCGGCCGTGTCGTCGGGGACGATGCGTAGCCGGGAGCCGCTGGAGACGAGGTCGTCGTGGCCGTCGCCGCTCAAGCCGGCGGGGACTGTGCTGCCGGTGCCGCGCGGTACGGGGAGCAGGGCGTCGGCGATGGTGACCGGGCCGCGGTCGGCGGGGGCCGGTGTCGGGGGTGCCGGGGCCGCAGGCGGCGAGGAGCGGACCGCCGCAGCCGGGCGCCGCCGTCATCGCCGTCCTCCGTCCACGGTTCGTCCGCACGGGCACCGTTCACCCCGTCAGCCCCGTCAGCCCCGTCAGGCCCGTCAGCCCTGTCAGGCCCGTATCAGCCCCGTCAGCCTCAGCCCCGTCAGCCCCGATCAGCCCTCGGCCCCCTCCGCAACGATCCGGCAATGGTGCACATGTGGGAGAGACGGCGACACCGTTCCTAGAGACTGAGCGGGAGTGGGTCCTGTTGCCAGAACCCGTGCTCAGCCGAACGCCCCGAACGGTGTTGGGCGTTCTGGTCCACCGCT
>NZ_JBEPAP010000143.1:0-2414 GCF_040298665.1 Streptomyces sp. NPDC001508
AGGACCTTCGACAAGCCCTATCGTCCCAGCTCAGAGGCACTCCTCGCTTATTTGATCAACACTCGGACGGTCCCCCTCGTGAAAGCCCGAGGTTAAGGCTGCTGCCAACAGTGGTGACGCCAAGCGTGCTGCCGCCGGTAAGACGTCCCTTGCGCTCGTGGAGCTACGCAGGGCGCGGGCTGCGGCCCTCTCGTACACCAGCCACAAGCTCAGCGGGGGCAAGCGATGAGGGACCCCCTTGCCGTGCTGACGCCCTACCTGCGCTCCACCCATGAGCCGCTGAGCGCTGCTGCCCTGCGCATCCTGTCGGCGCGTGCTGCTGGCCGTGAGCCCGTGGCTGCTGACCTTGCTCTCTTCGAGGGGAATCCAACCCGGATCGTGCGGGCCGTGGCTGATCAGGTGGACGTGCCGACCGGTGCCGACCGTGCCGACGTGTACTCCGCCATTGGCACGCTGAGTGAACTTGCTGATCTCTGATGCCGTGACAGGGAGTCACCAGGGGTGGGGGGTGACCCCTTGACCCCCTGGGGACGTCGAACGCGGGGGAGGTCTCTGGGGTACGCGCCCGGTCCTAGACCTGGTTCTACACCCCACCCCCTCCGCCCAATCTGACCGAGAGTGACCCTCAATGGAAACCTACGCCGAGTACATCGCACGTTGGGAAGCTATCCCCCATTGGTGCTCCCGCTGTGAGCAAGAGAAACCCGCCCGAGAGTTCGCGCTTGAGGCTCGCCGGGGCGTTCAGCCCTGGTGTCGAGAATGCAAGACGGAATACCAGCGCGAGCGACGCAGACGACTGAAAGCTGAGGGCGGGTAGGCGCCTGCCCTATCTTCGGCTCCCGTCATCATCCAAAGCTGCTTGTGCATCTAGTACGAAGTCATCAACGGACTGCTCAAATTGCTTGGCCAGAGCGTTCACCTGCAACTGCACGCGCCTCCGCGTTTCCCGGTCGCGTTCCGCGTTACCTGTCAAGAATCTAGGGAGTGCGCTGGCATACGCCGCCATTTCATAGCCTATCCGCGCGACTCTGCGGGCAGCCTGTGCAACCTTTTTGGGTCCAGCAAGCGCAGCATCCGTCGCCTTCCTCTCGATCTCATTGACGACGCGGAATATTTCGCCGGTTTCCTCCTCGCCCATGTCATCAGGGATCACATCCGGGTCGAGAGAATAGATACCGCTCCACAAGCGCATTCGAGTGACAGAGGCGACGAACTCTTTGTAGATATTCTCGCGCGGCCCTCTTCGTTCTCTGCGATGTTCTGAACGGGCCGCAATGCGCGCCCCTTCCCGCTGAGCCCAACCTGTTGCCAGCGCTGCGCCAATCGTCGCCACGGACCCTGCCAGCGCCCCGAGTACTGCCGCCAATCCCGCATCCATGGCGCCAACTTTCCGGGCACGCGGGGCAGTTGGTCAAGCGCGTGTGCTGCTGCAACCCGGCACCCTCAGCCGGCTGAAATCCCCAGGTTTTCTGACCTGCGCGTTTGCTGCTGCCTGGCGTTGCTGTCGTGTGTGCCACCGCTAACCGTTGGGCCTCCCTGGCGCGAGCCGACATGGGGCCCTTACTCATGCCTGAAAGAACATCAGATGACCAAGAATAGAGACCTACTCGGCGCACTCGCGCTACTCGCTGCGCTGGTCGCCACGGCATCCGCCGAGTACGAACTAGCCCGAGCAGTCGGATACGGAAAGTTCGTTGCGGGATGCATTCCGGCTGCACTCGATGTCTACGCCCTGCGTGCATTCAGCGTGAAGCGCGACGTATCCGCCGTAGTCGCTGCACTGATCCTGACGAATGCGCTCGCGCACCTTGTGAGTTCCGGCCTGATTCCCGTATCCGTACCGCTGGTCATCGCTGTCAGCGCGATAGCCCCGCTCGTTCTCTGGCGCGTAAAGACGCTGAGCGCCCCGTAGAGCGCCCTGTAGCCGCACCCGTGCGTGAGCCTGCGGCGAACTTTGATCCACTCCTGCCGAAGGTTCGCGCATTCATCGAGCAGACACAGCGGGATGCGGGCAAGGCTCCGTCGCTGCGTGAGCTACAGGCGCACTTCCGCATTGGGCAGGCTCGCGCTCAGCGCATCCGTGGGCAGCTCGCCGGAGGTGCAGCATGAGCCAGCGCAGCTATGCCGAATGGCGCGCATTCTTCGCTGACAACCCGGAAGCGGCCAGCGCTCCGCTCTGAACCATGCCGACTGCCGACCAGCGGAATGCGGCTGTGGCTGCCCGTACGAGTCGCACCTACCGCGAGCACCAGCGCCGACTAGCTGAGGGCTCCACCGAGTGGATTGAGCCGCTCTCGCTGTCTCGCGTGACGGAGCCGACTAACCTCGATCTTTCGTGACGGTCCGTCGGTTTCTCTGGCGGGCCGTTTCGGTCGTCCGGGCTGATCACGGGCAGGTGTATGGCCCGGCTGTCG
>NZ_JBEPAP010000144.1:0-2348 GCF_040298665.1 Streptomyces sp. NPDC001508
GTTTCCAAGTGATGCTAGGAACACCAACAGGTTGGTTCATTAGTTTAATTGCTTTCTTGTTTATGCTGACTTTAGTGGGTAATATGGTTTCTTGGTCACAAGGGGTCAATAATATTGCTAGTTATGCTGCTGATAATGGTGATATGCCTAAATTCTTCTCAAAAAGACGTGCTTCTAATGGAATTTCTTGGGGGCAGCTTTGATGAATGGGATTGTAGCGACATTTATTGTTGTGATTGCTCCATTATTACCCAACCAAGATTTGTTCTGGTCATTCTTCTCATTAAATTTAGTACTATTTTTATTGAGTTATATTCCGGTCTTCCCTGCTTTTTATAAATTGCGCAAGATTGACCCTGAGACTCCACGTCCATTTAAAGTGAGTGGTAGTGACGGAATCTTGAAAGTATATATGGCCTTACCAATGATTATTATTATCATATCATTAATTTTTACAGCCATACCCTTGCAATATGATAAGGCATCATTAACAGAACAATTACCGATTACAATTGGCGCAATTATTTTTATTGTGATTGGTGAATTAATTATTAAACGCAAATTGCAAGTCCAAGTTAGCCAGCCAAGCTCATCTCATATGAACTCTTATAGTTGAACATTTTTCTTGGATAATGGTTCATCCAATACTCGATAGCGGCGACTTCTTCAGGGGTCGTCTTTGTTGTGCCTTTTGGCAGATGCCTACGAATCATTCGGTTATGGTTTTCATTCGTCCCTCGCTCAAAGCTCGCGTAGGCGTGTGCATAGTAAACTGGACAGCTTACGACCTCAGAGAGCCTTGCAAATTCATGGCCATTGTCAGGGGTAATGGATTTGAAGTCATAACTTTTTTGAAGTTCCACCAGCTCATCATTGACCGCCTGTGCTGTTTTCCCATCAATCAAGCGAATGATCTCCGTGCGGTATTTTCGCTCTGTGAGCGTCAAAAGCACCTTGTTCTTAGCTCTCGTAAGAATGACCGTGTCAATCTCGTAATGCCCCACTTCTAAGCGATTGTTAATGAACTCAGGCCGTTCTTCAATAGACTTGCCAAAAGGATGCTTTGGCGCACGAGGTTTGATTTTCTTTGCCGCCTTATACTGCGGATAGAAAAGATGATGACGCTTGGCTTCTAACCAGCCCCAGTTGACCCAATTGTAGAGGCTGCTCAGAGAAACTCCTTTTAGAGCCTGATGAATGACTTCCAAAGAGTCCTTGTCTTCTTTAAGACGTGTACTCACATAACAATCAATCTCAGTCGTGAGTTTACTCGGACGAACACTGTGAGCCCTCAATCCTTCATAATTTTCTTGAGCCTTTTTAGCAGAGTATTTTACCTTCCGCTTGAGCTGGATTTCCCCTCGCTTCATCTCTCTGTCAATCGTCCCATGAGCTTTATTCAATAAGCGCGCAATCTCACGGTTGCTCAGTCCTTCTTTATTGTGCCAACGTTCAATGTTTAAACGGTCTTGATTGGTCAGGTGTTTCCCTTTGCTCTGGCTTGTGATAGAATAGTCTTGCATCTGAATTTCCTTTTTATACTATTTGGTCGAACTTCTAGTATAAGAGATTCAGATGTTTTTTGCTTGACTCAAGGTGGCTAACTTCATTTTACAATTTGCGGATTTTTCTTTAATTAAATTTGGAACAAATAGTAATATCAAAATACTAATAATAGCTAGTACAATTAACATCTCTATCAAAGTAAAAGCTTTTAGCTCTTTCTGACGGCATTTTTTTTCACAAATTTTAACGAATAAAAATATTTTTTGTATTTTTTTTAAAATAAACTTCTTTGTTCTTTCCATTTTTTCATTCTTTCTATATTCCCGAACCCATATTTGAATAGATGGGGAGTAACATGGCTGCATATAGCAAAATAATCATCAATGCTACGAAAATAAAAACAAGAGGTTGGATTAATTGCATTAAACGATCTATCTTTGTAAAAAATTGTTCCCAACATTCATCCGCATAAAGCGAAAGCTCTAAGCCTAATTTATCTTTAATAGCTCCATATTCAATCATTAACGAGAGCTCGGGTAAAAAAAGCGCAAGTTTACTGACAGCTTGTTCAAAAGACCGACCAGCATTCAATTCTAAATCAAGATTCTTGCCAACTTCTGAAAAAATTCGACTTTTTTGTTTTTTCATCAAGTTAATAATTTGACGTAATTCAACACCTTGAGCAATTAGATTTCCCCATTCTCTTGCAAAGTAAGCTGTTAAATATAAACGGATAAAAGAATGAACCAGAGGTAATTTAACAAGAAATGTAAAATTCATTATTGCTGATTTTCGTTTAAAAAGAGTTACTGACAAAGCTGTCAGTAACTTTTTATTTTAAA
>NZ_JBEPAP010000145.1:0-2329 GCF_040298665.1 Streptomyces sp. NPDC001508
GATTCTTATCATCCTCATCCTTGATACCATCGTTATCATCATCTGGATCGGTCACATCTGGATCACCATCGCCATCTGTGTCACGTTGAACCGTGAGGACAACAACTGTATCAACGCTTTCTAAGATACCTGCAGGAGTTGTTACGCGATTACCTAATGCATTGTAGCTCTCTACTGTCACAGGAATACTGAATGTACGTGATGTTTCATTGTCATTCGCCCAATCTGTAACAACAGCTGCACCGCTTATATAGCCACGATCATTGATTGAAACGCCTGTCAAACCTGTAGGTAAAGTTCCTTGAACGCCTTTAGTGTACGGCTTATTGCTATCAACAACTTTTTCAGAAGCAATACGCGCTTTTTCAGTAACTGTTTTGGTTTTTCCAGTTGCTGTCAAATCTGTAAAGACTTTTGATGTGCTATCTTGTCTATCTGGAATACCGTCATTGTCATCATCAGAATCTGTTTTATCTGGAATGCCATCACGGTCTGTGTCGCGATCTACAATAATAGTAACATTTGTCTTAGCTGTTTCGATAAGTCCTGTTTCAGGATTATTAAATGCTACTTCAACAGGAACAACAAAGCTTTTAGTTTCAAGAGTTCCCCAGTCTGCCACTACAGGAGTACCTGTTAATTGACCAGTTGAGTCAATGTCAAGTCCTGTTAAGCCTGTAGGCCAAGTCACTGAAGTCACATCAGATGGTTTTTTGTTAATCGTAACCGCTTGAGTAGCAGGAACCGCAACACCCTCCATCGAAGTGATTGTTTTTCCTGTTGCTGTTAATTTGGTGAAGACTTTTTGTGTGCTGTCTTCTCCATCTGGAATACCATCGTTGTCATCATCCGGATCCGTCACATCTGGATCGCCATCGCCGTCCGTGTCACGTTGAATTGTAACCGGAACATAAACTGTGACAACTTCAGAGGTTGAATTACCAGTTGGTCGGCTAACACTCAAGGAAACGCGGACAGGAATCTTAACATCACGGGTCTCATCAGTTATACCGTACCAGCGTGGAGCCTTAGGTGTTCCCACAATGACACCATTGGCATCAACAGATAAGCCATAAATTGCACTTGAAGTTAGTTTGGCTTCTGTATAATTAGGGGTAACGACGACTTTATCTGAGTCAACTTTTGCTTTATCAATAAAAACATTTGAGGTCTCTACTTTTGCACTTAGTTTTTCCGCCCAGAGCGCATACAAGGTCATGTGATCAGCCGAGAGTTTTTGCCCTGTCTTATACTGACTAGTCGTTGATATTTGGTCGGTGGTCCATCCAATCAAATTATATCCCGGACGGTTGTATCCTTGATTACGAACGTAGAAAGCTTGATTCTTACGATATTCTGTATTGATAACACGACCATTTCCTCCATTTGGATCAAAGGTCACAGTCACTTTATCAGTCGTAGGATCAGTAACCCACTCTGCAAAAAGCTCCAAACTACTTCCTGCAAAATCGTTGAATTGAAGCTCATGCTTAGGTAAATAGCGCGTTCCTTTTCCATCTGCTTTTGTGTTCCAACCGACGAAGACAAGCCCCTCTTTCGGTGGTGTCATAGCGCCTGGATCAGCAATCGCGATATTTTCTTTGAACTTCAAGTCTGAAGTTGTTGGAGGATTTGCACCACCATTGGCATTATAGTTAAGGGTTTTGGTTGGGTAGTTCCAAACAGGTACATAGATGGTACCGTGCTCAGAAATTTGTAGCGTAGATGGATTTACACTTTCCAAACGGCCATTATAAAGTCTATACCATTCTGGTTGCAAGGTAGTGCCATCATAGTTAAGCTTGTCATTCACAGTAAGTGTGCCATCGAAGGTACGGCTAGTATCTACAATCAGAGTTCCGTTTGGATCAACCATAACAGAACCATCGCTATCAAGAACACCGTAGAATACTGCTCCCTTATCAGTTATTGTTTTACCTGGATCAACCAAGAGCACGTATTTATCATTCGAAACACTCGTATCAAGAACGGTTTCATTATGGACGATAACAGGAATAAACTCTTTTTCCCAGATACCATAGTAAACCAGTCCACCAGCCGACATTTTAATGTTAGAAAAATCAACTGGATCGCCTAAGCCGTTTTTGGTATCATACCACCCTTTGAAGAGATAAGTTACACCGGAAACATCCGTTTTCTTCGTAACATACTGCTTATAATCCGACGGAACCACCGGACTTAGTGAGTCTAGGTAGGCTAATCTTTCAGTCTTGACCGTTCCGTTTGCATCATTAGATATAAATTTAACATCATAACGCTTTTTACGATAGTAAACTACCATATCTTCTGTAGTCAGCTTGGTTCTGGC
>NZ_JBEPAP010000146.1:0-2192 GCF_040298665.1 Streptomyces sp. NPDC001508
GGCCCCACCCCCACACCACCACCCACACCCCCCTCCCCACCTACCCCTTCCAACACAAACACCACTGGCTCAACACCCCCCACACCACCGACACATCGGAGGACAGCGGGTTCTGGGACGCGGTGGAGACCGGTGACCCGGAGGTGCTGGCCCGCGCCCTCGGGAGCGACGTCTCCGCGCTGGCCGGGGCCCTGCCGGTGTTGGCGCGTTGGCGTCAGGACCGGCGTCGGCGGATGTCGCTCGACGAACTGCGGTACACGGTTGAGTGGAGGTCCGTCGAGCAGGCCGTGCCTTCCAGCGCTCCCACGGGGGCCTGGTTGCTCGTTGTGCCGAGGAGTCTCGACACCGCCCCTTGGACACGCGCGCTCCGCGAGGCACTGGAGGACAACGGGACGATCTGCGAGCCCCTCGTGATCGACGATGAGGCGCTCTGCGACCGCTCGACATTGGGCGCCGATCTGCTCGCAGCCGCGACGACGTGCGACGGGGTCATTTCTCTGCTGCCTCTGGACGAGGCCCCTGAGCCCGGGCATCCGGCGGTCAGCAGGGGTCTGGCGACGACGCTCGCCCTGGTCCAGGCAGCCACTGACGTATCCGTTCGGGTTCCGGTGTGGCACCTGACGTGCGGTGCTGTCGGGGTCCGTGCCGGCGAAGCCCCACGCCGCCCGGCGCAGAGCCAGGTGTGGGGTCTGGGGCGGGTGGTCTCGCTGGAACAGCCCGAGCAGTGGGGCGGGCTCATCGACCTGCCGGAGGAGCCCGACGCGGCGTCGACGGCCCGGGTGCTCGATGTGCTCGCTTCCCGACCGGGTACGGCGGCCGACGCGCGGCGTGCGGCCGTGGAGGACCAGGTGGCGGTGCGCGGCGCCGACCTCTTCGTGCGCCGCGTCGTCCATGCTTCGCCGTTGGCCGCCACGCCGTCGGACGCGGTGGCGGTGCCGTCCGGTACGGCGCTGGTCACCGGCGGCACGGGCGCGCTCGGCGCGCACGTCGCGCGCCGCCTCGCTCAGGAGGGTTACCCGCACCTCCTGCTGGTCGGCGCCCGTGGCCCGCAGGCGCCCGGTGCCGACTCTCTTGTCGACGAGCTGCGTGCGCTGAGCACGGAGGTCACCGTCGCTGCGTGCGACATCGGCGATCGCGAGGCGGTCGGCGCGCTGCTGAACGGCATTCCGGAGCGTCTACCGCTGTCGGCGGTGTTCCACGCGGCTGGCGTGTTGGACGACGCCGTGGTCGACGGCCTCACGACTGCCCAGCTCGACCGGGTATTGCGGGTGAAGGCGGAGGGCGCCCGGAACCTGCATGAACTCACGCTGGAGCGGGGCATCGAACCCGACGCCTTCGTTCTTTTCTCCTCCATCGCTGGAGTGCTGGGCATCCCAGGCCAGGGCGGTTACGCGCCCGGCAACGCCTACTTGGACGCGCTCGCCGAGTACCGCCACGCGCTCGGACTGCCGGCCGTGTCGTACGCGTGGGGCCCGTGGGCCGGCGACGGGATGGCTGCCGTCGCCGACGTGCAGGAACGGCTGACCCGCCATGGCGTGCCAGCCTTGTCCCCAGAGCGTGCCCTGGACGTGCTGCGGCACCCCGCAGGCGAGGCACGTGCCTCGATCATGGTCGCGGCGTTTCAGTGGGACCGTTTCCATCTTGCGTACTCCGAGGCACGCAGGCGTCCCCTGATCGAGGACCTCCCTGACATACGCGCGCTGGCGGAGACTGCTGCCGAGCGTGGAGACCTTCCGGAGGGTGACGCCGGCGACGACACGCTCGGCGCGCGGCTGCGGTCGCTCCCGCGGGAGGAACGTTCTTCCGCGATCGAGCAGACCGTGCGCGAGCAGGTGGCCGCTGTCCTGCGGCACCCCGCTCCGCGCAGCGTCCGGATGGACGTGCCGTTCCGCGAAGCCGGGTTCGACTCACTGACCGGGGTGGAACTGCGCAATCGCCTCGGTGTCACGACGGGTCTGACGTTGCCGTCGACGCTGGTGTTCGACCACCCGACGCCTGCGGCAGTCGCAGCGCACCTGGCCAACGCGTTACTGAGCGATGAGGCGGCGGCCGACGGATTCGGGGACACGCGCAGTATGCGAGCTGTCAGTGAGCACGCCGGGTTGGCGGGGGACGACGACCCGGTCGTGATCGTCTCCATGGCCTGCCGCTACCCCGGCGGCATCACCACCCCCGAAGCACTCTGGGACTTC
>NZ_JBEPAP010000147.1:0-2126 GCF_040298665.1 Streptomyces sp. NPDC001508
TTGGATTTCACGGAGCCGAGCCACAGGGGGTGTTGGGGGTTGCGGTCCTGGCCGTAGGTGGCGATGAGGGCTTGGGCTTCGATGGGGTCGCCCAGTCGCGTCCCGGTGCCGTGCGCCTCCACCACATCCACCTGGTTTGCCCGCAGTCCCGCGTCGACCAGCGCCTCGCGGATGACTCGTTGTTGGGAGGGGCCGTTGGGTGCGGTGAGTCCGTTGCTGGCGCCGTCCTGGTTGACGGCAGACCCACGCACCACGGCTAGCACGGGATGCCCGTTGCGCCGCGCGTCCGACAGCCGTTCCACGACGAGGACACCAGCGCCCTCGGCCCAGCCCGTGCCGTCGGCCGCCGAGGCGAACGCCTTGCAGCGCCCGTCCGAGGACAGCCCCTGCTGACGGCTGAAGTCGATGAAGGGAGCCGGGCTCGACATGACCGTCGCACCGCCCACCAGCGCCAACGAGCATTCGGAGCGCCGCAGCGACTGTGCCGCCAGGTGCAGCGCGACCAGCGACGACGAGCACGCCGTGTCGATGGTGACCGCGGGACCCTGCAGTCCCAACGTGTATGCCAGCCGCCCCGAGGCGATGCTCCCGGAATTCCCCGTCCCGAGATATCCCTCCACCTCGTCCGGGATCCTCGGCAGCCGAGACGCGTAATCGTGGTACATGATTCCAACGAAGACGCCGGTACGACTGCCGGTCAGCGAAGCAGGGGAGATTCCGGCGCGTTCCACGGCTTCCCAGGAGGTCTCCAGCAACAGGCGCTGCTGCGGGTCCATCGCCAGCGCCTCACGCGGCGAGATCCCGAAGAACTCCGCGTCGAAATCGGCCGCGTCGTACAGGAACCCCCCGCGCTGCGTGTCGCTGCTGCCGACCTCGCCCGGGCGTGCGGCACGCAGTCCTTCGAGGTCCCATCCGCGGTTCTGCGGGAACCCGTCGATGGCGTCGCCCGACGAACTCACCAGGTCCCACAGTTCTTCCGGTGACGTCGCACCACCCGGATACCGGCACGCCATACCGATGATGGCGATAGGCTCCCGGTCCCGTTCCTCTAGGGACTTCAACTGCTGCCGAGTGTCCCGCAGTTCCGTGGTCAGCCGCTTCAGGTACTGAAGGGTCTTTTCCTCGCTCACTTCACACCGCTCTCGTCCGGTTCCAGTCGGGCCCTTCGGTATTTGCCAGGAATCTCAGGAAAGGCCGAGTTCCTCGTCGATGATGCCGAGCATTTCTTCCAGACCCGCCTCTTCGAGGTCGTCATGCGGTTTCCCGTTGCTCTGTTCGTCCCTTCCGGATGGCGAATTCTCGTTCCCGGCCCTGGACGCGTCCCTGATCTCCCAGGACTTCAGGAGCGAGCGAAGGCGGTTGCGTACTTGTCCGTTGTGCGCGGTGCCGTCGTGGATCCGTGCCAGCGCGGATTCCAGACGGTCGATCTCTCGCAGGACGGCTTCGTGTGACAGCACTTCGTCGGAGGGAATCAGCTGCTCGGCCAGGTGCGCGCAGAGCGCGCCGGGCGTCGGATGGTCGAAGATCAGCGTGGCTGGCAGCCGCAGCCCCGTCGCAGTGTCCAACGCGCCCCGGAGTTGGACGGCCGTGAGGGAGTCGAACCCCAGGTCCGTGAACTGGCGGTCCATGCCGATGGTGTCACCCGAGCCGTGTCCCAGCACCGCAGCGGCATGGGTACGCACTAGGGTTTCCAGCCGCTCACGGACCTTATGCGGTGGCAGAGAGCGCAGGGCCTCCGCCAGAACGTTTCGCGCCGTCCCGGCGCCGTCCGTCCGTCCGTCAGCCACGTCCTGCAGAACGCCGGCGGTCGCTCGGCCCGAAGTCACGCCCGCGAGTTCGAGCAGCACGGAGGGTACATGATCGCCTTCCGCTGCGGCACGGCGGCGCAGTACGGCCTTGTTCAGCGGCAGGGGTACGACGGTGGGCCGGGCTGCCTTCAGAGCCGCGTCGAACAGCGCGAGTCCTTCCTCCACCTCGATCGAGACGAGACCAGTCCGCGACAGGCGCCGCAGGTCCGTGTCACCGAGCGTCCCTGCCATGCCGTGGGGGGTGTTCCAGAGGCCCCAGGCGATGGTGGTGGTGTGGGGATGGTGGTGGGCGAGGGCGTCGAGGTAGGCGTTGGCGGC
>NZ_JBEPAP010000148.1:0-2122 GCF_040298665.1 Streptomyces sp. NPDC001508
GCGGCGCCCTGGGGGTGACGCGCCGGCCATCGGGTGCGGGTGCGTTGTCGGCGGCGCCCTGGGGGTGACGCGCCGGCCATCGGGTGCGGGTGCGTTGTCGGCGGCGCCCTGGGGGTGACGCGCCGGCCATCGGGTGCGGGTGCGTTGTCGGCGGCGCCCTGGGGGTGACGCGCCGGCCATCGGGTGCGGGTGCGTTGTCGGCGGCGCCCTGGGGGTGACGCGCCGGCCATCGGGTGCGGGTGCGTCGTGGTTGATCGCGCCCACGCGGCGGGGCCGCATATCGATACAGCCCCGCGCCCCTTTCGCTGCACGGGCCGGTGTTGTTCAGTTGCCCGCCGCCAGGATCGCCGATGCCACCGTGGCCGTCGAAGCCGGGTGCAGGAAGAGGAACAGGTTCGGTTCGATCAGTTCGAGTTCCATCACGTGGGGTGTCCCGTCCTCGCCGTCGACCAGGTCCACGCGCGCGTACAGCAGTTCGGGCGCGTCCGGTACGGCGGCCAGCGCGCGCCCGGCGACGGCGAGTTCGGACGGCGTCGGCAGCCACGGCTCCAGGTCGGGGTGGGCCACCTTCTCCGCGTCGTACGCCGTGCCGGGCGCCAGCACGGCCCGCTTACGGCTGGCATGCAGCAGCCGGCCGCCGAAGAACTGCAGGGCCCGCTCGCCGCCGACGTCGATGCCGCGGACGTACGGCTGCACCATCGCGGTCAGCCCCTCCTCGTGCATACGGGCCAGCTGCCGCAGCGCCGTGCCGCGCTCGCCGGGCGCGTACCGCGCGGCGTACCGGGCGCCCGCGCCGAAGGTCGGCTTGACGACGAAGTCGTGATCGCCCGGGAGTCGGGCCGCGGATCCGGGCGCGATGTAACGGGTCGGCACGACGGGCACGCCCGCCGCCGCGAGGTCCCCGAGGTACCGCTTGTCGGTGTTCCAGCGCACGACGGCGGCCGGATTGGCCAGCCGTGTCGCGTTGCCCGCCCGCGCCGCCCAGGCCATGAACTCCTCGGCCCGCCAGGCGTAGTCCCAGGTGGAGCGGATGACGACGAGGTCGAACCCGCTCCAGTCGACGCCGGGGTCGTCCCAGTGCACGGCGACGGCCTCGGCCCCGGCGTCCGTCAGGGCCCGCAGCAGGACCGGCAGGTCGCGGTCCCGGTTCGGCTCGGTCCCGGGGTCGTAGGTGGCGAGTGCGATACGGGGCACGGCGGGCTCCATCGGCGTACGAATGCGGCGGATGATCGGACCGCAGGCTAACCATCGCGACGGCGACCGCGGCAACCGGTTTGACCTTCACCCTCGGTGAAGCCGCAGCATCGGTGGCGGTAGGACGAGCACAGCGGCACCCGGGGGTGGGGCATGGACATGCTGACGATCGGCGCCTTCGCGAAGGCCAGCCGGCTCTCGCCGAAGGCACTGCGGCTCTACGACGAGCTGGACCTGCTGCGCCCCGCGCGGGTCGACCCGGACACCGGGTACCGGTACTACGCCGTCGAGCAGTTGGAGCGGGCCCGGCTGGTGGCCTGGCTGCGCCGGCTGGGCATGCCGCTCGCCGGAATCCGCGCGGTGTGCGCGCTGGAACCGGCCGCCGCCGCACGGGAGATCCGCGCCCACTGGGCGCGGGTGGAGGCCGAGACGGCCGTACGCCGGGACCTCGCCGCGTTCCTCGTCGACCATCTCAGCGCAGAATCGAGGAAGGACACCGTCATGCTGGAACTGCGTCATTGCGCCCGCTCCGACACCGGCCGGGTGCGGACCGCCAACCAGGACACGGCGTACGCGGGCGCGCGCCTGCTCGCCGTGGCCGACGGCTACGGGCCCGCCGGGGCGCCGGCGAGCAGCGCCGCGGTGGAGGCGCTGAAGGTCCTGGAGAGCGCGGAAGTGCCCGCGGGCAGCGTCCTGAACCTGCTGGAGGACGCCGTCCAGTGCGCACGCCAGGCCGTACGGAACGCGGCCGGCGACGCGGTCGGCGGCGCGGTCGGCGGCGCGGTCGGCGGCGCGGCTGGCAGCACGGCCGGCGACGCGGCTGGCAGCACGGCCGGCGACGCGGGCGGCAGCACGGCCGGCGACGCGGGCGGCAGCGCGGTCGACGACGCGACTGGCGGCACGGTCGGTAGCGCGGCCGGCGGCACGG
>NZ_JBEPAP010000149.1:0-2039 GCF_040298665.1 Streptomyces sp. NPDC001508
TCCCAGCGTTGTTCGATGTACTCGCGGGCCAGTGTGTACCAAGTGGCCCGTTGCTTCAACGCCCGAATTTCGGAGGCAGGAAGGCCCGTGTACGGATCGAAGGGCTCACCCTCACGCGCGGCGGTCATTAGCCTCGGGCTTTCACGAGGGGGACCGTCCGAGTGTTGATCAAATAAGCGAGGAGTGCCTCTGAGCTGCAATGCCGGTGATTTAGGGCGTTTTCGCAGGTGAGGGTGGGTATCTCAGGTTCCGTGTGATTTTGAGTGAGTAGCTGACGCGGCTGGGCGGGCGGGGCTCGTCCCGGCGTTTGGCTTCGAACGTGTTCCGCGGTGGTTTCTTCAGTCGCTGGCAGCGGCGGTCGCGGCGTGGGGGCAGGCGGTCGTTGAGGAGTTCCTGGACGACTTCGAGGCGGGCGGCGTGCAGGGCCTGCGGGTTCGCTGCGGTCTGTCCGGCGGTGGTAAGCCGGGCGAGCCGCACGGTCGTGGTGAAGGAGATCCGGTCGGGATCGATCTCTCCCTGTTCGGCTGCGTGGACTTTGAGCGCGCACAGTGCCTGGTAGACGGTGAGCAGTGCGTAGATTTCCTGGCAGATGAGCCCGGGGGTTTTAGAGCGCAGGATGAAGCCGGCGCCGCGCAGGCGGTTTTTGAGTTCGGCGAAGCCGTTCTCGATCTCCCAGCGCTGGTGGTAGATCTGGGCCAACTGCCGTGCGGGTGCTTGTCGGTGGTCGAGCAGGCTGGTCGCGAGGCGGAACTTCTCAACCTGCACCGGCCCGTGCTGGGGCCGGACGGTGACGGTGTAGTCGATGATGCGCACGAGGTGTCCATCGGGCAGCCCTGTCGGGGTGCGGCCCTGGAAGCGGGCGTTGCCCAGGCGCTGGCCCTCGGCGGGGGTGGGCATGACGGACACGTACGAGCCGTCGGGCAGGACCCACAGCGGCGGCAGGACGAGGTTCTTCTTGATCCGCCAGGCGAGGTGGCAGCCGGTCGCCTCGACTAGGCCCCACAGCTCGTGGCCGGCGAAGTTGCGGTCGGCCAGCAGCAGTATGCCGGGCCGCAGGGAGGCGAGCAGGCGGCGGGCGAGCTTGTGCTCGCTGAACCTGGCGATCGAGTCGAAGGCCGCGTCGATGACGGCGTGGGTGCCGCACTCGATCAGGGCCATCAGTCTGACCTGTGGGTTTCCGCTCTTGTTGGTGCCGTCGCGGCCGGTGAATCCGAACGTGGCGGCGTTCTCGGGGCTGTCCGGAACGTCCAGCGCGGTGCCGTCCCAGGCGACCAGCCGCAAACCGAAGGCGAATGCTCCCGGGGTCGTGGGTGTCGCCTGGGCGCCGCACCGGCGTTCGAAGAGGGCCTGCAACGGCTTGTCTCCCAGGCGCTGGCGGGCTCGGGTGAGGGCCGAACTGGTGGGCAGGCGCTGAACGAGCCCGCCCGGCAGGTGCCGCAGTTTCTCGGTCAGGGTCCGCAGGACCGCCCGGTATCCCGGCGGCCCGGCGCTGTCGGAGCTGCTGAAGAGGCACAGAGCCAGGACGAAGTAGACCACCGCGCGAGCCGGGAGAAGCCTGCGGCGGCGCTCGGCCCTTCCGGTCAACTCCAGTACTTCGTCGACTACTTCGGGTGTGATCTCCTCGGTGAGTACACCGAGCCGGATCCGGTCGCCGAACTGCGGCTCCGACCGCCTTCGGGGACTTCGCGATGGCACCGGACGGACCGCCCTGATGACGGCCGGGGCAACAGCGATGGCAGACTGAGCGCCCAACGGGGCTCCCTCGCAGGCAGTCGGATCTTGGTCGATCTCCTGTCCTACAGGGAGCCCCGTTGCCCTGTCCCGAGATCACCTGGCGCATCATCAGTTCGTGGCGGACCACCTGTGCATCCCAGGGTTCTACTCACCCAGAACACTCGTCATCGCACGCTCTACCTGCACTGATGCCCTAAATCACTGGCATTGCTCTGAGCTGGGACGATAGGGCTTGTCGAAGGTCCTGTTCGTCGCCAAGAGAGAAGCACTCCCCGGGTGAAGAAGCGTAGCGGGTCGTACCCGCC
>NZ_JBEPAP010000150.1:0-1946 GCF_040298665.1 Streptomyces sp. NPDC001508
CGGCGCAGTGGATGACGGTGGTGAGGGGTGGATGGTGGTGGGTGGTGTTGAGGGTGTTTGTGAGGTGGTGGAGGTCTTGGGGGTTGGTGAGATCGTAGGTGGTGTGGGTGATGTGGGTGCCGTGTTGGGTGGCGTGGTGTTGGAGTTGTTGGAGGGCGGGGTGGTTGGGGTGGCGGCTGGTGAGGTGGAGGTGGGGGACGTGGTGGTGAGTGATGAGGTGGTGGGCGAGGTGGGTGGCGAGGGCTCCGGTGGCGCCGGTGATGAGGATGGTGCCTTGGTTCCAGGGGAGGGTGTCGGTGTTTGTTGGGGTGCTGGGGGTGGTGTCCGTTTCGCTTGTGGGTGTGGCTGTAGGTGTGGGGAGGTGGGTGAGGCGGCGGACGTGGAGGGTGCCTTCCCGTGCGGCCAGTTGCCCCTCACCCACAGCCAACGCATACGCCAGAGTCGCCGCCTGTTCCTCCGTCAGAGCTCCCGCGGTGGCCGACGCCTCGTCCAGGTCGATGAGCGCGAACCGATCAGGATGCTCCGACTGCGCGGAGCGCATGAGGCCCCACACGGCCGCGTTGGACAAGCCTTTCTCACCGTCCGACGGGGCGTCCGTGTCCAGCAGATACGAGCCACTCGTGACCAGGACCAACCGGGAATCCGTGAAGCGCTCGTCGGCGATCCACGACTGTGCCAGACCCAGCGCTCGGGCCGCCGCGGCCTCCGCCGCCACGGGGGATTCCTGCGCGACGTCCCCGCTCTGCGATACAGGTGCCGCCATGAAGACCACGTCCGGAACGGCCTCCGCGTCCCCGTCGACGGCCCGCCCCAGCTCTTCCACATCCTGATAACCGGCCACTGTCTCGCCGAACGCCCGCAGCAACGCGTCCTCGCCGACAACCGCCCACTTGCGCGGCCCCCGAGTCTGCGCGGTCCGAGGCGCAGGGAGGTGGACCCACGAGGTCCGGAACAGAGACCGACGGTCGACGGCGGCGGTGCCTCCCGCAAATCGGGACGCCGTGTCGGGGAGGGGCCGCAGATGCAGCCGGTCTACCGTAAGCACTGCGCGCCCGGCCCCATCCGACAGATGCAGCGACACAGCGTCAGGGCCCACCGGCGACACCCGAACGCGTAGTTGCCGGGCGCTCACCGCGTACAGGGAGACGCCGTTCCACGCGAATGGCACGTACCGCTGCTCCGCCCTGGCCAGGAAGGAACCCAGCCCGATCGCGTGCAGAGCGGCATCGAGCAGGGCAGGATGCATGGCGAACCGGTCGCTGTCCGCGTGCTGCTCCTCGCCGAGCACCACCTGGGCGAAGACTTCGCCGTCCCGGCTCCACGCATGGTGCAGCCCCTGGAAGGCGGGGCCGTAACTCAGCCCTGCTTCCGCCCGGTCTGCGTAAAAGGACGAGACGTCGAGCGGTGTGGCACCCGCAGGCGGCCATGACTCGGCGCCGAGCCCGTCCTCCGCCGGCGGTGTGTCACCGCTTCCCACGAGGAGCCCGCCGGCGTGCGTTGTCCAGGGCTCGTGGGCCTCGGCTGCCGCGGCCCGAAAGTACACGGTGAACGGGTGCCGACCCTGTCCGGGCTCGGCGGCGTCGATCAGCACCTGGAAGTCCACTGCCGCGTCCGCACCCGGCTCCGTCGGTAGCACGAGCGGATGGTCGAGCGTCAGCTCCGACAGATACGGGGCGCCCACCTGCTGTCCCGCCTGAAGCGCCATCTCCACGAACGCGGTGCCGGGCAGGAGCACATGCCCGCCCACAACGTGATCGGCGAGCCAGGGCTGCGCTGCCAGGGAAATCCGCCCAGCCAGGAGCGTCCTGTCGCCGTCTGCCAGACGTACGGTCGCCCCGAGGAAGGGATGATCGGTGCCGGCTGGGTTGGTGGGTGGTGTGTGGTGGAGCCAGTAGGTGTGGTGTTGGAAGGGGTAGGTGGGGAGGGGGGTGTGGGTGGTGGTGTTG
>NZ_JBEPAP010000151.1:0-1940 GCF_040298665.1 Streptomyces sp. NPDC001508
GACAGTCGCGTGGATCAACGAGCCGCGATCCGAGGCAGAACCCCAGAAACAGAACTCATAGCATCAAACTGTCTCATTTGACTTGACAGCTTCCGGTACGCCGTGATCGGCCAGGTCGCGGGCAGCGGTCAGGGTGAGGCCGGCGATGCCGGCTTTGGAGGCGGTGTAGGCGGCCTGTCCCACTTGTCCTTCGAAGGCTGCGATGGAGGCGGTGTTGATGATCAGGCCGCGCTGGCCGTTTTCGTCCGGTTCGGCTTCGACGATGGCCGCTGCCGCCAGGCGTAGGACGTTGAAGGTGCCGAGAAGATTGACGTCGATGACCTTCCGGAAGAGCTCGAGACTGTGGGGGCCGCGGCGTCCGATGATGCGGGCGGAAGGAGCGATGCCGGCGCAGTTGACTGCCAGGCGCAACGGGGCTCCTTTGACGCGGATGCGTTCTAGAGCCGTTCGGACCGGCTCGTCCTGGGTGACGTCGGCTGGCAGCAGGGTCACGTCGGGTGCTGGTGTCGCAGTGTTCTCGAGGGCGGCTTCGAGGTCCAGTCCGTAGACGTGGGCGCCCAGGCGGGCGAGTAGGGCGGCTGTGGCAGCGCCCAGGCCGGAGGCGGCGCCGGTCACCAGGGCGGCGCTACCGTGGATCTGCATGGGTTCTCCCGGGTGGGGCGTCAGCGGGCCAGTTGCCGGCTGATGACCAGTCGCTGGATCTGGTTGGTGCCTTCGAAGATCTGCATGATTTTGGCCTCACGCATGTATCGCTCGACCGGGTAGTCACGGGTGTATCCGTATCCCCCGAAGACCTGTACCGCGTCCGTCGTGACTTTCATCGCAGCGTCGGTAGCGATGAGCTTGGCGACGCTGGCCTGGCGACTGTAAGGGCGTCCCTGGTCGCGGCGGCGGGCGGCGTCCAGGTAGGTGGCGCGTGCGGAGTCGACGGCGGCAGCCATGTCGGCCAGGAGGAAGCCGAGTCCTTGGTGGTCGATGATTCTGCGGCCGAAGGCGGTGCGTTCTTGGGCGTAGGCGACCGCAGCCCCCAGGGCGGCCTGGGCGAGTCCGGTGGCGCAGGCGGCGATGCCGAGTCTGCCGGAGTCCAGGGCGCTGAAAGCGATCTGAAGCCCTTGTCCTTCACGGCCGACAAGGCGGTGGGGAGCAAGGTGCGTGCTGTCCCAGAAGGCTGTTGTGGTGGGGATGGCGTGCAGTCCCATCTTCTCCTCGGGCCGGCCGAAGGTGAGGCCGTCGGCTTGTCCGGGAGCAAAGAAGCATGAGATGCCGTCGCTGCCGGGGCCGGTGCGGGCGAAGAGGGCGTAGAAGTCAGCTTTGCCGCCGTGGGTGATCCAGGCTTTGGCGCCACTGATGCGGTAGCCGTCCTGTTCCCTCTCGGCGCGACAGGTCAGGGCTGCGGTGTCGGAGCCTGCGTGAGGCTCGGACAGGCTGTAACCGCCGATGAGCTGGCCGCTGAGCACATCCTCCGCCCAGCGCTGGCATTGATCGCTGGTGCCGAAGTTGAGCAGGGGGAAGGCGGCCAAGGTGTGGACACTGACAGCTACGGCGACGGCGGCCCAGCGTGCCGCCAGTTCCTCGAGGACTTGAAGATAAACTTCGTAGGGCTGGTTGGCGCCGCCGAAGTCCTCGGGATAGGGCAGACCAAGAAGTCCGACATCGCCCAGCAGCTTGAACAGTCCCTGCGGGTAGGACTCGTTGCGTTCGTGTTCCTCGACACGGGGAGTGAGTTCCTTGTCGGCGATGTCGCGGACGAGGGTGAGCAGGTCCTCGGCCTCCTGTGTGGGCAGCAGACGGTCGACAGGCATGAACTGGACGCTCCTGGCTGTGCGGCGGGCGAAGGGAGGATAAGCGGGTCAGACACCCCATGTCGTTTGGTGTCAAGCGGCTGGGGTGTGGGCGTGGTGTGACCAGGCGGTTGCTTCGTCGTAGTGGGTGCGGGTTTT
>NZ_JBEPAP010000152.1:0-1923 GCF_040298665.1 Streptomyces sp. NPDC001508
CGGCGTCGAACCACGCATCGGTCCCCTCGCGACCGCCTATGTGCTGCTCCTGGTCATCCTGGGGCCGGTCACCGCCCGCTGGACCGAACCCCTGACCCGCCGCCTGACCCGTCGCCCATGGCGCACGGCGCCCGACGCGGTGGCGGCCGACCAGGTGGAGGTGGCCCGTGCGAAGGGATGAGCGCGGTGGCCGGAGTGCCGACGCGCACGGCGCACGCGGCGAGTACGGCGCGTACGAGACACTGGCCGGCGGGCCGGTGGGTCTTGGCCGGCGCCGGTGCCGGGGCGGAGGCGGCGGTTCCGGGGAGTATGGGAAGCAGGCGGGGCGCGGGGGCCCCGATGGGCGTACGGGGACGGGGGACACGGTGACCGTGGGGGGATTCCGGATGATCGAGGAGACGTATCCGAACACGCGCCGGCCGCGGCCCGTGTCTGCGGCGGAGGACACCGCCGAGAGGTTCCTCGACGGGTTCCAGCAGATCCTGGCGGACGCCGCGGTCACCGGCCGCCGGCTGACCCGCGACGAGATCGAGTCCCGGCGCCACCTCGGCGCCCGCGCGGCGGAGGCCGGGCACGGCTGGCGGGCCCTGGTGCGCGCGCACCTCGCGGCGGGCCGGGCGGCCCGGCCCGCCGGGGCCGACGCGGACAGCGTCCTCGCCGTCGTGGAGCAGGCGGTCGACGCGTTCTCCGACGGATACGAGCGCGCGCAGCGGCACGTCGTCCGCAGGGAGGAAGCCGCCCGCCGCGAGTTCATCGACGACCTGCTGCACGGCCGCGGCGACCCGGGTCAACTCGCCTCCCGCTGCGAACGGTTCGGGCTGCGCCTGTCCCGCACCCACTCCGTCGCGGTGGCCGGCGGGCCGGAGGGCTACGACGAGTCCGACCCCGTACCCCGGCAGGTCGCCGACGAGTTGTTCGCCCGCTTCGAGAACCGCCGCATCCTGTTCACCACCAAGGACGGGCGGATGGTGTGCATCGCCCCCGGCGACCAGGACGACGTACTGACCTGGTTCGGCAAGCTCGTGCACGCCCGGGTCGAGGGGAGCCAGGTCGCCGTCGGGCGGCCCCGGCCGGGCGCAGTCGGCATCGGGCACAGCTACGAGGAGGCACTCAACGCCCTCGACGTCGCCCAGCGGATGGGTTTCGACGATCCGCTGCTGCGCGCCGCCGATCTGCTCGTCTTCCCCGTCCTGGCCCGCGACCGGCAGGCGCTGATGGACCTGGTCCGGCACACCCTGGGCCCGCTGGAACAGGCCCGCGGCGGAGCGCAGCCGCTGATCGACACCCTCACGGTGTACTTCGACAGCGGCTGCGTGGCCACCGTGGCGGCCCGTGAACTGTCGCTCAGCGTACGCGCGCTGACCTACCGGCTGGCCCGGATCCACGCCCTGACCGGCACCGATCCCACCGCCCCCGGCGACCGCTACACCCTCCAGACCGCAGTGATAGGCGCCCGCCTACTGGCCTGGCCGACCCGCCCCCTCTGACCCGGCCCCACGGCGCGGCAGGCACCCTGAAGGGGCGTGGGGAACTGCGCGCGTAACCACGGTGGTGCGGCGGGTGGTCGACGGCGTGATGTCGGGAGTGCCGTGTAGTGCGCGGTGCGGGCGGGTGTCCTGAAGAGGCGTGGGGAACTGCGTGCGCAACCACGGTGGTGCGGCGGGTGGTCGACGGCTGTGGTCGTCCGCCAACCGGGCCGGAGGTCAGGCGTGGCCCACCGCGTCCTGGTCCTCCGCCGCGTCCCGCGGCCCCGCGACCGCGACCGCGGCCGGCGCTTCCCCGGCGACCCCCGGCTTGCCGAACCGGCGCAGCAGCACCAGGGCCAGGGGTTCGGTCCAGCGGGCGGTGAGCGGCCCCAGGATGACCAGGATCAGCACGTACGCCGTGGCGAGCGGGCCGAGGGAGGGCTCGATCCCGGCGGTC
>NZ_JBEPAP010000153.1:0-1839 GCF_040298665.1 Streptomyces sp. NPDC001508
ACCGAACCCGACCCCGTCCCCGGCAACAACAACTCCTGCGTCCCCACCGAGGTCCCCGCGGTCCCGGTCATCAACCCGGCCCTCGGCGGCGCAGCAGCCGCCGCAGCCCTCGGCGGCTTCCTCCTCATCCGCCGCCGCACCGAGGCAACGCCGATGTAACTACGGCCTGACCACGGCCTCCGTGGGAGCAGGGCTCCCGGGCACCGCAGCGAAGAGCCACACGGCTTCGACCCGGCGCCCGGGGACCCGCACCCGCAGTGCCGGGACGTGGAGGGGACGCCCCGGGCCTTGGTGCCCCTGCCGGACACGAGCCAGGCACCCGGGCCGACATCGTCGTGGCCGCCATTCAGCTGGGCCCGCGCGGACATCGCGCGGGCCCAGTTGTCGGTGCGGCCGCTCTGCGAGCCGTCCGCATCCGGCACGGAGGTGCCGCGACGGCGGCGCCCTGGCCGTCACCGACAGCCGCGGAAGATCGTTCTCAGCCCGGGTGCGCAAGCCCCCCGGCCCATCCGGGCCGAACAGCGGTACCACAACAGGAAGAACAGATGCCCCGCTTCAGCGTCATCGTCCCCGTCTTCAAGGTCCAGGGCTATCTGCGCGAGTGTCTGGACTCGCTGCTCGGGCAGTCGTACACCGACTTCGAGGTGATCGCCGTGGACGACCGTTCGCCGGACGGCTGCGGCGCGATCCTCGACGAGTACGCGGCCCGCGACCCGCGCGTGACCGTGCTGCACCTGCCCGAGAACGTCGGCCTCGGCCGCGCCCGCAACGCCGGACTGCCCCACGCCACCGGCGACTACCTGCTGTTCCTCGACAGCGACGACACCCTCACACCCGGCGCCCTCAGCGCCATGGCCGACCGCCTCGCCGAGAGCGACGACCCGGACGTCCTGGTCTTCGACTACGCCCGCACCTACTGGTGGGGCGGCACCCGCCGCAACGTCCTCGCCCAGGTACTGACCGAAGCCGGCGACAGCACCTTCACCGCGGCCGAACACCCCCGCATCCTCGACCTGCTGATGGTGGTGTGGAACAAGGCGTACCGCCGCGCGTACGTGGCCGCACACGACTTCCGCTTCCCGCCCGGCTACTACGAGGACACCCCCTGGACCTTCCCCGTGATGCTCAGCGCCGGACGCATCGCCGTGCTCGACCGGATCTGCCTGAACTACCGCCAGCGCCGCCAGGGCAACATCCTGTCCACCACCAGCCGCAAACACTTCGACATCCACGACCAGTACGAACGGGTCTTCGCCTACGTCGACGAACACCCCGAACTCACCGCCTGGCGGCCGTTCCTGCACCGCAAGATGGGCGAACACTGCCTCGACATCCTCGCCAAACCCGACCGCCTGCCGCCGTCCGACCGGGCCGAGTTCTTCCGGCGGACCGCCGCACTGTTCCGCCGGCACACACCGCAGGGGGCGAGTGTCCCGGCGGCCCTGCGGGTGCTGGAGAGCGGTTACGCGGCCTATCTGGTCAAGCGGCGGGCCCTGCGGGCGGGGCGCGGTCTCGGGCGGGGGATGCGGCAGGTACGGCGGGCGGCCACACGGAGAACCCGACGGACCTGGTCGGCGCTGACCGCGCACCGGGCTCTGGATCCGGGGCTCGCCGTGTACTCGGCGTTCTCGCACCGCGGGGTGCTCGGCGACCCGGCCGCCGTGTACTACAAGGCGCGGGAGATCGCCCCGCACATCCGCGGGGTGTGGGTGGTGCGCAGCCGCGCGCGGGCGAAGCAGCTGCCCGCGGACGTCGAGTACGTGCTGCTCAACTCCCCCGAGTACCGCAGGGTGGTCGCTCGGGCCGGCTTCTTCGTGAACAACGTCAACTGGCCCGGCA
>NZ_JBEPAP010000154.1:0-1823 GCF_040298665.1 Streptomyces sp. NPDC001508
CCCCTCGTCCCCATGGGGAATTACGTGACCGCGGGGGTGGGGAATTACGTGACGCAGAACCCGCCCCACCTGGGGAATTTCGTGATCGCCCACAGAGCCCACCCTCCTTCTTGTGCCCAGGGGTGAGGTCGTCGTCGTCCCACTCGTAGTGCCCCCTGATGCGCCCCATGGAGCCGAACTCTAGTTGGGCGCCCAGGCGCCGGTTGGCGCTTCACCCAAAGCTTTAGGGGGAAACGAATCCAGTGCGTCGATCATTGTCCGACCCCCATAGCGCGCATCACCAACAGGCTTTGCGTTGCATCCAAGCATGGGTGATAAGCGGTGCTGCCCGACCCGAGTCTGAGGCTACTCGGCGCGGAGGGCCCGTCGAACGTACTCGTCGCGGACCGTCTTGGTGATCTTCGACACGGCCGCGTCGGGCGCTGACAAGTCGTAGCTGTGGAATCCGCCTGCATACACGTGCAAGTCGACGCTCACACCGGCCTCGGATGTCCGCAGAGCGTAGCCGATCGTCTCGTCACGGAAGGTCTCTCTTCCTCCCACCTCCATGAAGGTTCGCGGAAGACCTCGGAGTTGATCGACTGTCGCACGGCCGGGAGCGGCGTAGATGGAGACGTCCTCACCGCCTCGGCGCTCCCCCAGGAGGGCGGTCCAGCCGAATTCGTTCTCGTTCCGGTCCCACCCTCCTTCTCCGTCGAGCATGCGGCTGCTCGCGGTGATGAAGCGGTCGTCGAGCATGGGGCAGAGGAGGATCTGATGGCTAATGGCGGGGAAGCCGCGGTCGCGGGCGAGAAGCGTCGTTCCGGCGGCGAGCCCGCCACCGGCGCTGGACCCGGCAACGACGACGTGAGCTGGGTCTATGCGCAGTTCATCGGCGTGCTGGACGGTCCAGACCAAGCCGGCGTAGCAGTCCTCGATCGGGGCCGGGTCAGGGTTCTCGGGCGCCAGCCGGTAGTCGACGGCCACGAACACGCACAGGCCCTCCGCCACGTAGTCGACGTAGCGGGGCGCCTCCAAGTATGCGTCTCCCAGGACCATCCCACCGCCGTGAGTGTTGTAGATCAGCGGCCAAAGGCCGTCACCCTCGCTGGGAGTCAGGACGAGGAGCGTCAGCTCCGGCGCTCCAGGCGGGCCGGGGACTCGACGTTCGACGACCTCGACCGCCCCTCCGACGGTGAGATCGACCTCGCCGAGGAACCCCGCGGAGACCATGTCGCGGATTTGAGCAAGGGGCTCGGCGTCGATGCGGGGCGTCTGCGAGAGGAGGGCCTCGAGTGCGGGGGCCAGTTCCGGGTCGAGGGGCGGAACAGCGAAGTTCTCGGACATGAACGGCTCTCCTAGCATCGTCGGAAGGTAGGCGCAAGATCAGTACAGGACCGAGGCCGGTCCCCGAAAGGGGCCTCGGCCTCGGGCACGTCGGGCCCCGTCCGTTCTCCGTCGGCCGAACCAATGCCCGTCCCCGTCGTCCACCGCGGATCGGAGAATCCGACGGTCCCGGACCGAACACGGGTCGAGATCCTGCGGTCCGTCGAGACTGTCGCGGGCCGTCCGTCCGGTCCGGATCCGATGCGTTTCACGCTACTGCCCCGCCCCCCAACTGCGGCCAGACAACCCACCCGAACGAGGTGGAGCCAAAACAACTTGCCGGACCCAGGTTACGCTCCTCGCCCGAGCACCGTCACACCCCAAGTGGAGTCAATTCCAGTGTCGGAGTGGAGCCAATACAACCGATGAACCGCCCCGGCTCGAATGGAGACTCGATTTCATGAAAGGATCGAGTCATGGCACGACCTTCCCGTTACCCGCTTGAGCTCCGTCGTCGT
>NZ_JBEPAP010000155.1:0-1711 GCF_040298665.1 Streptomyces sp. NPDC001508
TGGAAGGCCATGTGGCATTCGTCGCCGCCGGTGCGGTAGTCGCCGAAGTAGTCGACCACGTCCTCCGGCCACTGGTTCGCCTCCGCCAGCAGCACCTTGTCGGGGTACTGGGCGTCGATCTCCTTGCGCACCCGCTTCAGGAACTCATGGGTCGCCGGCAGGTTCTCGCAGTTGGTGCCCTCCCGCTGGTACAGGTAGGGCACCGCGTCCAGCCGGAAACCGTCGATGCCGAGATCCAGCCAGAAGCGCAGCGCCGAGATGATCTCCTCCTGGACGGCCGGGTTCTCGTAGTTGAGATCCGGCTGGTGCGAGAAGAAGCGGTGCCAGTAGTACTGCTTGCGTACCGGGTCGTACGTCCAGTTCGATGCCTCGGTGTCGACGAAGATGATCCGGGCGTCGGCGTACTGCTTGTCGTCGTCGGCCCATACGTAGTAGTCGCCGTACGGTCCGTCGGGGTCCTTGCGCGATTCCTGGAACCACCAGTGCTGGTCGCTGGTGTGGTTCATGACGAAGTCGATGATGACGCGCATGCCGCGCTGGTGGGCGGCGTCGGCGAACTCGACGAAGTCGGCGAGGTCGCCGAACTCGGGCAGTACGGCGGTGTAGTCGGAGACGTCGTAACCCCCGTCGCGCAGCGGTGACTTGAAGAAGGGGGGCAGCCAGAGGCAGTCGACGCCGAGCCATTGCAGATAGTCCAGCTTGGCGGTGAGGCCCTTCAGGTCGCCGACGCCGTCACCGTTGCTGTCCTGGAAGGAACGGACCAGGACCTCGTAGAAGACGGCGCGCTTGAACCACTCCGGATCCCGGTCCTTGGCGGGAGTGTCCTCGAACGTGTCCGGGACCGGCTCGTTGACGGTCATGGTGTGGGTGACCCTCCGATCTGCGGGTGGGACGGTCGCAGGACGGTGAGGATGTGCGCGGGCCGGTGACCCGGTTCGAGTCGCACATAGTTGGCCCTGCCCCAGTGGTAGGTCTCACCGGTTAGCTCGTCGCGCACCGGCACCGACTCGTGCCAGTTCAGGCCGAGTTGCGGCATGTCCAACGAGACCGTGGCCTCCTGGGTGTGGTGCGCGTCGAGGTTGGCGACCACCACAACCGTGTTCGATCCGCTCCGCTTGCTGTACACGATCACCGCGTCCTTGTCGGCGTGGTGGAAGTGGAGATCGCGCAGCTGCCGAAGGGCCGGGCTGTGCCGGCGGATGGTGTTGAGGCGGGTGATGAGGGGGGCGATGGTGCGGTGTTCGCGTGCGGCGGTGTCCCAGTCGCGGGGAGTGAGCTGGTATTTCTCGGAGTTGAGGTATTCCTCGCTGCCGTCGTGCAGGGGGGTGTTCTCGCACAGTTCGTAGCCGCTGTAGATGCCCCAGGTGGGGGAGAGGGTGGCGGCGAGGACGGCGCGGGTTTCGAAGGCGGGGCGGCCGCCGTGCTGGAGGTAGGCGTGGAGGATGTCGGGGGTGTTGGTGAACAGGTTGGGGCGCATGTAGGCGGCGGCGTCGCCGGTGAGTTCGGTGAGGTGTTCGGTGAGTTCCTGCTTGGTGGTGCGCCAGGTGAAGTAGGTGTAGGACTGCTGGAAGCCGATCTGGGCGAGGGTGTGCATCATCGCGGGGCGGGTGAAGGCTTCGGCGAGGAAGATGACGTCGGGGTCGGTGGTGTTGATGTCGGTGAGGACGCGTTCCCAGAAGACGACGGGTTTGGTGTGGGGGTTGTCGACGCG
>NZ_JBEPAP010000156.1:0-1699 GCF_040298665.1 Streptomyces sp. NPDC001508
GGTTCTGTCGACGATCTTGTGATCCAGCAGGTTGAGGCTCACCGTGCGAGCAGGACGCGTTTGCGAAGGAGATCGAGGCTGGCACGGCCGAACATCTGGCGTTTCAGCATCTTCAGCCGGTTGATGTTGCCTTCAACAGCGCCTGAACTATGCGGCAGGGACAGACCGTTCTGGACAGCGTCGAAGTCGCGGCGGAGGTTGCGGGCGAAGCCCTCAAGCGGAGCCAGGGTGTCGTGCTCGACGCCGGCGATCCACTCCTCGAGCCGGTCGCCGTGGCGTGCGGTCATCATGACGGCGAACTTCCTGACGTGGCCGGTGAGCCGGTCCAGCTCGGGGTCGCGCTCACGCAGGCGGTGCAGTTTGTCGGCATCGCCGTCGCGGAGGTGTTCGGGATGGGTCATGATCCATGAGGTGACCTCGCGGACAGAGGGAGGCTTGGGGCCGACGGCGGGTGCGTGTCCGCGCCCGGTGCGGTAGCGCCGCAGATGACGCTGGACGGCCAACTCGCCTCCGGGATAGCCGAGGTTCTGGATCTCCCGGTGGAGCTGTGCGGCATTTCTTATGCCTTCGTTCCAGCGTCGGTGCAGGTAGCCGACGTACGGGTCGACGACATGCGCCCGCTGCAGGCTCTTGGCGACGACATCATCAGCGGAGCAGGCGTTGACCAGCTTGCGGACGGTGGCCTGGTGCAGCCCGAGCTTCCGGCCGATCGCCGCCTTCGACATCCCCTGCGCCCACAACTTGTGGGCGGCGGCATGCTGCTCGCGCAGCCGGGACACGATCTTCAGCTCCTTCGACGGCTGCACCACCTCGGGCTCCGCTTCCCGGTGGCCGGGGCCGTCTTCCGCTGCGGCAAGCGGTTCGGCCAGGCGGGAGCGGTGGGCGTTGACCGTCTTCTCAACCGCCTGCCCGAGGTTCGCCCACAAGTGATACCGGTCCGCGACCTGCTGGGCCTGTGGCGCCCCGACCCGCGCGCCCTCCCCGTAACCACTGGAGCGGTCCCGACAGATGACCTTCACCTCGGGATGGCCTTGGAGCCAGGCGGCCAGGTCCTCGCCCTCCCGGCCGTCGTAGAGATGCAGCGGCCGGTGGGTGGCCATGTCGATCAGCACCGTGCCGTAGTGACGGCCCTTGCGGAAGGCAAAGTCGTCGACGCCAAGCACCTCGACCTCGCCGATCTCCGGCTCGGGCAGGGCCCGGACCATCCGCAGCAGAGTGTCCCTGCCCACGGTGATGCCGACCGCGGCCGCCAGGCGGGCCCCGGCCCGGCCGGCCAGCGCCAGTCCGATCTGCATCAACAGCCCGCGCAGCAAAGGGGTATAGCGGCCATGCGGAGTCGTCAGCCCCGCGATCTGCTCGGCGAACGTCACTGCCGGGCAGGCGGGATTCTCACAGCGGAAGCGACGTATGTGTAACTCGATCACGACACCGAGACCGCCCACAGCGGCATCACGCAGCGTGCGTACATACCCGCCGTGCACCCGCGACGAGCTATGACCACAGCGGCAGGCCCCGGTCGTCGACCGCACTCGTGCCCGCAGTACCACCTTGTCCGGCCGTCGCTCGATCTCCTCGATCAACAGCGCAGACAGGTACGGAAACAACTCCAGGAGCACATCATGAGAGCACCCCATTCATGATCGCGAATCGTCGGCACAGCCTGCTCAACCGTCCGCATCACAAGATCGTCGACAGAACC
>NZ_JBEPAP010000157.1:0-1657 GCF_040298665.1 Streptomyces sp. NPDC001508
CGACAGCCGGGCCATACACCTGCCCGTGATCAGCCCGGACGACCGAAACGGCCCGCCAGAGAAACCGACGGACCGTCACGAAAGATCGAGGTTAAGCATCTGGATACCTCCAGTTGGAAGGTGCCTCTTGAACCGTCCCGCTGTATGCGGAACGGGATGTTGCCCGCCCCTGCCGGGCTTCCGAGCCATGGGGCATAGGGAATCGGGTCAGATCCGACAGGGGTGGAGATCAGCGAGAAATGGTCACCAGGCACTGGGCAGAAGCGGACCGCCGGCACAGGTAGGGCAAAGCACCCTCCGCCGGTTGTTGCAGCCCGAACAACCCTCGAAGCCGAAGCAGATGGGGCACCAGATTTCGCGGTGTCCGGCACACGTTCCGCAGTACTCCCCGTACGACCACAGAACCTGAGTGATCGTTTTTGGGGCAGCGCGGGTCGGTGCGCGCCATCAGAGGATTTCGCCACGGCTCCGAGCATTGGCTTCGGCGACCCGTTCACGAAGGGTCGTACGGCCCACTCCCGAATGAAGCGCAGCATCCGCCCCTTCAGCCGTCGTTCCCAAGGGGTCATCCGGGTCGTAGAACACCAACAGCATGCCGTTGCTGCCGAACAGGTCGAACGCCTCAGACAGCCGGGCTCTTGCGTCGCTCGCCATGATCGCTCGCCCCTCCTCTGGTCGTGCAGACCACGCTAGGAACGGGCCACATCGGGGCTCTACGAAGTTCTACGAAATTGCACGCGAGTTAGCCGAGCGTCTCGATGGCCTTCGTGATCAAGGTTCGCGCCGTGGCCCCATAGACTGCCGCTTCCGACAGTCGTTCGAACGCTCTCGCGTACTGCTCGATCTCCGACGGCGCCGTGACGTTCACAGCCGCTGTCAGCAGCTCCACCTGGGCTTGTGCGCTGTCGTAGATCGAGAACGTCTCCAGCGGCCACATGTGCCTTGAGGCGGTAAACGGCACGACTCCCAGGGAGACCGCCGGCAGGGACATGATCGACAGGAGATGGCCCAGTTGTCCGGCCATGATTCCGGCGTCACCAATGCGGTACCGCAAGACGGCTTCCTCAACGAGGATGGCGAACCGGTGATCTCCTTCGCGGAGAACCCGCGCGCGATCCATGCGGGCGGCCACAGCCTCCGTGATGTCATTGGGCGTCTGCCGGAAGTCGGTGATCTCAGTCAGCAGCGCGCTTGCGTACGCGGGGGTCTGGAGCAGGCCGGGCACCACGTTGGAGCAGTAGATCCGGAAGGTTCGGGTGCGCTCGAAGAGAGGTACGTACGACTCCTGGAGTCGGCGTAGCCCGGTGCGCTGGAGCCGTTGCCACTCGACGTACATCGACTCCGCCGAGCGAGAGGCAGCGATCAAGTCGGCAGCTTGATCGTCGGCTCCACAGATGCGGCACCAATCGCGAATGTCGGCGTCCGAGGGGGGCGTTACGGCGTTCTCCAGCCGACTCGCCTTGGAAGGATGCCAGCCAGCCTGTACGGCTACCTCACGGGCCTTCAGACCAGCGTCTAGGCGAATATCCCGAAGGCGTGCTGCAAGTGCCTTACGGGCCGCCTCGGAAGCTGTCAAGTCAAATGAGACAGTTTGATGCTATGAGTTCTGTTTCTGGGGTTCTGCCTCGGATCGCGGCTCGTTGATCCACGCGACTGT
>NZ_JBEPAP010000158.1:0-1640 GCF_040298665.1 Streptomyces sp. NPDC001508
CCATCAGATATCTAGCGAGGGGACGCCCCGCTTTAGCGGGGTGGGGAATCGCTTCTCTGGCCTGCTCTGACATCAACTGTTTCCACGGGTCTGCACTGTTGAGCTGAGCGCCGCGATTGGCGCATTAGACCTGTCGCATGTGTATAGTGATCACGTGACCGTGACCGGGAAGGTTCGCCGGTTCTCCGGCGGCGTGTACGATCTCGGGCTCCACGTGGTGTGGTGCCCGAAGTACCGTCGTCCGGTCCTCGACGGCCGGGTCGCGGTCCGCCTGCGTGAGCTGATCGAGCAGAAAGCCGCCGAGCGCGGGTGGGAGATCATCGCGCTTGAGGTCATGCCGGACCACGTGCACCTCTTCGTCAAGCACGACCCGAAGTCCTCAGCCTCGTACGTGGCGAACCAGTTCAAGGGCTTCACCTCCCGGGTGCTGCGGGAGGAGTTCCCACACCTGAAGTCGCGGATGCCCACGCTCTGGTCGTCGTCGTACTTCGCCGCCTCGGTCGGCGCCGTGTCGGCGGCCACGGTGGAGAAGTACATCAGCACCCAGTGGGAACGTCCCTGGAAAAAGGAGAAGGGGGACGCCTCGTGATCCGGGCGTACAAGTTCCTTCTCCGTCCCACCAAGGGCCAGGAGCGGGCGCTGACCGAGATGCTTGGGGATCACTGCTCCCTCTACAACGGAGCCTTGCAGGAACGCCGCGACGCCTACCGGCACAGCAGCAGGACGAGCATCAAGTACGGCGACCAGTCCGCCCAGCTCAAGGAGATCCGGGCCTTCGACCCGGAGCGCCAGGGGCGCTGGTCGTTCTCCAGCCAGCAGGCCACCCTGCGCCGCCTGGACAAGACATTCCAAGCCTTCTTCAAGCGCGTCAGGACCGGTCGGACACCCGGCTACCCCAGGTTCAAGGGCGTCGGCCACTTCGACACCGTGACCTTCCCCAGGGACGGCGACGGCTGCCGCTGGAACTCCACCCCGAACGACCGGCGGACCCGCGTACGCCTCCAAGGCGTCGGACACGTGCGGGTGCACCAGCACCGGCCCGTAAAAGGTCGGGTCGGGACGATCAGCGTCAAACGGGAAGGCCGCCGCTGGTATGTCGTCCTCGCCTGTGACAACGTCCCCACCGAGCCGTTGCCCGCGACGGGCAGCATCGTCGGCATCGACATGGGCGTGGTGCACTTCTTCACTGACTCCAACGGGGAGCACAAGGAGAACCCGCGCTTCTTGAGGCGCATGGGGGAGGAACTGGCCGCAGCTCAACAGCACCTGTCGACCTTCCCCAAACGCACCCGCAAGCGGACGAAGAAGCACCGGGCTGCGGCCCGGAAGGTGGCCAGGCTGCACGCCAAGGTCCGGCGTCAGCGCCTCGATCACCACCACAAGGCGGCGAACGAGCTGATCCGCGATCACGACGTGATCGGCCACGAGAGGCTGAACCTTGCGGGCATGACCAAAGCGCCCGCACCCAAGCCCGACCCTGAGCGGACCGGCTCGTTCCTCCCGAACGGTGCCGCCGCGAAGGCCGGGCTGAACCGAAGCATGCTCGACGCGGGCGTGCGGCTCTTCCTGAACATTCTGGCGAACAAGGCTGAGAGCGCCGGTCGCCTGGTGGTTCCGGTGGACCCTCGCAACACCTCCCG
>NZ_JBEPAP010000159.1:0-1626 GCF_040298665.1 Streptomyces sp. NPDC001508
CGGGGAAATGGGAAGAGGTGCCTGCTGACCTGGGATGATGGGAGTTCCTACGCCCTCATCAGTCCCACGAAGCAAGGCACCTCTGAAGTGAAAGTCTCCCACAGGCCCGCGGAGCTGTTCGCCGCGTTCGACGACCCCGACCTGATCGCGCATGCCGGTCTGGTCCCCACGATCCGGCTGGCCGGGCGGTGCGATCTGCCCGCGCTGGTGGCCGAGAAGGTCAAGCTGAGCGGCGCGAAGAACGGCGCCGGGACGGCTGCCGACGCGAAGGCGATGAGCATCGTGGGCGGGATGGTCGCCGGGGCGGACAGCATCGACGACCTGGACGTGCTGCGTCACGGCGGGCTGGCCCGCCTGTTCGGCGGGGTGCGCGCGCCGTCCACGCTGGGGACGTTCCTACGCGCCTTCACCTGGGGGCACGTACGCCAACTGGAGTCCGCCGCACGGGCGTTCACCTGCAACCTGGCCGCGCACACCGGGCTGATCCCCACAGCGGACGAGGTGGTGTTCGTCGACATCGACTCCAAGGTCAAGCAGGTCTACGGGCCGGCCAAGCAGGGCGCCTCCTTCGGCTACACCAAGCAGCGCGGCCTGCACTTCCAGATCGTGACCGTCAAGACGTCCACCTGCGCGCCGGTGATCGTGGCAACGAGGCTGCGCAAGGGCTCGGCAGGCTCCGGCAAGGGTGCGGCGAGTCTGCTGCGCGAGGCGCTGGCCACCGTGCGGGCGATGGGCATCACCGCGCAGATCGTCGTCCGTGCCGACTCCGCGTATTTCTCCCACAAGGTCGTCGAGGTCTGCCGCAAGGCCGGTGCACGGTTCTCGCTCGTGGTCGCCGTCAGGAAGAAGATCCGTGAAGCCATCGCGGGCATTGCTGAGGACGCCTGGACGCCGATCAAGTACGCCGCCGCCGTCTGGGACGCCGAAGAGGAACGCTGGATCTCCGACGCCGAGATCGCCGAGGTCCCCTTCACTGCGTTCACCAGCAAGAAGAAGGCGTTCCACACCACCGCCCGGCTGATCGTGCGCCGGGTCAAGCGCCTGAACCCGAAGAGCGTGCCCGATGGACAGGCCGAACTGTTCAGCGTCTGGCGCCACCACGTCATCTTCACCGACAGCCCGTTCGTCCTGGCCCAGGCCGAACCCATGCACCGCGAACACGCCCAGGTCGAGCAGGTCTTCGCCGACCTGGAAGACTCCGCGCTCGCGCACCTGCCGTCAGGGAAGTTCACCGCGAACGCCGCCTGGCTCACCCTCGCCGCCACCGCCTACAACCTCACCCGCGCGGCCGGCCACCTCGCCTCCGTCTTCCACGCCAAAGCGCGGACCGGAACGATCCGCCGCCACCTGATCAACATCCCCGCCCGGATCGCCACCGGCGCCCGCCGCCTCACCCTCCACCTGCCCCAACACTGGTGCTGGCAGGACGACTTCACCGACCTGTGGACAGCCACCGGACACCGCATGCGCACCTGACCCACGCGACCGCCCTGCCCGCCCACGACCCGAAAGACCTGGGAGACCCCGCACCGGACGGACACCCGGCGATCGCCGCTGCCCGCACCCCGCAGAAACACCCGGAACCCGCCCGACACCCTTGATCAGAATTCACGCGGTGGATCGAGG
>NZ_JBEPAP010000160.1:0-1619 GCF_040298665.1 Streptomyces sp. NPDC001508
TCCAGGGGAGGGTGTCGGTGTTTGTTGGGGTGCTGGGGGTGGTGTCCGTTTCGCTTGTGGGTGTGGCTGTAGGTGTGGGGAGGTGGGTGAGGCGGGGGACGTGGAGGGTGCCTTCCCGTGCGGCCAGTTGCCCCTCACCCACAGCCAACGCTGCGGGAAGGGACCGCCAGGACTCCTCCGAACCGTCGACGTCCACAAGGACGATCCGCCCGGGATGCTCGGCCTGCGCAGACCGCATCAGGCCCCAGATCGCCGCCGCCGCAGGATCCGGCGCGACACCGTCGGGACCCGCGACACCCTGCTGCGTGACCACCACCAAGACGGTTTGTGCCAGTTGATCATCTGCGGCCCATGCCTGCACGTGCGCCAGGGCCTCCGTCACGGCCGCCAGCGCGGCCTGCGGCGACAGGTCCGGTGCATCGCCGTCCCGTCCCGACCCGGTTTCCGGCAGTAGCAGCATGTGCGTCGCCTGTTCCGGATGCGCCGAGGCCAATGACCCGATAGCGGACGGAAGTTGGGCGCCACCCAACGTGGCCAGGGCGAATGTGGACGTCGTCGGGCGCCAGGTGAGAGGCCGCCAGACGAGTTCCAACAGGAAGCGACGCGCCCGCTCGCCCCGGCTGTCGGGCAGTTGCTCGGCCGACAGCTTGCGCATGGTCAGTCGCTCGACCGCCATCACCGGCCGCCCCGCGTCGTCCGCGACGCAGAGGGCGATCGCGTCCTCGCCTGAGAGCGTCAGGCGGGCACGCAGCGCGGATGAGCCGACGGCATGCAACGTCACCCCTTGCCACTGGAACGGGACCCGGGCTTGCTCGCTTGCCCCGAGCAGGCCACCCACTCCGGCGCCGTGCAGAACGCCGTCGAGCAGCGCGGGGTGCATCGCGTAGGCCGCGGCAGACTCTTCCTCGCCGGGCGGTGTCGCCACCTCGACGAACACCTCGTCGCCGCGCCGCCAGACCGCGCGCAGGCACTGGAAGAAGGGACCGTAGTCGAGTCCCGCCGCCTCGAACCCGGTGTACACGTCGTCGACCGCGATCGGCTCCGCGTCCGGCGGCGGCCAAGCCGTCAACACGTCGTCGGGTCCGGGCTCGACTGGCCCGGCGACCAGCGTACCCACGGCGTGCCGCTGCCATGCAGACTCCGCAGCCCCGTCCCCGTCGAACCTCGAGTGCACAGAGAGCACTTGCTCGCCTGCAGCGTTGCCTTCCGCCACAGCCACCTGCAGAACGACGGCTCCGTCCTCCGGAAGCACCATGGGATGCTCCAGGACGAGCTCCTGGACCCTGGCAGGGCTGGCCAACCTCGCCGCATGCAGCGCGAGTTCCACGAACGCGGTGCCCGGCAGCAGCACACTGCCCATGACCATGTGATCGGCCAGCCACGGCTGCGTACGGACCGACAACCGTCCGGTGTACACAACGCCCTCGCTGTGGGCCAGCTCGACGCTGGTCGCCAACAGAGGGTGCCCGCCCTGGAGAAGCCCCGCGGAACGCAGATCGCCGGCACCGGCGCCGCCCTGCTGCGGCCAGTAGGTGTGGTGTTGGAAGGGGTAGGTGGGGAGGGGGGTGTGGGTGGTGGTGTTGGTGGGCCAGGTGGGTGTGTGGCCGTGGGTGTGGAGT
>NZ_JBEPAP010000162.1:0-1513 GCF_040298665.1 Streptomyces sp. NPDC001508
GACCTTCGACAAGCCCTATCGTCCCAGCTCAGAGGCACTCCTCGCTTATTTGATCAACACTCGGACGGTCCCCCTCGTGAAAGCCCGAGGCTAGTGAAGGACGGTCAACACAGTGCTCGCGGCCGCCCCGACGCCGCTGATCAGCAGCCTCCTCGACCTGGACCGCACGCTGTGGGGCGATCCCGCCGCGGACTGGACCATCCGCATGGCCAGCGCCAAGACAGACGAGCGGACCGCGTTCTGGGACACCTACGGCTCTCTCGAGTCCTCGGCGGCCGGCGCCTGGTGCGCGCTCGTCTACGAGGCCCGCCACCTTGGCGCTATCCGTCTGGAACGGCTCCGCCTCAATGACCTCGACGGCGCCCGGGACACGGTGGCTTCCATGGCCGCCGTTTTGGCCCAGCTGACGTGACGGCGGGAGGAGGGGGCTGTCGCACATCAGGAGCGTCAAGTTCTTCAGCAGGTCAGGTCATGACGACCGGCCGCTTCGGCGTGCGCCCTTCGGCGACGGCAGCAACAAGATCGGAAAGCCCCACGGGCCAGACCGTCTCCCGGGTGGCCCGCAGTTCGGGAAGGCTCCACCAACGGTGCTCGCGGATGTTGTCGGTCTGGGTGGCGCGTGTCGGGTCAGCGTCGGCCGTGGAGACACGGGCGAGGAAGTAGCGTTCCACCTGCCGGACTTCGCGTCCGCCGACCTGGTGGTCCTTGCTGCGTTCCGCGAGCTGCGCCCCCAGTTCGACCGCCGTCTCGTCGATCCCGAGTTCTTCGCGCAGTTCCCGGAGCGCCGCCGTGGTGTGGTCCTCTCCGTCCTCCAGTGAGCCGCCAGGCGTCGTCCAGAATCCGCCGTTTTCGTCATAGCGCAGGAGCAGGACGCGGGTGTCGGCGTCGAGGACGACGGCGCGGGCGGCTTCCCAGCGGGGTGGAGGCGTCATGTGGTTCAGTGCTGCGGTTCAGATGGGCAGTTCCGACTGCTCCAGGCCACCGATGGAGGCGCCGTACGCGCTGGTGGAGAAGCGCAGCGGTCGCTGGTCGAGGTTCTTGGAGTCGCGGAAGCAGACGAGTTGCGGCAGGAAGGCAAGCTCCACGCAGTTGGTGCCCCCACTGCTGCGGCTGTTCTTGACCCAGGTTGCGGCGTTGCTCTGCTCCAGGAGCCGTGCGTGGTCAATGCGGGTCTTGCCGTTCATGCGAGGTTTTTGGCGATTGACGTGAGCAGGCGGACGTAGGCTTGGCGGGTCTGGGCTTCGGTTTTCAATAGGTCGCCCGTGGTGCGGTACTGCTCGACGCTGTCGGCCTGGTTCATGTGGAGCGAGGCCCGCATGGATTCGATGACGACGACGTCGGGTCCGGCCGGGAAGGCCAGGTGGGGGAACGGGCCGTCCATCCCGGCGTGGGCGCCGACGCTGAACGACAGGACCTAATACTCCAGCTGTAGATCGTGATCTTGCTGGTCGGGCCGGTGCGGAGACGGGTGCGGCCACCGTTGATCATCGTGAGTTGTGTGGACTTACGAAGA
>NZ_JBEPAP010000163.1:0-1508 GCF_040298665.1 Streptomyces sp. NPDC001508
CTCGACGGCACGGAGAACCACATCCGCAGCAGGTGCCGTCCCTCCCCGGGCTCCTCGCTGGCGAAGGCCGTGCGGCCGTGCAGCACCAGGTGGTTGTTGATCATCTGCAGGTCGCCCGGCTCGAACTGCATGGGCGTGACCAGGCCGGGCCGGGCGGCGATCTCCTCGACCTTGTTGATGGCCTCGAGCTGCCGCTCGGTCAGCCGCGGCGCGTCAGGGTTGTCCTGGCTGCGCAGCACCCGGCGGATGTAGAACCGGGTCGTGGTGAGCCCTTCGTGCCGACCGAAGACCGGGCTCAGGAAGACGTCCGGACGCTCGTCGTCGGGGGAGGCGACGTCAGCGAAGGGCAGCGGCTCGTACAGCGCGCTCAGCAGCTCGGGGCACTCCCAGGACATCTCCCGGCGTACGGCCTCGGCGCTGACCACGAGGCTGGTGCCGCCCTGCGAGGCCGCCCGCCGGCACAGCAGGGTGACGACGTCGGTCGAGTCGATGTGGAAGCCGATGTGCTGATTCGACTTGTGAACCCGCAGCTTGCCCGCTCGGCGCTCGTCGCGGATGTCGACCATGCTGGAGTCGTTGTTGTTCTGGATCATGGGCACGCCGATGTACATGCCGAGTCCCCAGTAGAGCCGGCGGACCTCGTCCTCGCTCTTGTCGCCGACCGGAACTCCCCGGACCAGGGCGAAGCCCGGCTCGTTCTCGATGGAGTCGACGATGCCGCGCAGCCTCGGCCCCAGCGTGGGCAGTGGGAAGTCGGCGGGACTCGCGGCGAAGTTCGGCTTGCCGCTCTTGAGCAGCACGTCCAGCGCGTCGTCGATCTCGGCCGCCTCGGCGGGGTCCAGGCGGTGCAGCCACGGTTGGTCGGACATGAATTCGGATCCGCGACCCATTTGCTGTCCACCAGTCATGCTAGCCATATGGCTGCCGCGCGGCACCAGGCCGCTGCTGTGATGATGATGATGATGGCTGCTGCCCATGGTATATCTCCTTCTTAAAGTTAAACAAAATTATTTCTAGAGGGGAATTGTTATCCGCTCACAATTCCCCTATAGTGAGTCGTATTAATTTCGCGGGATCGAGATCTCGATCCTCTACGCCGGACGCATCGTGGCCGGCATCACCGGCGCCACAGGTGCGGTTGCTGGCGCCTATATCGCCGACATCACCGATGGGGAAGATCGGGCTCGCCACTTCGGGCTCATGAGCGCTTGTTTCGGCGTGGGTATGGTGGCAGGCCCCGTGGCCGGGGGACTGTTGGGCGCCATCTCCTTGCATGCACCATTCCTTGCGGCGGCGGTGCTCAACGGCCTCAACCTACTACTGGGCTGCTTCCTAATGCAGGAGTCGCATAAGGGAGAGCGTCGAGATCCCGGACACCATCGAATGGCGCAAAACCTTTCGCGGTATGGCATGATAGCGCCCGGAAGAGAGTCAATTCAGGGTGGTGAATGTGAAACCAGTAACGTTATACGATGTCGCAGAGTATGCCGGTGTCTCTTATCAGACCG
>NZ_JBEPAP010000164.1:0-1491 GCF_040298665.1 Streptomyces sp. NPDC001508
CATGAGTTCCCTGAGTCAACCTCTATGCCGCCAGCGGTGTGTCCCCGGGATTGTTGATCTTGCTGTTGGTCTGGTGGATCACAGGGTCGTAGCAGACGCCGTCGCGCCAGCAGGCCCACATCACCCGCAGCCAGGCGCGGGCCAGGATGCGGATCGCGTGGGGATGTCGCTTCCGACGGGCGCGGGCGTCGTTGTAGATCTTGGCGGCCCAGTCACTGCCATGTCGGCTGTTGTCGGCGAAGGTCGTCAGTGCGACGCGGGCTCTGCGGTTGGTCGCGAAGCGGAAGGAGACCGTGCGGGCCTTGCCCGAGGCTCGGGTGACCGGGACGACGCCCGCTTCGGCGATGAGCTGCTCACAGGTCTGGGCGCGTTCCAGGATCGGGCCGATCTCGCCGATGACCTGCCCGAGGCTGACCTTCCCGATGCGCGGCATGGTCGCGAACAGCGGTGCGTAGGGGTGCCTTTCGGTGGCCTCGCTGATCGACTTGTCCAGGGCGCGGATAGTCGCACGGACGCCCTGCACGAGCTGGACCTGAACGCGTACCAGCTGCTCGACGACGGCATCACTGAGACGAGAGTCGGCCTTCGGGGCCGATCGCAGGCGTTCGATGAGGACGCTGCCGGGCTTCTTCCCGGAGTATCCGTGGCGTTTGCACCAGGCTTCGAGGCGTCCGGCGGTGAGCTTGGCGGCGCAGGCCGGGGTGGGGTAGCGCTCCAGGAAGGCCAGGGCGATGTCGCTGTCGAGCTCGTAGAAGACAGCCTTGCCGCCGGGCCAGTGCTCGTCCAGCAGTGCGGCGAGCTGGTTGACGGCGGCGACCTTGGCCTCGATGTGGTCGGCCCGCTGCCGGGCGAGGGCCTGCAGATCGAGGGTGGCCTGTTCGGTGGGCTCCAGCCTCGGCAGCAGGTGGCCGTCGGTACGCAGGTAGTCGGCGAGTTTCATGCTGTCGCCCGCGTCCGTCTTGGCCTTGGAAGCACCCCAGCGCGCCCGCATCGCGTGGAATGCGTTCGGATGCACCGGCACCACCGGGTGGCCGGCGGCCAGCAGCCGGTCGACGGCCAGGCCGCGGGTGGTCTCGATCGCCACCGGCAGATCCGCGGGATCTCCGTGCTTGCGCAGCCGGGCCAGGGTCTTGGTGAACCCCTCCTCGGTATGGGCGAGTTCCCACCGATCGATTCGTTTGCCGGTGTCGTCCATGACCGTCACGTCGTGAGTCTCGGTCGCCCAGTCCCATCCGATGAACACGAAAGAAGTACTCCTGTGTCGCTGACGGAGCACCTGCCCGGTCGTGAGGTCGTCTGCCGGGAGCTCATTAATCGGCCCTCTGCGGGGCGTGTCCCTGAAGCCGATCAGACGGCCTCGGCCCGGCGGGGCCGGCGGAACTCATGCAGGCCGTCGAACGGCTCGCACCACTGGCCGTGCACCCACCGGGACCGAGAGGTCACAACCCTACCCGTGAGGGCTGCAGAAGGGATGGTCCTCTAATGAGCACC
>NZ_JBEPAP010000165.1:0-1417 GCF_040298665.1 Streptomyces sp. NPDC001508
GACAGTCGCGTGGATCAACGAGCCGCGATCCGAGGCAGAACCCCAGAAACAGAACTCATAGCATCAAACTGTCTCATTTGACTTGACAGCTTCCGCAGCGGGACGATCCCGTCCTCCGGGACAGACAGGCGTGTGCCGGCCAAGCGGTCCACGTCGGGGCACGCCAACACGAGCGCCGAGGCGACCTCCCCGTTCTCCAGGTCGAGACGGAACCCCAGGGGCTGCCCCGCCACCACGACATCGAGATCCAGGTGGCTCAACCAGTGCCGCACCCCAGTCTGAAGCTCCCGCGGGGCGCCACGCAGGCACCACGTCACCAGTTCCAGGACGCTGGTCTTGCCCCGGAGGTTGGAAGCCACCAGCGCGGTCACGCCGTCGTTGAACCTGATGGTGGAATCGAACTTCCCCGGCGCGACCGCCCCCGTCCGCAGGCCGGTGACCCGAAGCCTCCGCAGCCGAAGTGCCCTGGGCCGCGCTGGTGTACTGACCAGCGGTAGACCGTAGGTCGCGAACACGCTGCGGACTTCGTCCTCGGTTGTCTCGGCCAGGGCCCGCGACTCCAGCGATGTGGCGGCTTCCATCACGCCGCCCCCGCCCCGGATGCGGCCGCCGAACGCCGGAACTCGGCGAGCCGCGTGCGGGCTCGCGCGCTGACCGAACCGATCCGCTTCCCGCGCTCTGCCTGCGCGTACTCATGCTGCAGATACTGTCGTGCCTTCAACCCGCTTCCCCCCAACCCATCCGCCAGGTCGATCACCAGGCGGACCCGTTCGACGTAGTACGCGAATTCCGGTGCCTGCCCCACGATGTCGCGCGCCACCGTCCGTCCTTGCCCGAGCAGGAAGTAGTCGTGCTGGCGGATCCGATTGACCGTGCCGCGGCGGCGAACTGCGATCAGCCCGGCACTGCGCAACACCGCCAACGCGTCGTCGAGCGGCTCATAGGCGCCGAAGTGGTGTCGCAACATCGGGTAGCGGCGTACCTCCGGCTCCTCGGAGTCCAAGATCCTGGCTGCGTGATCGAGCAGCGGCGGTTCGGCGCTGCTCTCGTAGTCGTTGAGCAACTCGTCAGCCAGGTAGTCCGGGTTGCGCAGCCAGAAGTCCAGCTTCTGCAGCCGGACCTGGGAACGGACCACCCCCACCGCGCTCTGCAGTCGAAGATCGTCCAGATCCGCGCTGTTTGCTGGCTCGGATGCGCCGTCCAGGAGAAGCAGCACCCGAACGGCGTCCTGCTCCCGGCTTGTCACCGGCCTCTCGTCCCCTTGAGCGGCAGCCTCATCGTGATCCACCTGCGTCAGCGTAGCGAAGCGTATCTGGATACGTGGGTGTGTCAACTTAACGGCTGATCTTGGTTGTTGAGGTGTCAGTTGTTGCTCGGGGTCAGGCGGCCCTCGAAGGCGATCTGGAACGCGTTCAGG
>NZ_JBEPAP010000166.1:0-1416 GCF_040298665.1 Streptomyces sp. NPDC001508
CCATTCGTGCTGGTCATCTGGGGTGGGGCTCCTGTCTCGCCCAGGAAGGATAACCCGGCATACCGGGTGTCTCATCACAGACTGACAGGGAGGGCTTCTCGCACGCTGAGCAGCGGATCTACCTCTCGGCGACGCTCGGATCCGGAGGTGAACTCGAACGAGCGTTCGGCCGCTCGCGGATCGTCAGGATGCCACTTCCCACCAAAACCCCACCACGCTCCGGACGCCGACTCTTCGTGTTTCCCGACCTCGCGGCCGGTGGAGATGCACTCGGGATGACTAAACGGATCGTCGGTGTCATGAACAAGGCGCTCGTGCTGAGTCAGGAGACGTTGGCGAAGACAGAAGCGGCTGCAACAGCGCTCGCGGGCGACGGCACGCCAGTCATGGGCCGGGACGACGTCGAGCAGGGTCTCGACGTCTTCGCTGCAGCGCCGACGGGGGTGCTTGGGCTAGCGAACCGTTACGACGGCCTGGACCTTCCAGGCCAAGCCTGCCGGATCGTGGTCCTGGGGGGAAAGCCAGACGCGGTCGGCCTGCAAGAGAAGTTCCTCAGCGAGCGCGCCGAAGCGAGTGCCGCTCTCGCCGAACGTCTCCGGACACGCATCGTCCAGGGAGCGGGGCGCTGTACCCGTGGACCGAACGACTACGCCGTCGTTGTAGTGCTCGGATCGGACATCACGAGGTATTTCAGTCGGCCGGACAACCGTGAAGCCCTTGAGCCCGAGTTGCAGGCCGAGGTCGAGTTTGGCTGGGAGAACAGTCGCGGTACCGATCCTGGCGAAGTCATCGAGAACGTCAAGATGTTCCTCGAACACGACGCTGCCTGGCGTGAAGGCGGCGAGCCGCTCGTGGCGGAGTTCCGGCAGGACGCGGTAAAGGTCGAGTCGCCCGGTGCGGAGGCACTTGGAGCCTCATCTGCCACCGAAGTCGAGGCGTGGCACCTGGCCTTCCGAGGCGAGTGGGTCTCGGCGAGTGAGCAGCTTCAGGAAGCGGCACGCCTTGTCGGTGCGGGCGGTGGGAGCACCCGCGGGTATCGCGGCCTCTTGCTGTACCTCTCGGGGGTCTGGTTGCACCTCGGAGCGCAGGATGAGACCCAGCGCGCGCGGGCGAGGGCGCTTGTGCGCCAGGCAGCTGCCGCGTCGAGCGTACGTGGCACCTGGCTCAAGGAGATGCCCGAACTCCCCGGGGCCGAGGAAATCCCACTCGCGAGCATGGATGTGGTCGCTGTGAACGCGATCGCAGCGCGCCTTCGCGGTCAGCTTCGCCCGAATCGCCTCACGGAAGATCTCCAGAAGATGCGTGGAGCGCTGGCACAGGACGACTCAGCCTGGATCCACCGCGTGAAGGTCGGTCTGGGGACGGGGAAATGGGAAGAGGTGCCTGCTGACCTGGGATGATGGGAGTTCCTACGCC
>NZ_JBEPAP010000167.1:0-1391 GCF_040298665.1 Streptomyces sp. NPDC001508
GACCTCGGTGCCCTCGGTGAGTGCGGGCTCGACGCGTTTGGCGAGGACCTTGCCCAGCTCCACGCCCCACTGGTCGAAGGAGTCGATGTCCCAGATCGCGCCCTGGACGAACACCTTGTGCTCGTACAACGCGATCAGCTGCCCCAGCACCGACGGGGTCAGCTCCCGCGCGAGGATCGTCGTCGTCGGATGGTCACCCCGGAACGTCCGGTGCGCCACCAGCTCCTCGGCGACCCCCTCCGCCCGCACCTGGCCAGGCGTCCTGCCGAAAGCGAGCGCCTGGGTCTGGGCGAAGAAGTTCGCCATCAACAGATCATGCTGCGCCCTGAGTTCACCGCTCAGCCCGGCCACCGGCTCCGCGAACCCGATGAAGTCCGCCGGGATCACCTTCGTGCCCTGATGGATCAGCTGGTAGTAGGCATGCTGCCCGTTCGTGCCCGGCGTGCCCCACACCACCGGCCCCGTCTGCCACCCCACCCAATTCCCCTGACGGTCCACGGACTTGCCGTTGGACTCCATGTCCAGCTGCTGCAGATAGGCCGTGAACCGGGACAGATAGTGGCTGTAGGGCAGCACCGCATGCGACTGCGCGTCGAAGAAACCCCCGTACCACACACCCAGCAGCCCCAGCAGCAGCGGCACATTCGCCTCCGCCGGCGCCGTACGGAAATGCTCGTCGACCACACGGAAACCGGCCAGCATCTCCCCGAAACGCTCCGGACCGACCGCGACCATCAACGACAGACCGACCGCCGAGTCGAACGAGTAACGCCCCCCGACCCAGTCCCAGAACTCGAACATGTTCTCCGGGTCGATACCGAACCCGGCCACCTTCTCCGCGTTCGTCGACAGCGCCACGAAATGCCGCGCCACCGCCTTCCCGTCCCCGCCCAGCCCCGCCAACAGCCAGTTACGGGCCGACGTCGCATTGGTGATGGTCTCGATGGTCGTGAACGTCTTCGACGCGACGATGAACAAGGTCTCCGCCGGATCCAGATCACGCACCGCCTCATACAGATCCGCACCGTCCACGTTCGACACGAACCGGAACGTCATCTCCCGCACCGTGTACGCCCGCAGCGCCTCGTACGCCATCGCCGGACCCAGATCCGAACCACCGATCCCGATGTTCACCACATTCCTGATCCGCCTGCCGGTATGACCCGTCCAGGCACCGGAACGCACCCGCTCGGCGAAATCAGCCATCCTGTCGAGCACCGCATGCACCGCGGGAACCACGTTCTCCCCGTCGACCTCGATCACCGCGTCCCGCGGCGCACGCAACGCCGTGTGCAGCACCGCCCGGTCCTCCGTGACATTGATCTTCTCCCCACGGAACATCGCGTCCCGCAGCCCGAACACATCACACGCCACGGCCAGTTCCTGGAGCA
>NZ_JBEPAP010000168.1:0-1386 GCF_040298665.1 Streptomyces sp. NPDC001508
GGCCGGGAGGCCAGACCGTTGATGGGGTGGCGTGCCCGCCGGGCAGTGGGGCGTGAGCACTGGATCCATTAGGCCGCGTGCCGCGCCTTCCGCAGGCTGCGATAAGCGAAGTACCGGACTGGGAGGACGAGTTGCTGCTGATCGGCGATGACTGGGCCGAAGACCACCACGATGTCGAGGTCCAGGACGAGGCGGGCCGGAAACTGGCCGCAGCGAGGCTGCCCGAGGGCATGGAGGGGATCGCGAAGCTGCACGAGCTCGTCGCGAAGCACGGCGGTGAGGACCTGGATCCGGCCGCAGTCGTGATCGGGATCGAGACCGACCGCGGCTCGTGGGTGCAGGCACTGATCGCCTCCGGCTACCAGGTCTACGCCATCAACCCCCGCCAGGTCGCCCGGTTCAAAGAACGCTATGCCTCCTCCGGCGCCAAGAGCGACAAGGGCGACGCGCACGCCCTGGCCGACATGGTCCGCATCGACCGGGACCAGCTGCGCCCGGTGGCCGGGGACAGCGAGCAGGCGCGGGCCGTCAAGGTCGTCGCCCGCGCCCACCAGAGTCTGATCTGGGAACGCACCCGCACCTTCCAGCGGCTGCGCAGCACGCTGCGCGAGTACTTCCCCGGCGCCCTGACCGCCTACGCCGATCTCACACTGACCAGCACGGACGCTCTGGAACTGCTGATCAAAGCGCCCACCCCGCATGCCGGGGCGAAACTGACCCGCACCCAGATCACCGCCGTCCTGGCCCGCGCCCGCCGGCACAACCGGGACGCGAAGGCGGCCACGATCCAGACGGCGCTGCGCGAACGGCAGCTGGAGCTGCCCGAGCCGGTCACGGCCGCCTACGCCGCCACCGCCACCGCCCACGCGAAGCTGCTGATCGCCCTGAACGAGCAGATAGCAGACCTGGAAAAGCAGGTGAAGGCTCATTTTCTGAAGCACCCGGACGCTGAGATCTATCTCTCGATGCCCGGCATCGCGGAGATCACCGGCGCCCGGGTGCTCGCCGAGTTCGGAGACGATCCCGCCCGCTACGCGTCCGCGAAGGCCCGCAAGAACTACGCCGGCACCAGCCCCATCACCCGGGCCTCCGGCAAGAGCCACACCGTCCAGGCCCGCTACGTCCGCAACAACCGCCTCGCCGACGCGCTGCAGACCCAGGCGTTCTCCGCCCTTCGGGCATCACCCGGCGCCCGCCACTACTACGACAAGCAACGAGCACGCGAGATCGGCTACAACCCCGCTCTCCGCCAGCTCGGCAACCGCCTCGTCGGCATCCTCCACGGCTGCCTCAAAACCCGCACCCACTACGACGAAGCAACCGCCTGGTCACACCACGCCCACACCCCAGCCGCTTGACACCAAACGACATGGGGTGTCTGACCCG
>NZ_JBEPAP010000169.1:0-1358 GCF_040298665.1 Streptomyces sp. NPDC001508
TCTCCGGTCGGAGTTAGCCGGGTTCGTGGCGGATGTGTTCGCTTCGGTGCCGCGGCGGGATCAGCGGGCGAAGGGTGACTGCTACCTGCGCGGGTTGATGCTGGAGGGACGGCGCAAGTCGGTCCAGCCGATGGCGGAGCGGCTGCCGGACGGCAACGAGCAGAACCTGCAGCAGTTCGTGAACCAGTCCACGTGGGATCCGGTGCCGGTGCGGCGGCGGATCGCCGAGCGGCTGGTGCCGAAGATCGGCCCGGACGCCTGGGCGGTCGACGACGTGTCGTTCCCCAAGGACGGCAGGATGTCGGTCGGCGTCGCGCACCAGTACTGCGGTGCTTTGGGCAAGCAGGCCAACTGCCAGGTCGCGGTGAGCGTGCACGCGGTCTCCGACACGGCCTCGTGCCCGCTGAACTGGCGGCTGTTCCTGCCCAGGGAGTGGGCCGTGGACCCGGCACGCCGCCGTGTCACGCGGGTGCCGCAGGGCCTGGGGCACCGGGAGAAGTGGCGGCTGGCGCTGGAGGCTCTGGACGAGCTGGCCGGGTGGGGGCTGACCCCGCCGGTGGTGGTGGCCGATGCCGGATACGGACAGAACGCCGACTTCCGCCACGCGGTGGCCGAGCGGGGCATCCCCTGGGTGGTCGGCATCCGTGGGGATCTGACCGTCCACCCGCACGATGCGGCGCCCGCCGTCCCGCCCTGGTCCGGCAACGGCCGCAAACCCCAGCCCCGCTACCGGCAGCCGCCGGTAGCAGTGGCGGAGCTGGCCACCCGGGCCGGGCCGGAGGCGTTCGATGAGGTGACCTGGCGGGAGGGTTCGCGCGGGCCGATGACGTCCCGGTTCCTTGCCGTACGCGTGCGGCCGGCCGGGGTGCGCTCGCGCCGGCTGGCCCAGGCCGCCGCGGTGGCCGGGCACGACCGCTGGGACGGTGTGCTGCCCGAGGTGTGGCTGCTGGCCCAATGGCCCGACGGCGACAACGAACCGACCCGGTTCTGGCTGTCCGACCTGCCCGAGGACACCCCCATCCCGGAGCTGGTCCGCCTGGCAAAGATCCGCTGGCGCATCGAGCACGACTACCGCGAACTCAAGCACGGCCTGGGCCTGGACCACTTCGAAGGCCGCTCCTGGGGCGGCTGGCACCACCACGCCACCCTGGTCACCGCCGCCCACGCCTTCCTCACCGAGCAGCGGCTGGCCCCAAAAGCCGACACACCGGACTCACCCTCTACCAGATCCTCGACGCCCTCCAGGACCTCCTGAACTGCTGGACCGGCACCTGCGCCACCTGCCACCAGCCCCTGCCCCACACCCGAACCAGACACCGATCAGCCAGAACCACACCGACCTAACGGAGCCCTACTAG
>NZ_JBEPAP010000170.1:0-1333 GCF_040298665.1 Streptomyces sp. NPDC001508
CGATGAACCGCCCCGGCTCGAATGGAGACTCGATTTCATGAAAGGATCGAGTCATGGCACGACCTTCCCGTTACCCGCTTGAGCTCCGTCGTCGTGCGGTGCGCATGGTCGCCGAGGTGCGCGCCGACTACCCGAACGAGACGGCCGCCTTGCAGGCGGTGGCCGAGAAGCTCGGCATCGGCTCCCGCGAGACACTGCGGAACTGGCTGAAGCAGCACGACATCGACGCGGGGACGCGGGCGGGGACGACGACGGAGGAGTCCGCCCAGATCAAGGCGTTGAAGAAGGAGAACGCCGAGCTCAAGCGGGCCAACGAGATCCTGAAGGCCGCGGCGAGTTTCTTCGCGGCCGAGCTCGACCGGCCACACACGCGCTCGTAGCGTTCATCGACGAGCACCGGGACCGCTTCGGCGGGGTCGAGCCGATCTGCAGGACGCTCACCGGGCACGACTGCAAGATCGCCCCTTCCACGTACTACGCCCACAGGAAACGCCTCCAAACTCCCTCCGCCCGTTCCGTGCGCGACGAGGAACTCAAGGCGCGGATCCAGGAGGTCTACACGTCCAACTACCGTGTTTACGGAGCCCGCAAGATCTGGCGCGAGCTGAACCGCCAGGGACATGCGGTGGCCCGCTGCACCGTCGAGCGCCTCATGCGCGAACTCGGCATCCAGGGCGCCGTGCGGGGCAAGCGCGTCATCACCACGATCCCCGGCGGGCAGGCCGAGCGGGCCCCCGATCTCGTCGACCGCGACTTCGTCGCCGCCGCTCCGAACCGGTGCTGGGTGGCGGACTTCACCCATGTGAAGACGTGGTCCGCGACCGTCTATGTCGCGTTCGTCGTGGACACCTTCTCCCGCCGGATCGTCGGCTGGTCGGCGGCCACCGTCAAGGAGACCGTCTTCGTCCTGGACGCTCTCGAGATGGCCGTCTGGCAACGCGACCGGGACCAACACCCCGTCCAGCCAGGGGAGTTGATCCATCACTCAGACGCCGGGTCGCAGTACACGTCGTTCAAGCTTGCTGAGCACCTGGACGTGGCCGGCATCGCGGCGAGTATTGGATCCGTCGGAGATGCGTACGACAACGCCCTGATGGAGTCGACGATCGGCCTGTACAAAACCGAGTTGATCAAACCCCAGCGGCCCTGGAAGACGCTCTCCCAGGTTGAGCTGGCCACCGCCGAGTGGGTCGACTGGTACAACCACCGCCGGCTCCACGGTGAGATAGGCCACGTTCCACCCGTCGAGTACGAAGCCAATCACTACATGGAATCCGCAAAACCCCAGGTCACAACCATAATCTGAGATCTCTATCGAACCCGGGGCGGTTCA
>NZ_JBEPAP010000171.1:0-1326 GCF_040298665.1 Streptomyces sp. NPDC001508
GGGGAAGCTCCTATAGATCGTCAAGCGGTCTGTGGGAGCGGTTTGGTGGGGTGGGTCACGTGGGGTAGGTGTCGGTAGATCTCGCGGGCGACGAACCGTTTGAGGCAGCGGACGATGTCCTTCTTGACCATGCCTTCGGCGGTGCGTCGGGCGACGTATTCCTGGGTGCGCTGGTCGTACTTCATGCGGACCAGCACGATGGTGTGCAGGGCGTTGTTGGCCGCGCGGTCGCCGCCGCGGTTGAGGCGGTGGCGGTGGGTGCGGCCGGAGGAGGCCGGGACCGGGGCGGCCCCGCAGAGGTGGGCGAAGGATGCTTCGGAGCGGAGCCGGCCGGGGTTGTCGCCCGCGCTCGTCAGCAGCTGGCCGGCGGTCTCGGGGCCGACGCCCGGCAGGGCGACGAGCCTGGGAGCGGCCTGGGTGACCAGCGGCCCGATCTCCTTGTCCGCGTCCTTGATCTCTTCGTCGAGCTGCTGGTAACGGCGGGCGAGCCGCCGCAGCGCGGTCTTCACCGCGCAGGCGGGGTCGTGGAGGTTGCCGGTGGGGCGGGAGCGGGCCAGGGTGTCGACCAGTGCCCGCGTGGAGAGCCCCCGCAGCTTGTCCCGCACCATGGACGGGGCGGTGACGACGAGGGTCCGGATCTGGTTGATGGTCTGCGTGCGGGCCTTGACGGCGCTCTTGCGGACCACCCGCAGGGCCCGGATCGCCTCCACGATCCCGTTGCGTGCCTTGGGTGTTCCTCCTGCCCGGCCGGACAGGACCGCGGTCGCGGCCCCGTAGGCGTCGATCGGGTCGGACTTGCCGTTGTCCCGCCTCGCCTTGCGGTCCGGCCGGTCCACCTCGATGACCGTGACCTCGTTCGCGGTGAGGAAGCGGGCGATCTCGGCTCCGTAGGCGCCGGTCCCCTCGACCCCGACGGCGAGGATCTCACCGTGGGACCGAAGCCAGTCCAGCAGCCGCTGGTATCCCTCCGGGGTGGTCTCGAACTGCTCGGTGGCCAGGTGCCGGCCGATGCTGTCGATGACCGCGGCCTGGTGGAGGTCGGTGTGGGTGTCGATCCCGCCGACCACCGCTATCTCGTCTGCCATGCTGTTGTGTGCTGCCCTTCCAACGTGCACCAGTGGGAGGGCACGGGCCGGTCGGGCAGACGGACAAGACAGTGATGGGACCTCTGGCCAGGCTCCTATTAGGTCACAGACGCCCGACCGGCCACGTGCCGGACGGCACCGCACGGCAGGCCGACGATTCCCCAGAAGGACAACCGAAGCGCCAGTCAGGTGAAGAGTCAGACCCCCGGGCGATGCCATGGTCAATCCTCACTGTCAGGTG
>NZ_JBEPAP010000172.1:0-1256 GCF_040298665.1 Streptomyces sp. NPDC001508
CCGACCGGAGATCCTCCACTTGCCGCATGTCCATCCACCCACCGTGCCTCCGGACGAACACAACCGGCAAATGACACCTAACGGAGCCCTACTAGTCACGTCCTCGCATAAGTTGGCTGGCGCGAGTTACGGCCATGCGGTCCTTGACCTGGGGCGAAAGTGGGTCTGGCGGCGCTAGACGCATGACCAGCGGAATGCCCAGGCAGAGCCCAGGAGGCTCCTTCGTGATCACGGGGGAATGCTGGGGAGGTCCCCCGCTGAAGGGCTTTCTCCCCAGCTCAGAGCCATGTTCTCCGTGAAGCAACCAGATCTACGAGGGCACGAATCAGGTTCAGCGGGTTGTGATGGCTCGGAATCTGCCGTGAGTTGTCCTGGCCGCAGCCTGGTCTGACGTCGCCCGCGGACCGCTCGGTCGTCAGCTTTCGTAGCGGCGTGCCGCGGCGGCCAGGGCGGGCTGGAGGCGACGGGCCGCGCTCAGATGGTCGGCGGTCCAGATGATGCGGACCGCCGTGTCGGTGGCCCGCCCGTGCTCGTCCAGCAGATCACGGCGTACGGACTCGACCAGTCCCGCCGCGCTGTCCGGGTCGGGCGGCAGCGGATCGGGTACGGACCGCGGTCCGCCGAGGCACCCGGCCAGATCCCGGTACCAGCCGGTCACCCGGCCCGCCGCGGAGAGCAGGACCAGCCGGGCGGCGGCCCGGTCGGCCACGTCGGACGGGTCACCGGCCCGCCGCCACAGCCCCAGCACGGCGTCCGCGGCCAGCCGCAGCCCGACGATCCCCGTGACCAGCGCGGTCATGTCGGCCAGCGGCACGGGCTTGGCGCCGCGCTCGGCCAGATAGCTGCGGAAGGCGTCGTCCAGGCGTCGCGCGGACGCGGCCGCCGCACGCCCCTGCTCCAGCGGCACGTCGGCCCGTATCGGCGGACTGCCGCACCTGCCGACGGCGTACTCCACCGCACCCGCCAGATAGCGGGCGCTGTCCGTGTACGCGGCGGCCAGCGCCCGGTCGACCGCGGCCGTGGCGCCACGCGGCCAGAAGAACAGGCCGACCAGCACGCTCACCGCGCAGCCGAGGCCGATGTCCTGGATCCGCAGCAGCACGATGTGCCAGTTGGGGTCCCGGCCGATGCTGAACAGCACCACCAGCGTGACGGTGAAGGCCGCCTAATGGGACTTGCCGGGTCGGTGAGACTCGGTGCCGTAGCCGCCAGCAGGTGAGCACTCAGGCCGCCTGAAGCATTCGACTTCCGGGGTC
>NZ_JBEPAP010000173.1:0-1160 GCF_040298665.1 Streptomyces sp. NPDC001508
TCGGCGAGGAAGATGACGTCGGGGTCGGTGGTGTTGATGTCGGTGAGGACGCGTTCCCAGAAGACGACGGGTTTGGTGTGGGGGTTGTCGACGCGGAAGATGCGGACGCCGCAGGCCATCCAGTGGCGCAGGATGCGGAGGGTTTCGGTGATCAGGCCGTCCATGTCGGTGTCGAAGGCGAGGGGGTGGATGTCCTGGTATTTCTTGGGGGGGTTCTCGGCGTGGGCGATGGTGCCGTCGGGGCGGTGGTGGAACCAGTGGGGGTGTTTGTGGATCCAGGGGTGGTCGGGGGAGCACTGGAGGGCGAGGTCGAGGGCGATCTCCAGGCCGTGGGCGGTGGCCTGCCGGACGAAGTGGCGGAAGTCCTCGGTGGTGCCGAGGTCGGGGTGGACGGTGTCGTGGCCGCCGTCGGGTGAGCCGATGGCCCAGGGGACGCCGACGTCGTCGGGGCGGGCGGTGAGGGTGTTGTTGGGGCCTTTGCGGTGGGTGGTGCCGATGGGGTGGATCGGGGGGAGGTAGACGACGTCGAAGCCCATGTCCGCGATGGGTCGGAGGCGTCGGGCGGCGGTGCGGAAGGTGCCGTGGGGCTGGTCGGGTGTGCCCTCGGAGCGGGGGAAGAACTCGTACCAGGAGCCGTACAGGGCGCGTTCGCGTTCCACGAGCAGGGGCAGTGGCGTCGAGGCGGTGACCAGTTCCCGCAGCGGATACCGGGCCAGCACCTCCGCCACCCCCGGCGCAAACGCCGCCGCCAGCCGCCACGCGGGCGGCCGGTCCTCGTCCCGCAGGGCCGCCGCCGCGGCGAGAACGGCGTCCCGCGCTCCGCCCGTCTCGGGCATGTCGGCCGCCGCCCGCTCGTACAGCCGCGCGCCCTCCTCCAGCACCAGATCCGTGTCGAGGCCCGCCGGGATCTTGATCCCCGCGGTGTGCCGCCAGGTGGTGACGGGGTCGCCCCATGCCTCCACGTGGTAGGTCCAGCGGCCCATCGCGTCCGGGGTGACGTCCGCGACCCAGCGGTCGGTGCCGGGGGCCGTCTCGCGCATCGGGGTCCAGGGGCCGGCCCGGCCCTCGGGATCGCACAGCACCACATTCGCGGCCACCGCGTCATGCCCCTCGCGGAACACGGTCGCGGACACCTCGAACGTCTCCCCGACGACCGCCTT
>NZ_JBEPAP010000174.1:0-1159 GCF_040298665.1 Streptomyces sp. NPDC001508
TCTGGTAGCGCCAGCCGGTGCGCTTCTCGAAGGCGGTCAGCTTCTTCGTATCGCGGCGCGAGGGTTTGACCCGGCGCACGATCAGCCGCATCCCCGTCGGCCAGCCGGTCAGGTCACGGACCCCGGTCAGCTCGGCGACCTGGCAGGAAACCATGTCGCCGCCCGGCCCCTTGATCGCGTGGACCTCGCCGTCCTGTCGCAGTGCGTCCGTCCACACCTTCTCCGGCAGCCTGGCGATGGCCTCCTCGTCGATGGTGTGGATGGCCCAGCCGGTGACCCACCGCACCCGCCTGCGGCTGGTGGTCAAGGACGTCAGGTGGTCGAGGAGGGCGTGGCTGAAGGCCGCGCCGTCGATCCTGACCAGCAGTTTCGACCACAGGGGCAACGGGAGCTGCCGCAGCGCGGCGGCCAGGACCGTCTTGTGGTCGGCGACGTCGTTGGCCGCCGCGTTGCCACACCGCAGCAGCATCGCCACGCACTCGCGGGTGTTGGCCACCCACGCCCCCAGCGGATGATGCCCCCAGGTGCCCTTGAACGTGCCCGCCGCCCCTTCCTTACCGCTGGTGCAGGTCACCACGGTGGCGTCGAGATCGAGGACGTACCAGCCGGTCAGCCGCCGGCCGCACACCGATATCCAGGGAAAGCCCGCGGGTCGCAGGGCCAGCCAGGTCCACACCGCCCGGCGTATCACGGCGCGGACTCGCTCGATGCGCGCCGCGACCGGTCCGTCGACCGCCTCCAGGGCACGTCGCAGCGTGCTGTCCGAGACCGGTTCGGGGAACAACGCCCGCCACTGGTGCTGCAGGTGCTCGGCCGCCAGAACATTCGTCGCGCCCAGCGCGATCGCACAGGCCAGCTGGACAAGCACGACGCCCCGGTCCCGCCACCCCGGCCCGGTGCCCCGCGGAAGTACGGCGGCCAGGGCACGGGTGAGCCCGACACGGTCGGCGACCTTCCTCAGCAGCACCACCCCCGCGTACCCGACGAGACTCTTGCCGTCGGCCCGCACGCCGAGCCGGTGATCCCATTCGGTAGCCTGCACCTGTTGGGTGTCTCTTCCTCGCGACGGTTTTGATCTAGACAATCCAGATCATCGCAGGTGAGAGGCACCCTTCTTCTGCCAGGGCATCAGATCGCTGCCGTAGCTGAATTCATGAGG
>NZ_JBEPAP010000175.1:0-1129 GCF_040298665.1 Streptomyces sp. NPDC001508
TACTCCAGCTGTAGATCGTGATCTTGCTGGTCGGGCCGGTGCGGAGACGGGTGCGGCCACCGTTGATCATCGTGAGTTGTGTGGACTTACGAAGAGACGGTGGCCGCAGGTCACAGCATAGATCCCGCGCGTTGGCGGGAGGCGTTCGAGGTGGCCATGGGCCGCATAGCGGCCCGGTTCGCGCGGGTCGAACCCCGTCTGCGCGCCAGCCGGTTGGTGCTGGGCATGCTGTCGGACCTGCCGCGCAAGAACTGCTGGACGATCGCCGAGTGGGCCGGGGAGGCCGCTCCGCACGGCATGCAGCACCTGCTGTGCCGGGCCGCCTGGGACGCCGATGCCGTCCGCGACGACGTGCGCGAATATATCGTCGAGCACCTCCACGACGAGGCCGCGGTGCTGGTCGTCGACGAGACCGGCGACGTGAAGAAAGGCACCCGCACCGTCGCCGTCCAGCGCCAGTACACCGGCACCGCCGGGCGGATCGAGAACTCTCAAGTAGCCGTCTACCTCGTCTACGCCGGCGCCCGCGGACATGCGGCAGTGGACCGGGAGCTGTACATCCCGCGCTCCTGGACGAGCGACCCGGACCGCTGCCAGGCGGCGGGGCTCGGCAAGGACACCGCCTTCGCGACCAAGCCAGAACTGGCCCGGGTGATGATCGAACGGTTCCTGGACGCCGGACACCGCGTCGGCTGGGTCACCGGTGACGAGGTCTACGGCGGCAACCCGAAACTGCGCGCGGCGCTGGAGAACCGCGGCATCGGCTATGTCCTCGCGGTGGCCTGCTCGGCCGAAGTGCCCACCAGGGCGGGGAAGTTCCGCGCGGATGCCCTGGCACGGAAGGTGCCGAAGCGGGCCTGGCAGAAGCTCTCGGCCGGACGCGGCGCGAAGGGGCAGCGGTTTTACGACTGGGCCGTCATCGACCTGGCCGACCCCGGCCCAGGCCACCACCAGCTGCTGATCCGCCGCAACCGCACCACCGGTGAACTCGCCTACTACCGCTGTCACTCCACCACTCCGGCATCCCTGGCCCTCCTGGTCAAGGTCGCAGGTTCCAGATGGCGGGTGGAGGAAACCTTCCAAAGTGAGAAGGGACTGGCCGGGCTGGACGAGCACCAGGTCCGCCGCT
>NZ_JBEPAP010000176.1:0-1098 GCF_040298665.1 Streptomyces sp. NPDC001508
GCTGATCGCGCACGGCACCACGGGCCTGTCCGTCGCCTTCGACCTGCCCACCCAGATGGGCCACGACTCCGACGCGCCCCTCGCGCACGGCGAGGTCGGCCGGGTCGGCGTGGCGGTCGACTCGATCGACGACATGCGGGTCCTGTTCGGCGGGATCCCGCTCGGCGAGGTCTCCACCTCCATGACGATCAACGCGCCCGCCGCGCTGCTGTTGCTGCTGTACCAGCTGGTCGCCGAGGAGCAGGGCGTGCCGGCCGGGCGGCTGGCCGGCACCGTCCAGAACGATGTCCTCAAGGAGTACATCGCGCGGGGTACGTACATCTTCCCGCCGCGGCCGTCGCTGCGGCTGACCGCGGATGTCTTCCGCTACTGCCGGGCCGAGCTGCCCCGGTGGAACACCATCTCGGTCTCCGGCTACCACATGGCCGAGGCGGGCGCCTCGCCCGTGCAGGAGATCGCCTTCACGCTGGCCGACGCCGTCGCCTATGTGCGGGCCGCGGTGGCGGCCGGGATGGACGTCGACGGCTTCGCGCCCCGGCTGTCGTTCTTCTTCGTCGCCCGGACCACCCTGCTGGAGGAGGTCGCCAAGTTCCGTGCCGCGCGCCGGATCTGGGCGCGGGTGATGCGGCAGGAGTTCGGGGCGCGTGACCCCAGGTCCATGATGCTGCGGTTCCACACCCAGACCGCGGGGGTGCAGCTGACGGCGCAGCAGCCGCAGGTGAACCTGGTCCGGGTCGCGGTCCAGGCGCTGGCCGCGGTGCTGGGCGGCACCCAGTCGCTGCACACCAACGCCTTCGACGAGGCGCTCGCGCTGCCCACGGACGCCTCCGCGCGGCTGGCCCTGCGGACCCAGCAGGTACTGGCCCATGAGACGGATGTGACCGCGACCGTGGACCCCTTCGCCGGCTCGTACGCCGTCGAGCGGATGACCGACGACCTGGAGGCCGCCGCCGTGGAGCTGATGCGCAAGGTCGAGGACCTGGGCGGCGCGGTCGCGGCGATCGAAGCCGGTTTCCAGAAACGCGAGATCGAACGCAACGCCTACCGCATCGCCCAGGAGACCGACACCGGCACCCGGACCGTCGTCGGCGTCAACAC
>NZ_JBEPAP010000177.1:0-1090 GCF_040298665.1 Streptomyces sp. NPDC001508
AGCGAGGAAGCGGAAGAGCGCCTGATGCGGTATTTTCTCCTTACGCATCTGTGCGGTATTTCACACCGCAATGGTGCACTCTCAGTACAATCTGCTCTGATGCCGCATAGTTAAGCCAGTATACACTCCGCTATCGCTACGTGACTGGGTCATGGCTGCGCCCCGACACCCGCCAACACCCGCTGACGCGCCCTGACGGGCTTGTCTGCTCCCGGCATCCGCTTACAGACAAGCTGTGACCGTCTCCGGGAGCTGCATGTGTCAGAGGTTTTCACCGTCATCACCGAAACGCGCGAGGCAGCTGCGGTAAAGCTCATCAGCGTGGTCGTGAAGCGATTCACAGATGTCTGCCTGTTCATCCGCGTCCAGCTCGTTGAGTTTCTCCAGAAGCGTTAATGTCTGGCTTCTGATAAAGCGGGCCATGTTAAGGGCGGTTTTTTCCTGTTTGGTCACTGATGCCTCCGTGTAAGGGGGATTTCTGTTCATGGGGGTAATGATACCGATGAAACGAGAGAGGATGCTCACGATACGGGTTACTGATGATGAACATGCCCGGTTACTGGAACGTTGTGAGGGTAAACAACTGGCGGTATGGATGCGGCGGGACCAGAGAAAAATCACTCAGGGTCAATGCCAGCGCTTCGTTAATACAGATGTAGGTGTTCCACAGGGTAGCCAGCAGCATCCTGCGATGCAGATCCGGAACATAATGGTGCAGGGCGCTGACTTCCGCGTTTCCAGACTTTACGAAACACGGAAACCGAAGACCATTCATGTTGTTGCTCAGGTCGCAGACGTTTTGCAGCAGCAGTCGCTTCACGTTCGCTCGCGTATCGGTGATTCATTCTGCTAACCAGTAAGGCAACCCCGCCAGCCTAGCCGGGTCCTCAACGACAGGAGCACGATCATGCGCACCCGTGGGGCCGCCATGCCGGCGATAATGGCCTGCTTCTCGCCGAAACGTTTGGTGGCGGGACCAGTGACGAAGGCTTGAGCCCACCCCTACAACCTGAGGGGGACTCTCCTTCGGGACCTGCGGCCGATCCGCCTCACCCGGCCCGCTCATAGCGTGGGAGCCATGACCCCACCC
>NZ_JBEPAP010000178.1:0-1072 GCF_040298665.1 Streptomyces sp. NPDC001508
GGTCCTCTGCCATGCACTCGCGATTCACTGGGAGGACGACCGAGCGTAGTCAGGCTGCTTCGCCGGTCGCAAGGCGTCAACAATGATCTTGTCCGCGCAGGCCCGACGTCCCGTCCGGCGGCGGGCGTCCGACGGCGCCGTGCGGCCCGCGGGCGCCCCGGGCTCCTCGCGCGTCGGGCCGCCCTCATACGGACGTTGCGCCTTCGCCGAACGGACACACGGGATGTACGGGCGCCGCGACCTGGTGCGCCGGGTGGTGGGGTAGTGGGCACGTGTGGTCAGTGGGACATCGTTGTCGGAGCGCGTGGACATGCTGCCGAGGAACTGCTCCGGAGCCCCGACAGCCGCGGCCATGACCGTCATGTCACCGTGGGCGGCTGATACCGCCGGCGAGACTGGCCCGGACCGTCCGCCGGTCGGTGCTGACCGGTCGGCCTGGTCTGCGGCATGAACCGGTGGGCGCTGCTTTGTCGAGCCGTGTCGTCGGCGCTGAGCTGTGCAACGTCTTTCCCCCCACGTTCACGTGCGTGCACTCGGGCGGTGCCGGTCATCACCCTGACTGCCGTGGTCGTGCCGTACAAGCCTAGACGAGACGGGGCCGCCCGCGAGGCCGCTTTCGTGATCTCGCTGAAAGCGGGCGGCGGCACAGCTCGAACGGGCATCGAGCGCGCCCGGACAGATGACCGCGGGCCCGGCCCGGGAGAAGTCACAAAGTGTCGGACGCACGGTAGGTGCCCCACACGTCGCGCAGCACCGCGCACACCTCGCCGATGGTGCCGCCGGCGGCGAGCGCCTCCTTCATGGGATACAGGACGTTGGCTTCGCCGCGCGCGGCCTCCCGCAGCGACCGCAGCGCCCGGTCGACGCGTTCCTGACTGCGCCAGGCCCGCAGTTTGGCGAGGCGCTCGGCCTGTCGTGTCTCGATGGTGGGGTCGACGCGGAGTGGTTCGTAGGGTTCTTCCTCGTCGAGCCGGAATGTGTTGACGCCGACGACGGTCCGGGTGCCGGTGTCGGTCTCCTGGGCGATGCGGTAGGCGTTGCGTTCGATCTCGCGTTTCTGGAAACCGGCTTC
>NZ_JBEPAP010000179.1:0-1023 GCF_040298665.1 Streptomyces sp. NPDC001508
CCAGTGGTGTTTGTGTTGGAAGGGGTAGGTGGGGAGGGGGGTGTGGGTGGTGGTGTGGGGGTGGGGCCAGGTGGTGGGTTGGCCGTGGGTCCAGGCGGTGGCGTGGGCGGTGTGGAGGGGGTGTGGTGTGTGTTGGTTTCGGGTGAGGGTGTGGATGGTGGTGGCTTGGGGGTTGGTGTGGTGGATGGGGGTGGTGAGGGTGGGGTGGGGGCTGGGTTCGAGGTAGGTGTGGTGGCCTTCGTCGGTGAGGCGGGTGAGGGTTTGTGTGAGGCGGACGGGGTTGCGGAGGTTGTTGTACCAGTAGGCGGGGGTGAGGTCGGTTCCGGTGACGGGTTGGGTGGTGAGGGTGGAGTGGAGGGGGGTGTGGCCGTGGTGGGGGGTGATGGGTGCGAGGGCGTCGAGGAGGTCTTGGTGGAGGGCTTCGGTGTGGTGGGTGTGGGAGGGGTAGTCGACCGGCAGGAGGCGGGCTTTGATGCCGTCGGTGTGTAGTTGTTGGAGGAGTTGGTGGAGTTGGGTTTGGTCGCCGGCGAGGGCGGTGTGGTGTGGGCTGTTGTGGGCGGCGATGTGGATGTGGGGGTAGGCGGGGAGGTAGTGGTCGGTGAGGGTGTCGGCGGGGAGGTTGGCGGTGGCCATGCCGCCGTGGCCGGTGAGGTGGTGGCGGATGAGCTGGGAGCGCAGGGCGATGATGCGGGCGGAGTCTTCGAGGGTGAGGATGCCGGCGATGTGGGCGGCGGCGATCTCGCCCTGGGAGTGTCCGATGACGGCGGTGGGGGTGATGCCGAGGTGTTCCCAGCAGCGGGTGAGGCCGATCATCATGGCCCACAGGGCGGGCTGGACGATGTCGACGCGGTCCAGGGCGTGGGGGTCGGTGTCGCGCAGGACGTGTTCGAGGTCCCAGTCGATGTGGGGGGCGAGTGCGTGGGCGCAGTCGGTGATGGCCTGGCGGAAGACGGGTGAGGTGTCCAGGAGTTGTGCGCCCATGCCGGGCCACTGCGCTCCCTGACCCGGAAACACAAACACCGG